>NSII01000222.1 GCA_002737305.1 Synechococcus sp. Baikal-G1
GGTGGACAAACACCGCTTGCCACTTTTGATCAATTCCGCAGCCGGGTTCTGGCCGGCGTTCAGGAGCCCCAACTGCGGCGCTATGCCGTGATCCTGCTGGCCGCTGGTGCCGGCCTTGTCCCCCTGATGGCTGGTTCCGCCCATGCGGCCCTGGCCAAGGCGGTCACCGACGGCGCCGACACCCTGCTGATGCTGATGGGGTCGGCCCTGGTGCTGTTGATGACCCCGGGCCTGGCGTTCTTCTACGGCGGCTTCACCCGCGCCAAGAACGTGCTCAACACGATGATGATGAGCTTCTTCCTGATGGGGCTCATCGGGGTGGCCTGGGTCGTGATCGGCTACAGCCTCTCCTTTGGCCTCAGCTTCAAGAGCCCCTTCATCGGCGGTCTTGAGTTCATGTGGCTCAACGGGGTGGGAGGGCCTGATGGCTCGGCCCCCCTCGCCGACGGTTTCAACATCAGCGCCAGCTCCTTTGCCCTGTACCAGGGCATGTTTGCGATCATCACTCCGGCCCTGATTTCTGGCGCGGTCGTTGAGCGCATCAACTTCAAGGCCTGGTTCTGGTTCTCGCTGCTCTGGAGCATTTTCATCTACTGCCCCATGTGCCACATGGTTTGGGGTGGCGGCTACATCGGTCCCTTTGGTGAAATCGGCGCCATCGATTTCGCCGGCGGCACGGTGGTTCACATTGCCGCCGGTGTGGCAGCCCTGGTGTCGGCAGCGATTGTGGGTCCCCGCACCAACTTCCCCGAAAGCAAGCGTCCTCCCCACAACGTGCCGTTCATCCTGCTGGGTGCCGGCCTGCTCTGGTTTGGCTGGTTTGGCTTCAACGGCGCCAGCTACTTCGCTGCCAAGGGCGCCGGTCTTTCCTTCCTGACAACTACCGCATCCGCCTCAGCAGCGATGTTGGCTTGGTGCCTGATCGAATGGTTCAAAGATGGCAAACCAACGGCGGTTGGTGCTGCTACCGGAGCCGTAGCTGGCCTGGTGGGCATTACCCCTGCGGCCGGTTTCGTCTACATGCCCCAGGCGCTCTTGATTGGAGCCGCATCTGCGGCCGCCTGCTTCATTGCGGTTCAAGTGAAGTCATCGATCAAACTCGATGACTCCCTCGATGCCTTCATGGTCCACGGCATCGGTGGAACCATTGGCGCCATCCTCACCGGGGCCCTGGCAGTTCCAGCCCTAGTGCCTGCCGATTACTTCCCCAAATCGGCCGAGATCCTTGCCGCCGGTGGCAATGCAGCCCTGTGCATCGCCCAGCTGAAAGCCGTGCTGATCACCTACGGATTCGTTGGCCTAGGCACGGCGATCATTCTCTGGGTGGTTGGAGCCGTGGTGGGCCTGCGGGTGACCCCTGAGGATGAGGAGCGCGGCCTTGACTTCGTTGCCCACGGCGAAGAAGCCTACGATCCGATGACATACTGAGGCACCCATGAAACAAATCACCGCACTCATTCGTCCCTCCAAGCTCGATGCCGTTAAAACGGCTCTCGTGGCCGTTGACATTGTTGGTCTCACTGTCTGTGATGCCCGCGGTTTCGGCCGCCAAAAGGGTCAGGTGGAGCGTTACCGCGGCAATGAGTTCACTGTCGACTTCCTGCCGAAGGTGAAACTCACCATCGTTGTGACCGACGAGAAGGTGGAAGTGGCGATTGAAGCGATCACCGCAGCCGCTCGCACCGGTGAAATCGGAGATGGCAAGATCTTCGTGATGCCCGTGGAAACCGCTATCCGCATCCGCACCGGCGAACGGGGTGATGCGGCGATCTGAAGCCTGAGCCTTTGCGTTCAAGCCCCCGCCCCCCTGGGGCCCCTAGCCCCCGGTTCCCCCCGGGGGCTTTTGCTTGGCCAGGCGCGTTAACGGTCTGAAGGCTGGGGACGGCAGCCGGTCAGCCGGGCCCCATAGAGTTGCCGCAAGCCGTGATCAGCCCTGTGGATACCCATGCCTTCAAGCGATCGCTGCACCACTCAGAGCGCTACAACCGCCGCGGCTTCGGCCGCGCCGAAGAAGTGGCTGGCAGCTTGGAGCAGGCCTACCAGAGCGACCTAGTCGCCAAGATCCGCGAAAACGGCTACTCCCTCGAGCACGGGCGCCTGAGCGTCAAGCTGGCCGAGGCCTTCGGCTTCTGCTGGGGCGTGGAGCGGGCCGTGGCCATGGCCTACGAAACCCGCCGCCATTACCCCACCGAACGGCTCTGGATCACCAACGAGATCATCCATAACCCCTCGGTGAACGACCATCTGCGCGAGATGGATGTGCTGTTCATCCCGGTGGAGGAAGGGGTGAAGGACTTTTCCGATGTGGCCAGCGGCGACGTGGTGATCCTGCCGGCCTTTGGTGCCACCGTGCAGGAGATGCAGCTGCTCAACGAGCGCGGCTGCCACATCGTCGATACCACCTGCCCCTGGGTCTCGAAGGTATGGAACACGGTGGAGAAGCACAAGAAGCATGCCTTCACCTCGGTTATTCACGGCAAGGTGAAGCACGAGGAAACCCTCGCCACCAGCTCCTTTGCCGGCACCTACCTGGTGGTGCTCGACCTGGCCGAGGCCCAGATGGTGAGCAACTACATCCTCGCCAGCGGCGCTGGCGAGGGCGCTGATGCCAGCCCCGCAGGGGACGGCCAGGGACTGGCCCTGGATCGCGACGCCTTCATGGCCCGTTTTGCCCAGGCCTGCTCACCAGGCTTCGATCCCGACCGGGACCTGGTCCGCATCGGCGTTGCCAACCAGACCACCATGCTCAAGAGCGAAACCGAAGAAATCGGCCGGCTGTTCGAGCGCACGATGCTGCGCCGCTACGGCCCCCAGGAACTCCAGGAGCATTTCCTGGCCTTCAACACGATCTGTGATGCCACCCAGGAGCGCCAGGACGCCATCATCTCCCTGGTGGACGAACCGCTCGACCTGATGGTGGTGATCGGCGGCTACAACTCCTCCAACACCACCCACCTGCAGGAAATCGCCGAAAGCCGCGGCATCCGTTCCTTCCACATCGACACGCCCGAGCGGATCGGACCGGGCAACCGCATCGAGCACAAGCCGCTTGGCGCCGAGCTGGAGCTCCTGGAGCCCTTCCTGCCGGCCGGCCCCCTGCGGGTGGGGATCACCTCCGGCGCCTCCACCCCGGACCGGGTCGTGGAGGATGTGATCCATCGCCTGATGGATCTCAGTGCTACCTGAGGTGGCAACGCAGACGCCGGCCAATGGGACAGCACCCATTGGCCAACGGGCGCTGTCGCATTTGCTGCCAAGCCAATCAGGCCCTGGCTTTACATTGGTTCATCGATTGCGCCTGCGGGCGTTGAGGAGTCTGCGATCCCTTTGACCACCTCCCTTTCCCCTCCGATTGCCGCCGCTGAGCTCCCGGGTCTGCTGCGCGATAGCGCCGACCCGAAGCTGCGCTGCTACAGCAGCCATTTCAGCGACCTCATGGAGATGGAAGCGCCGGCCGCCACGGTGGAGGCCTATCTCGACTGCCATGAGGGCTGGTTCCGCCGCTGCGCGGCACCGATGCGGGTTGATCCCCTCGGCCGCAACGGTTACGTGCTCACCCTGGGGCGCTTCGGCAACTTCGGCTTTGAGGTGGAACCCACCATCGGCCTAGAACTCCTCCCCCAGAGCGCCGGCGTTTACCGCATCGTGACCGCGCCCCAGGCGGCCGGGGAGAGCAAGCTCCAGGAGCTTTACGACGTGGAGTTCAACGCCTCCCTGCGGCTCGACCAGGCGGGCGAAGATACGGCCCTGACCCTGGTGCGCTGGGAGCTGGACCTGAGCGTGTGGATCAAGCTGCCTAGCGTGATCACCCTGCTGCCGGAAAGCCTGGTGCAGACCAGCGGCGACCACCTGCTACGCCAGATCGTGCGCCAGGTGTCCCGCAAGCTCACCTGGAAGGTGCAGGAAGATTTCCACGCCTGCCACAATCTGGCCTGCCCGCCACCCCAGCGGGCCCAGTTCTGATTGCTTGGCTAAAGGGCCTCTGGGGTGGGGGGATGGCCAGCCAGGGGCTGCAGCACCGGCTGGCGACCTGGGCTAGGTCAGGCGCGGCTTGTCCAGATCTTGTTGACGATTTGCATGCCGGTGACGGCCTGCCAGAGGAACAGGGTCATCAGGCCCATATTCAGACCCACATGGATCTTGCGGGCGATCAGGTTGCCCTGCTGGATCAGCGGGATCAGGGAGGCGGCAAGGGCGATCAGGCACGTCATCGAAATCCCCACCAGCAAGTGGGGGCCGACAAACAGCTTGCCGTTATTGAGGTAGGTGACGGCCATGCCGCCGAAGGTGCCGAGCACCATCACGGCGAGCACGATGCTGCCGAGCTGGAAGTGGCGGCGGCCGTATTGGCCCTTGATCAAGGCCTTGCGGTCTTCCGGTTCGGCGGTGCGGGTTTTCTTGGCCTTGATGCCAAGAAACATCGAATAGCCCGACAGGGCCAGCAGCCCCCACATCAGCAGCGGATGGAGGAAGTTGAGATTGAAGGCTAGGGCTTCCGGCATGGGGGCACTCGGCAATGGAGGCGAAGCTACTGCCCGCCCAGGCCGCCCGGCCCTGGCGTGGCCAACCACAGACCCATTCAGGACGACGACAGGGCTCAGGAAGGGCCGCTGGCAGGGCTTAATGCCGGGATTAATGCAAAAAGTGGCGCCGGCCGGTGGTCACCATCGCCAGGCCCAGCGCATCGCAGGCCTTGATCGAGTCGCCATCGCGCATGCTGCCGCCCGGCTGGATCACCGCCGCGATGCCACAGGAGGCCGCCAGGCGCACCGTGTCATCGAAGGGGAAAAAGCCATCGCTGGCCAAAACGGCCCCCTGGGCCCGCTCCCCGGCTGCCTCGAGGGCCAGACGGGCCGAGCCGACCCGGTTCATCTGGCCAGCACCAATCCCCAGGCTCTGGCCCGCGGCGGCCACCACGATGGCGTTGGAGCGCACGTGGCGCACCAGGCGCCAGGCGAAGCGCAGGTCGTCGAGTTCGGCGCCGCTGGGCTGGCGGGCACTCACCACCTGCCAGCCGTCCTCCTGGGCCGGCTCGTCATCGAGGTCCTGCACCAGCAGCCCGCCCAGCAGGCTGCGCAGCTGCACCCCCGAGGCCAGGGCCAGGGCGGCCGGAGCCAGTTCCAGGAGCCGCAGGTTGGGCTTGGCCGCCAGCAACTGGCGCGCCTCGGGGCTGAAGGCCGGCGCCACCACGCATTCCAGGAACAGGCTGGTGAGCTGGCTGGCCGCGGCGGCATCCACCAAACCATTGAGGGCGACGATGCCACCGAAGGCCGAGACCCGATCGGCATCAAGGGCCCGGCCCAGGGCCCCGGCCGGATCGGCCCCCGTGGCCACGCCACAGGGATTGGTGTGCTTGACGACCACGGCTGCAGGTAGCCCAGGGTTGGGCTCCCCGGCGGAGCCGGCTGGGCCGTAGCCAAACTCCCGCACGGTCGCCAGGGCGGCCTCCAGGTCGATCAGGTTGTTGTAGCTGAGCTCCTTGCCCTGGAGCTGGATGGCGCCGCCCCAGCCGGCGCCGCCCTGGCTGTACCAACGGGCGGGCTGGTGGGGGTTTTCGCCGTAGCGCAGGCCTTGCTGCAGGGGCAGCTCCAGGCGCAGGGGTTCCCCTGCTCCAAGGGCGGGCTCCTCGATTGGGGAGCCTTCGGCATTGGCCAGCTCGGGGCGGGCGGCCATCCAGGTGCTGATGGCGCTGTCGTAGCTGGCGGTGTGGCGGAAGGCTTCCAGGGCCAGCTGGCGGCGCAGGGCGCCATCGACCCGGCCGGCGGCCAGGGCGGCCAGGAAGGCGTCGTATTGGCTTGGGCTGGTGAGCACCGCCACATCGGCGTGGTTTTTCGCCGCGGCACGCACCATGGCTGGGCCGCCGATATCGATGTTTTCGATCGCCGTGGCCCAGCTCACAGCGGGATCGGCCACCGTTTCACGGAAGGGATAGAGGTTGACCACCACCACATCGATCGGATCGATTGCCTGGGCGGCCAGGTCGGCCTGGTGGGACGGGTCGTCGCGCTTGGCCAGGATGCCGCCATGGACGCGGGGGTGCAGGGTCTTGACCCGGCCGCCGAGGATTTCGGGAGCGCCGGTGTACTCAGCCACCCGGGTCACGGGTAGCCCGGCCGCTTCCAGGGCCGAGGCCGTGCCGCCACTGGAGAGCAGCCGAAAGCCATGCAGCCGATGCAGGGCTTCCGCCAAGGGCACCAGACCCTGCTTGTCCGACACACTCAGAAGGGCCGTAGGGGCCATCGCGCTCACTGGGGCTGGGGCCAACCTACGCAGCAAGCCCGCGAGCCCAACGCCCCAGGGAACCCGCAGGCTGGGCCCTGGGACCAAGCAGCATGGGGCCCAGTCGATGCGCGGGCGCGCCGGAACCGATGGAGACCTGGCAAGGAGATCAAGCCGTCGGCGAAGCCCTGCAAAGCGGGCCGAAGGCCGCCGCCAAACGTCTGGTGCTGCTGCACGGTTGGGGCGCCGATGCCGATGACCTGGTCGAGCTGGGGCGGCAGCTCTGCGGCGAGCGGCGCCAACTTGTGGCCCTGCGGGCCCCCCAACCCCATCCGGGCGGTTCCGGTCGCCAGTGGTATGACCTGCAGAACCGCAGCTGGCCGGACCTGCCCCAGGCCCGGCTGGCCCTGCGGGCGCGCCTGGAGGCCCTAGGGCGCAGCCTGCCCCTGGAGCAGACGGTGCTGTTCGGCTTCTCCCAGGGGGCGGCCATGGCCGTGGATGTGGGCAGCGACCTGGCTTTGGCGGGGATCGTTGCCTGCAGCGGCTACCCCCACCCGGGCTGGCAAGCCAAGCCGGCCATGGCCCAGGTGCTGCTCACCCATGGCAAGAACGACCCGGTGGTGCCCTACGCGGCCAGCGAAGAGCTGTTGCGGCTTCTCCAACTGCAGCAGGCCAGGGTGGAGCTGATCGGCACGGCTGGTCAGCACGGAATCGATGCCGAGCTGCTGCCGGCGATCCGCCGGTTTATCGATCCAGAGCCGGCCTGAGCGCCAAGCCGGCCAGGGACCAACACAAGGGCCATAAAAAATCCCATGGTCTTGCCCCCCAACGAGGGGGAACAAGGCCATGGGATCGGCTGAAGTGCCCGCAATCCATGGGCAGGGATCAGGCGGGCCGGGCTGGCAAGTGGACCCTGGACGACAAGCTCAAACGAAGGCGTATTCGTACTCCTCCATTTCCTCCCAGTCGTCGGCGGCCATGGCTTCTAGGCCAGCAAACAGGGCGTCCTCACCGATGCGATCGACGATGGCGCGCAGGGATGGGAACAGGAAGTGGTTCTCTTCGGCGTACTGGGCGCTGAACAGGCCCTTCTCGCCCCAGAAGAAGCGATCGGTGGTGTGCTCGTTGCGGCGCACGTTCAGTAGGGCTGGTGCCACCAGGGACGACTCGGCGATATAGCGGCGAGCAGCGGTGACCGGCTTGTGATCTCCGGTTTCAAGATTGTGGGTCGGGACATGGGCCAGCACGCGCTGTCCGGCCAAACGACGACGGCTGATGCGCTTGCGCTTCTTGGACATGGACTTCACTCCCCGAGAGGGAGGCTGAGGGATGGGACTTGGGAGGAAAGGAACGACGCCGTACCAATCCGGTCTGGCCAGGGAACCCGCCTGA
>NSII01000054.1 GCA_002737305.1 Synechococcus sp. Baikal-G1
GTCCTGGTGATCCCGGGCGGAACACCTTGTTCAGGCCGGAGTTTCCAGGCACCAGGCCTTGAAATCGGCCAGAAGTTGCTGGCCGACCCGGTTCTTGATGCTGAGCAGGATGCCGGCCAGCAGGGTGCGGCCGGTGGCCTCCAGCACCCCTGCCGGGATCAGTCGTAGCAGGGGCGGCTGGCTGACGCTCACCGATAGGCGCGCTTCCCCCTCCAGGCCCCTGGCCGTGGCTTCCAGGTGGGATTCGAGGGTGAGCCGAAAATCATCGACAATCCCCAGGCCCTCCAATTCACAATCCCGTGCCTCTAAGAGGATGGTTTGGGGCTTTGTGATGGCCACAATCTCAACAATGGGCTGGATCTGCAGTTGGAACACCTGCAGTTTGGTGACCGTATAGCGGTAATGGCCGGGGCCCAGGGGCTGGAGCTGGCTGGAATCGAGCAGGGCGCCCACCACCCGATCCTCCTGGTTGAGGTAGGCGGGCAGGCGGTCGGCATTGCTGTCGACAGGTAATTGGAGCTGTTGGCAGGCACGGAATGCCAGAGGCATAACTGGGGCCCGGCGCGGCATGATCCTATCGAGCCCGGTCCCCGTTTCCGCCCATGCGTCTTGCCTTCCTCGGACCGGCCGGTACCTATGGCGAGCAGGCCGCCGTGCGGCTGGCGGCCCTGGAGGCTTGGTCCGAGCCCCAGTTGCTTCCCCAGGTGGGCATTCGCGCCGTGGTCCAGGCCCTGGCCGAGGGCCGCTGTGACGCGGCCGTGGTTCCTGTTGAAAACTCCGTGGAGGGTGGGGTGACGGCCTGCCTCGACGCCCTCTGGGAGCACCCTGAGCTGCGGGTGGCCCGGGCCCTGGTGCTGCCGATCCGCCATGCCCTGGTGGGCACTGGCCCGATTGAGGCCATCAGTGAGGTGCTCTCCCACCCCCAGGCCCTGGCCCAATGCAGCCAATGGCTGGGCGACCACCTGCCCCGGGCCCTGCAGCTGCCTACCACCTCCACGGCGGAGGCGGCCCGCATGGTGGCAGGCAGTGGTTTCCGGGGGGCGATTGCCTCCTTGCCGGCTGCTAGCAAGCACGGTCTGGAGGTTTTGGCCTATCCGATCAATGATGTGGCAGGCAACTGCACCCGCTTTCTGCTGCTCAACCGGGGCGCCAGTTCCCTGGAGGGCCCCCTGGCCAGCCTGGCCTTCTCGCTCCATTCGAACCGGCCCGGCGCCCTGTTGGAGGCTCTCGGCTGTTTTGCCCGCCTGGGCCTAAACATGAGCCGCATCGAATCACGGCCGTCCAAGCGGGAGATGGGGGAATACATCTTCTTTGTCGACCTGGAGTTGCCGGAAGGATCTGGGGATGCCCTACAGGAGACCCTGGCCGTGCTCAAGCCCCTGTGCCAGCACCTGGCCTTCTTTGGTGCCTATCCGCTCGATCAGGTCAATGGGGTTGGTAACTAGGGGAGTGCAGGCAGATCGAATCAAATTCCAGCGCGGTTGGCGGGGGGTTTGACGCCGCGAAACAGGCCGAATTGCATCATGCCGGTGGCGAAGGCCCAATGCATCAGCAGCAGGGTGGGGGTTTCCCTGAGCCCCTGCAATACGGCGCCTGGTCCCAGGCTGAGCACCTGGCCCGGGCGACGGATTCCCTCCAGGATCGAATCAATCCAGGAGGGAAGGGTTTCTGCGGTCCAGTCACCGGTTTCGACGGCCAGTTGGGGGCCCTGGGCGCCGCCATCGCCCCTGCCATAGGGGCTAGCTAAAAGGTTGCGCGCAAAGCCGGCGATGCTGGCGAACTCTGGATGGGCCCATTGGTCGAGCAGCTGGCGCATCACCCAGCGCTCGCGGCGATCAAGGGGGCGCTCAGCCGGGTCGCGCCGGTTCCAGTCGGCCACGGCCAGGCGGCCTCCGGGGGCGAGCACCCGCAACAGTTCGTCGGCATAGCGCTGCTTATCGGGCATGTGGGGCCCGGCCTCCACGCTCCAAACCGCTGCAAAGCTGGCATCGGCCAGGTTGAGATCGAGGGCATCCATGACCGCGAACTGGCAGCTCAAGGCTGGATCGGTGAGTTCGCGGGCCCGCTGGATCTGGCCTGGGCTGATGCTGATGCCCAGCACATCGAGGCCATAGTCCCGGGCCAGGATTCGGGCGCTGCCGCCGATGCCGCAGCCCACATCAAGCACCTTGCTGCCGGGGGGCAACTGGTCGAGGCCACTCCAGCGCACCAGGGCATGGACAAAGTCCACCTTGGCCTGGCGGAAATCGACGGCCGGTTTGGCCCTTCCCCTGGACGGCAAGTAATAGCCGAGGTGCACATGGTCGCCCCAAAGCCGCTCCAGGAGCCGATCGGCGGTCCAGCGGTCGTAGGCCGCGGCCACGGTGGCGCTGCTAACGAAGTGGCGATTGCGCCGTTGCCACAGCCGCAATGCCAGCCCCAGAACCAAGAGCAGGGCCGCGATTAGCAGCCAGGGGACGAGGGGTGATGCGGGCATGGGCAGGGGAACTTGGGGCCGGTCGAGCAGCGAAACGGGGAGAATTCAGCGATTCCAGTCCTCATCGGCGCCAACCCCATCGCCCCGGCCGTCACCGAGTTCGTCATTGAGTTCGTCATTGAGGTCGTCAATGAGCTCGTCACTGAGGTCTTCTCCGAGGTCGTTGGCGAGCTCGTCCCTGGTTGGGCCTTGGCCCTGCTCACCAAACTGTTGAAAGGTGTCCTTGAGCACGGTGCGAGCGGCCAGTTGGCGCCGGGTCTGGTCGAGCAGGTCGTATTCGAGCCGAAGCCGTTCGCCGGTGTCGGTGATCTCCAGGAGGGCCTGTTGCTGGTCTGCAACGGGACCGCCGAGGTGGGAGCCTATCCAGAAGGAGAGCTCCCGCGGCAGGTCGGGCAGGTCGCTGGGTAGGGAGGTCGGTTTGCCCAGCAATTTGCCGGTCAGATCGACCACATCCTTGAGGGCCTTGGTCACATCGGCGGCGAGATCGGTGAGTAGCTGGAGGCTGTCGGCGTTTTCGTCTTCGATCCAGCTGACCATGGCGACCCGGAAGGGGGCTTCCCGCACCACTTCCAGCACCCGGAATCGCTGCTGCCCCAGGGTGACGATGTTGCTGCGGTCATCGTCCTGGCTCTGACACTGCAGGATTTCGGCGCAGCAGCCCACGGTC
Source organism: Synechococcus sp. Baikal-G1 (assembly GCA_002737305.1). Classification (GTDB taxonomy): domain Bacteria; phylum Cyanobacteriota; class Cyanobacteriia; order PCC-6307; family Cyanobiaceae; genus BAIKAL-G1. The sequence continues at coordinate 3,144 of NSII01000054.1, forward strand.
GCCATCGTTTTGCTCTGGGGATCCCAGCGCACCACGCCAAAACGCCGGTCCGTTTCCAGCACGGAGCGCAGCATCATCAGATAGCGCGGCTCAAAGATATGCAGGGGCAGGACTTCCTGGGGGAACAGCACCACATCCGGCAGGGGGAAGAGTGGCAGTTCCCTCACGGCCAGATGGGTCACGGTGGCAACCTGGGGGTGGAAGAGGTGGATGAAGCAGCGCCAGGGATGGCGGAAATTGCTTGGGGGGATCCTAGGAAGATCATCCAGTCATCGGGCTGCTGGCGGCCCCAGTTGGCCCTATCCCCAGCTCCCGCCCAGCGGCCTTAAGCACCAGCAGCTCTGCTGATCTCTTCAGACTCGGATTCAGGGCCCGCCAGGGGTTTTGACCCAAGGCCGCAATGAATGATCAATAAAAAAGCTGGCTCTGAAGAGCCAGCTTGGAGTTTTGCAAATAGCCTTGTGATCGGCTTCGGCCCTTGGCTAGGCCTCAGAGCTTAACTTCAATATCCACGCCACTGGGCAGATCCAGCTTCATCAGGGCGTCGATGGTTTTTGCCGTGGGGCTATAGATGTCGATGATGCGACGGTGGGTGCGGGTTTCGAAGTGCTCGCGGGAATCCTTGTCCACGTGGGGCGAGCGCAGCACGCAATAGATCTTGCGCTTGGTGGGCAGGGGAATTGGACCGATGGCCGTGGCAGCGGTGTGATCGGCAGTTTCGATGATTTTTTCGCAGGACAGATCCAGCATGCGGCGATCAAACGCCTTCAGGCGGATGCGGATCTTCTGCTGGGGGATGGCTGTAGACATGGGAGGACTTCAGAAGGGAGCGGGAGGATAGTTTGGCTGCACCCGTGGCGCAGGACACCTATCGGCTTGGGTTGTCGAGGTACGAGTGAACTTGAGGACTTTCCGTGTTGAGGCAATGAGCCCCAACACGGAAAGTCAGATCAGTGCGCGGGCAGCTTGATCAGACTCAATCCAGGATCTTGGAGACCACGCCGGCACCGATGGTGCGGCCGCCTTCACGGATGGCGAAGCGCATGCCCTGTTCGATGGCTACCGGGCAGATCAGCTCGCCGGTCATCTTGATGTTGTCACCGGGCATCACCATCTCAACGTTTGTGCCGTCAGAAGAGGTGAAGGCGGTGATCTGGCCGGTTACATCCGTGGTGCGGATGTAGAACTGGGGCCGGTAGCCGGCAAAGAAAGGAGTGTGGCGGCCGCCTTCCTCCTTCTTGAGCACATAGATTTCTCCTTCGAACTTTGTGTGGGGCTTGATCGAGTTGGGCTTAACGAGCACCATGCCCCGTTCGATGTCCTCCTTCTGGATACCGCGCAGGAGCAGGCCAACGTTGTCGCCAGCCATGCCCTCATCAAGCAGCTTGCGGAACATTTCCACGCCGGTGACGGTGGTTTCGCGGGTGTCGCGGATACCAACGATCTGGACGGTTTCGCCCACCTTCACTTTTCCGCGCTCGATCCGGCCGGTGGCCACAGTGCCGCGACCGGTGATCGAGAACACGTCCTCGATGGCCATGAGGAAAGGCTTGTCGATTTCGCGCTCGGGCTCGGGGATCGAAACGTCCACCGCATCCATCAAGTCGAGGATCTTGTCGATCCACTCGTCCTCGCCGCGCACGGCTTTCTTGCCGGACTGGATGTATTCGAGGGCCTTGAGGGCGGAACCCGAAATCACGGGGATGTCATCGCCGGGGAAATCGTATTTGTTGAGCAGCTCACGCATTTCCATTTCGACCAACTCGAGGATGTCCTCATCGTCGACCATGTCCTTTTTATTCAGGAACACCACCAGGGAGGGCACGCCCACCTGCTTGGCCAGCAGGATGTGCTCCTTGGTCTGGGCCATGGGGCCGTCGGTGGCGGCCACCACTAGGATGGCGCCGTCCATCTGGGCGGCACCAGTGATCATGTTCTTGACGTAGTCGGCGTGACCCGGGCAATCCACGTGGGCGTAGTGACGATTGATCGTCTCGTACTCAACGTGGGCCGTGTTGATCGTAATGCCCCGTTCTTTCTCTTCGGGAGCACCATCGATTTCGTCGTAGGCCTGGGCTTTCGCCATGCCTTGGGACGCCAACACGTTGGTGATGGCGGCGGTCAGGGTGGTTTTGCCGTGGTCAACGTGGCCGATGGTGCCGATGTTGACGTGAGGTTTGTTCCTCTCGAACTTCTCGCGTGCCATGGAAGGAAAGAATCGGGGGGGTTGGTTTGGGTTGGGGAAAGATCAGGAATTGCCCTGATTCTTGGAAATGATGGCTTCAGCAACGTTACGAGGAACTTCCTCGTAGTGGCTGAACTCCATCGAGAAGATACCCCGACCCTGGGTCATGGATCGGAGCTGGGTGGCGTAGCCGAACATCTCAGCCAAGGGTACCTTGCACTGGACTTTCGACAGGCCATCGTCGACGGATTGACCCTCGACTTGGCCGCGGCGGGAGGACAGGTCTCCGATGACGGAACCGAGGTAATCCTCAGGAACCTCCACCTCCACCTTCATCATCGGCTCAAGCAGTACGGGGTTGCACTTCTTGACGCCGTCCTTGAAGGCCAAGGAGCCGGCAATCTTAAACGCCATCTCCGAGGAGTCAACGTCATGGTACGACCCGTCCACCATGCTGACCCGGATATCGATCATCGGGAAACCAGCAATCACGCCGGATTGACAAGTTTCCTTCATGCCGGCCTCGGCCGGACCGATGTATTCCTTGGGCACGATGCCGCCAACAATCTTGTTGACGAATTCGAAGCCGGTGCCAGGCTCGCCGGGCTCCATTTCGATTACTACGTGGCCGTATTGGCCCTTGCCGCCGGTTTGGCGGGCAAATTTGCCCTCGCCCTTGGCCTTGCCGCGAATGGTTTCCCGGTAGGACACCTGGGGAGCACCAATGTTGGCCTCCACCTTGAATTCGCGCATCATGCGGTCCACCAGGATTTCCAGGTGGAGCTCGCCCATGCCGGCAATCACGGTCTGGTTGGTTTCCGGATCGGTGCGAACCCGGAAGGTGGGATCTTCTTCGGAAAGGGATTGCAGGGCCTTGCCCAGCTTCTCCATGTCGCCCTTGGTCTTCGGCTCGACAGCCACCGAAATCACCGGTTCAGGGATGAACAGGGATTCGAGGATGATCGGGTCGGAGTCAACACAGAGGGTGTCGCCGGTGGTGGTGTCCTTGAGGCCGAGAACGGCGCCCAGATCACCGGCCCGCAGCTCGTCGACCTCCTCGCGCTCGTCCGCCTTGAGAAGGATTAGACGGGAGATGCGTTCTTTTTTATCCTTGGTGGAGTTCAAGACATAGCTGCCTTTTTGCAGTACTCCCGAATACATGCGGATAAAGGTGAGCTTGCCAAAGGGATCGGCCATCACCTTGAAGGCCAGGGCGCTGAAGGGGGCGCTGTCCTCAGAGGGGCGCAGGGCCTCAGTGCCGTCGGCAAGCAAGCCCTGGATGGGCGGCACGTCATTTGGGGCAGGCAGGTAATCCACCACCGCATCGAGCAGCAGTTGCACGCCCTTGTTCTTAAAGGCGGAACCGCAGAGGATCGGCACCAGGCCGTGCTTGAGCACGGCGGTACGGATGCCAACGCGCAGTTGGGCTTCAGTAAGTTCGCCGTTTTCGAGGAAGGCTTCGACGAGGTCTTCGTCTGTTTCGGCAACGCTTTCCATCAGCTTGGTGCGCCATTGGGCCGCTTCGGCCACCATTGATTCTGGGATATCGATTTCTTCGATGTCCTTGCCTAGCTCATCTTTGTAGATGAAGGCCCGGTTTTTCACCAGATCGACGATGCCAATCAGTTCGCCCTCGGCGCCGATCGGCAGTTGGATCGGCGCCGCATTAGCCCGCAGGCGATCCTTAATCTGGGCATTGACCTTGAGGAAGTCGGCGCCGGTGCGGTCCATCTTGTTGACGAACACCATCCGGGGCACTTTGTAGCGGTCGGCTTGCCGCCACACAGTTTCCGACTGGGGTTGTACTCCACCAACGGCGCAGAAGACGGCAATCACACCATCGAGCACCCGCATCGAACGCTCCACTTCAATGGTGAAGTCGACGTGCCCAGGCGTATCGATGATGTTGATGCGGTGGTCCTTCCAACTGGTGGAAATGGCAGCCGCGGTGATCGTGATGCCACGTTCCCGTTCTTGGGCCATCCAGTCGGTGACGGCGCCGCCGTCATGGACCTCGCCCATCTTGTGAACGACCCCGGAATAGAACAGGATCCGTTCGGTGGTGGTGGTTTTGCCAGCGTCAATATGGGCCGCAATCCCAATATTTCTGACTCGTTCCAGGGGATAGGCGCGGGCCACGGGGAAGATCTCCGAAGGTTTTGTCTTGAAAAAACGGTGGTGACTCTACAGGTCGGCTTTGGCGGGCTCTGGTGGGCCCCGCCAAGCGGCCGGCAGATGCCTTAGTAGCGGTAGTGGGCGAAAGCCTTGTTGGCTTCGGCCATCTTGTGGGTCTCTTCGCGCTTGCGCACGGCGCTGCCGGCCTCATTAGCGGCATCCATCAGCTCACCGGCCAGCTTCTGGGACATGCTGCGGCCGTTGCGGGACCGGGAGAAATTCACCAGCCAGCGCAGGGCCATGGCGGTGCCCCGCTCCTGGCGCACTTCCATCGGCACCTGGTAGGTGGCGCCGCCGACCCGGCGGGCCCGCACTTCCACCAAAGGGGTGGCGTTGCGGACGGCGGTTTCAAACAGCTCGAGGGGATCGGAGCCGGTGCGCTCATTGATCAGGCTGAAGGCGTCGGACAGGATCCGTTGCGCCGTGGATTTCTTGCCGTGCTTCATCAGCCGGGCCACAATCATCGAGGCCAGACGGCTGTTGAACTGGGGATCGGGAAGAACCGGGCGCTTCTCAGCGGCGTTGCGGCGGGACATAAACCAGGAGGATGGACGTCAGGGACGGGGAGAAAACAGGCGGAGATCAGGACTTGGGAGTCTTGGCGCCGTACTTGGAGCGGGATTGGCGCCGATCCTTGACGCCCGCGGTGTCGAGGGTGCCGCGAATGATGTGGTAGCGCACCCCAGGAAGATCCTTGACACGACCGCCCCGGATGAGGACGACGGAGTGCTCCTGCAGGTTGTGGCCAATGCCGGGGATGTAGGCGGTGACCTCAAAGCCGGAGGTCAGCCGAACCCGGGCGACCTTGCGCAGGGCCGAGTTGGGCTTTTTGGGAGTGGAGGTGTACACGCGGGTGCACACGCCGCGGCGCTCTGGGCAGGCGCGCAGGGCCGGGGACTTGGTTTTGCGGGTGAGGCGCTGCCGCTCGGTGCGGATCAGCTGCTGAATCGTGGGCATCGAGGGCCGGAGGTTAGGGCCGGAAGTCCGACCACATTCGACAATCCGCCACCTTACGCGGTCACCGTCCTGCTCAAGAGATCGGGCTGAAGGAGGCGCCGCAGGCGCAGCAGCGCACCTGGCCACTGGCCCGGATCAGGAAGCCGCCGCCACTGAGGTCGCCCTTGTAGTCCAGGCTCAGGCCCGACAACCGCTGGCTCTGGTCGGGGGGCGCATAGAGGGTGATGCCATCGGCCCGGGCCATGGCCACGCCAGCCAAATGTCCGGGCCGGATGCGGATCACCCAGCGCTCGCAGCTGCCATCAATCAGGTCGATGTGCATCACCCCGGGGGTGCCGGCGACGGCCGCCTGCCGTCCCAGCTCGGCGGCGGCGGCGCCGGTCAAACGCAGGCTATGGCCCTTGGGCATGGCGAGGGGGAAACGGATTCCAGTGTGTCAGGGGCTGGCCAGGGGGGTATCGGCCCGGGGGATGAGGCCCAGACCGTTATGCACCGACGCCACCACGCCCCGGCCCTTCACGGTTTGCACTCCCCCCAGCACTAGGGCGGTGGAACTGCCGCCATCGAGGTTGAGGGCATCGCGCAGGCCGAGGCGCTGCAGGGCCTCGGCCGTTTGTAACAGGGTCGGGCCCAGGTTGCCGACCCCCTGGATTGTTACCAGCCAGAGCCTGTGGCCATCGCTGCCGATCACGGTGCGGGGCGCCCCCTGGGAGAGGAAGCCAGGGCTGAAGCCTTCGCTGGCGCCATTGAGCACCAGCTGGCCGTCCTGGAGCAGCAGCGGCCCACCTCCGATCACGTAGGGCTCCAGGCCCAGGGGGTTGGTCGGCTGGCTGGAGAGGTTGAGCAGGCTGCCGGGCCCCCAAGGGAGCTGGCTGTCGCCGCGGGCCACCAGCAGCATGGTGCCCGGATCGAGGGGGATCCCCGCCGCCATGGCCTCACTCCCCAGCTGCTGGATCACCCGGTTGTCCTGCAGCAGCAAGCCGCTCTCGCCATCGCTGAGGGCCCGGTACGTCCGGCCCCAGCTGGAGGTGTAGCGGCTGAGGCCCCGCTGCACGTAGCCGCTGTTGAGGTTGAGCACGGGCAGGCGCTGGCCCTGGCCATCGCTGATCCATTCCCGTAGGGCCAGGCGGCCGAACTGGGGCAGGCCACTGGCACCCCATCCCACGGCGCCCCGGTTGAGGATGGGGCCCGAGAGCCAGGTACCGCCATCGCGCAGGGCGCCCAGGGGTAGCCGTTTAATCCGGTTGAAATAGCCGCCATTGATGGCGATTAGGGCCTGTTCCCCCTGGGCCAGTTGGGACAAAGTGCTGAGTCCCTCCATGCCATCGGCCCGGGTCAGGGGTCGCAGATCCAGGGGGATGAGGCGGGGATCGAAGCGCACGCTGTTGATCAGCATCGGTTCGCCATCCACCTGGCTGACGCTGCGCTCCAGCTCGATGCCCCGGCCGATTAGGGCCTGCAGCCGCGGATCGACGGAGGACGGCGTTGGGCCACTGCCGCCAGGACTGGCCTCGGCGCTGGGGTTGGGGGCGATGCCGCTGTCGGCAAAATCCAGGACCAGCCGGGCTGGCCCCCCGAGGGTGAGCAGGTGGGGGGGGGCGTTGTTGGGCGCGGTGAGGCGCAGGCCGTCGGGCCCCTGTTGGGCCTTGAGGCCCAGGGCTGCCAGGCTCAGCCGTTGGTCGGCACTGCTGCTGACGCCAAGAATCAGCTGGCGTTCATGCCGGTAGAGAAGGGCCGCCGCTCCCAGGTCGAGCACCACGCGTCGGCCGTTGCCCAACTCCCGGGAGCGCACGGCCAGCAGGGGGGCCGGGGCCATCTCGATCCGCAAGAGGCTTCCCTGGGGCGTCAGCCGGGCACCGGCGGCCTGGAGCAGCCTTCCCACCGGCAGGGCGACCTCATCTTCGAGGCTGCGCTGGCTACCGGCGGGCAGTTCCAGGCTGGTGCCGAACCATTCCAGCTTCACGCTGCCATCCGGCCGCGCTTGGCTGGTGATGCCCAGTTGCCCCTGGAGCACCTCCAGGGGCAACCAAAGCTCGCCCTGGGCCTGGCCCGGGCCGGCGGGACTCCACAGCCAGCGGGCCGTTTGGCGCTGGTTGTGGATCTCGATCAGCCCCCCCTGGAGGCTGGTGCCCAGCCTGGGGGTCCGGCTCCCCTCCTGGCTTGGGCTGGACTGCGGTGCGTTGAAGGGGGCCGGCGGCAGGGGCGGCGGTGGGCTGGGCAGGGCGGCGAGCAGGGGTGCCATGGGCAGGAGCCGCAGCAGGGAAAGCAGGGCTGCCAAGGGCACTCCAGGGAGAGGCCCGCACGCTAAGTCGGTTGTCCAGGCTCCCTGCGCCAGGGACGGTTTCAAGGCGATCAGCTGCCTAAGATTCGAAGCTCTTATTGCGGGTGTTCTGCGGGTGCTCCTCATCCAAAGAAGGCCCGCCCCTTCGCAGGTTGTTGCCTGGCTATGGCGCTTTCTTCCCGTCCCCAGTGGCCCCATCGCGATAGCCCGGCCCCTGCCGCCGTGGCTGGCGAGAAGGATGCCTGCGGGGTGGGGTTTCTTGCCCATCTGCAGGGAGAGCCGAGCCATTGGGTCCTGGCCCAGGCCCTGCGGGCCCTCGATTGCATGGAGCACCGCGGCGGCTGCGGTGGCGACGGCGATTCCGGTGATGGTGCCGGCATCCTTTGCGGCATTCCCTGGGGATATCTGGAGTCGGTGTGGCCCCAGGCCCAGGCCAGCCGCGGCAGCGCCCGGGGCCTGGGCATGGTGTTCCTGCCCGCCGATTCGGGCCGACGCGAGCAGGCTCGCCAGTTCTGTGATGCCGAAGCGGCCCATTTGGGCTTGGCCAGCCTGGGATGGCGCCAGGTGCCCTTGGATGTCTCCGTGCTCGGCCCCATGGCCCGGCAGACGGCTCCGGCGATTGAGCAGTGGTTGATCGGTCCAGCCGCCGGTGGGTCGGCCCCCGAGGGTGATGCCCTGGAAGCCCTGCTGTTCCGGCTGCGGCGCCGGGTGGGTGACCGGGCCCGGGAGGCCTGGGGAGCCGGCTCTTTCGACCTCTATTTCGCCTCCCTGAGCAGTCGCACCCTTGTGTACAAGGGGATGGTGCGGTCCCAGGTGCTGGCCGCCTTCTACGGCGACCTGCGCGATCCCCGTTTCGCCGTCACCTTCGCCGTTTACCACCGCCGCTTCAGCACCAACACCCTGCCCCGTTGGCCCCTGGCCCAGCCGATGCGGCTGCTCGGCCACAACGGCGAGATCAACACCCTGCTTGGCAACCTCAACTGGGCCCGGGCGGTCGAAGCCAACCTCGATGCGGTCTGGGGTGAGGCGGCTAGTGACCTCAAGCCGGTGGTGAATCCGGCCTTCAGTGATTCGGCCAACCTCGATGCCACCCTCGAGTTGATGGTGCGCAGCGGCCGGCCGGTGACCGATAGCTTGATGACCCTGGTGCCGGAGGCCTTCCGCCAGCAGCCCGAACTCGAAAGCCGCCCCGAGATCCAGGCCTTCTACGAATACAACGCCTGCCTACAGGAGCCCTGGGATGGCCCGGCCCTGCTGGTGTTCAGCGATGGCCGCAGCGTCGGCGCCACCCTCGATCGCAACGGCCTGCGGCCCGCCCGCTATTGCATCACCAGTGACGGCTACGTGGTGATGGGCTCCGAAACCGGGGTGGTCGACCTCGATGAGAGCAAAATCATTGAAAAGGGGCGCCTCGGCCCCGGCCAGATGCTGGCGGTGGACCTGGAGCAGGGCCGGCTGCTGCGCAATTGGGAGGTGAAGGCCGAGGCGGCCGCCCGCCATCCCTATGGCGCCTGGCTCGCCGACCACCGGCGCCAGCTGGACCCCCAGCCCTGGCTGCAGGAGCGCCAACTGGGCGAACTGGACCTGCTACGCCAGCAAACCGCCTTCGGCTTCACCGCCGAAGACATGGAACTGGTGATCGACGACATGGCTGGGGCCGCCAAGGAACCGACCTACTGCATGGGGGATGACATCCCCCTAGCGGTGCTCTCCGCCAAACCCCACCTCCTCTACGACTACTTCAAGCAACGCTTCGCCCAGGTCACCAATCCGCCGATCGACCCCCTGCGCGAAAAGCTGGTGATGAGCCTGGAGATGCACCTGGGCCAGAGGGGTTCGGCCCTGCGCCCGGAAGCTGCAGCCGCAGCCGTTCTGCACCTGGACTCCCCGGTGCTGAATGAGGCCGAACTCCAGACCATGGGCGACCAGGGCCTGGCGGTCACATCGTTGTCGACCCTGTTCCCGGTTCTCGCGGGACCTGCCGGCCTGGAGCAGGCCGTGGAGCGGCTGCGTCGCCAGGCCGAGGCGGCTGTGCGCTCCGGCACCGCCATCGTGGTCTTGTCGGATCGCCGGGGCCAGGGTGGCCAGCCCGCCAGCATTGATGCCACGACCACCACGATCCCGCCCCTGCTGGCGGTGGGGGCGGTGCATCACCACCTGCTCAACCTGGGCCTGCGCCTGAAGGCCTCCCTGGTGGTGGACACGGCCCAGTGCTGGAGCACCCACCACCTGGCCTGCCTGATCGGTTATGGCGCCAGTGCCGTTTGCCCCTGGCTCACCTGGGAAACCACCCGCCACTGGCTGGCCCAGCCCAAGGTGCAGTCCCTGATCGAGCGCGGCAAACTGCCTGCCCTCACGGCCGACCAGGCCCAGGCCAATGTGCGCAAGGCCCTGGAAGACGGCCTGCGCAAGATCCTCTCCAAGATTGGGATCTCCCTGCTGGCCAGCTACCACGGCGCCCAGATCTTTGAGGCGATCGGCATCGGCGCTGACCTGATCGCCCTGGCCTTCAGCGGCACCACCAGCCGGGTGGCCGGCCTCAGCCTCAGGGATCTGGCCAGTGAAACCCTGGCCTTCCACGCCAAGGCCTACCCCGAACTCAACCGCACCAAGCTCGAGTTCATGGGCTTTGTGCAATACCGCACCGGCGGCGAATACCACCTCAACAGCCCTGAGATGGCCAAGGCCCTCCACGCCGCCGTCAAGGTCGGCCCGGGCTACGACCACTTCTCTACCTACCAAACCCTGCTTGAGAACCGGCCCGTCACTGCCCTGCGGGACCTGCTGCAGCTCATCCCGGCGGCGGTGCCCCTGCCGATCGACCAGGTCGAGAGCATCGAGAGCATCTGCGCCCGCTTTTGCACCGGCGGCATGAGCCTGGGCGCCCTCTCGCGCGAGGCCCATGAGGTGCTGGCGATCGCCATGAACCGGATTGGCGGCAAGAGCAACAGCGGCGAGGGCGGCGAAGACCCGGCCCGTTTCCTGCCCCTCACCGATGTGGATGGCGAAGGCCGCTCCGCTACCCTGCCCGGCCTCAAGGGGCTGCGCAACGGCGATACCGCCTGCTCCGCCATCAAGCAGATCGCCTCGGGTCGCTTTGGCGTCACCCCCGAATACCTGCGCAGCGGTCGCCAGCTGGAGATCAAGGTGGCCCAGGGCGCCAAACCGGGCGAAGGCGGCCAGCTTCCCGGCCCCAAGGTGGATGGCTACATCGCCTGGCTGCGTAACAGCAAGGCGGGCGTGGCCCTGATCTCACCGCCACCCCACCACGACATCTATTCGATTGAGGACCTGGCCCAGCTGATCCACGACCTGCACCAGGTCCATCCCGCCGCCCAGGTGTCGGTGAAGCTGGTGGCCGAGATCGGCATTGGCACGATCGCCGCCGGTGTGGCCAAGGCCAATGCCGATGTGATCCAGATTTCCGGACATGACGGCGGCACTGGCGCCTCGCCACTGAGTTCGATTAAGCACGCCGGTAGTCCCTGGGAGCTGGGCCTCACCGAGGTGCACCGCAGCCTGCTGGAGAACGGCCTGCGCGATCGGGTGCTGTTGCGGGCCGATGGCGGCCTTAAAACAGGCTGGGATGTGGTGATTGCGGCCCTGCTCGGCGCCGAGGAATACGGTTTTGGCTCGGTGGCGATGATTGCCGAGGGCTGCATCATGGCCCGGGTTTGTCACACCAATAACTGCCCCGTGGGGGTGGCAACCCAGAAGGAAGCCCTGCGCCAGCGCTTCACGGGCATTCCAGAGCATGTGGTCAATTTCTTCCTCTTTGTGGCCGAAGAAGTGCGCCAGTTGCTGAGCGTGCTTGGCGTGGCCCGGCTCGAGGACCTGATCGGCCGCAGCGAGCTTTTGCAGCCCCGATCGGTGGCCCTGGCCAAGACCAGCGCCCTCGATCTTTCCTGCCTGCTCGATCCCATTCCCCAGGCCGAAGGACGCGCCTGGCTCAACCACAGCCCCACCGCCCATGGCAATGGCCCGGTGCTGGAAGACCAGCTGCTCGCCGATCCAGAAGTGCTGGCCGCCATCGAGGGCCATGGCCGTCTGGAGCGCAGCTTGGCCATCGTCAACACCGACCGCAGCGTTGGTGCCCGTTTGGCCGGTGAGATCGCCGCCCGCCATGGCAACACTGGATTTGCCGGCCAGTTGGCGCTCAATTACCAAGGAGCGGCCGGCCAGAGTTTTGGGGCTTTCTTGCTCAAGGGCATGCAGGTGAAGCTGGTCGGTGAAGCCAACGACTACGTGGGTAAGGGCATGAATGGCGGCCGCCTCACGGTGGTGCCGCCGGCCGGCGTGCAGGATCCCGGCAGCCAGGTGATCCTGGGCAACACCTGCCTCTACGGAGGCACCGGTGGTGAGCTCTATGCCCTGGGCCGGGCTGGCGAACGCTTCGCCGTGCGCAACAGCGGCGTGCGCACCGTGGTGGAGGGCGCTGGCGACCATTGCTGCGAGTACATGACTGGCGGTGTGGTGGTGGTGCTGGGCTCCACCGGCCGCAACGTGGCCGCTGGCATGACTGGGGGGGTGGCCTTCCTGCTCGATGGCGATGGCGGCCTGGCCAAGCGCCTCAACCCGGAAACCGTGACCCTCTGCGATCTCACCACCCCGGAACAGGAGGCCCTGCTCAAACCGTTGCTGGAGGCCCACCTGGAGTCCACCGGTAGCGAGCGGGCCGCCAGCCTGCTGGCCGATTGGGGCCACTGGAAAACCCGCTTCAAGGTCTTGGTGCCCCCTAGTGAGAAGGCCGCCATGGGCCTGGCCGAGCGGGCTGCCGTCACGGCCTGATCGGCTTCTTCGCTCAGCCTCTTGGGATCAGCGGCTCCCCATGGGGCCGTGTGATCGGGCGCTTTGGCTGAAGCCAGGCCTTAGCGCGGGTGCTGCTGCATCAGGCGCTGAACCTCTCCGGCGTGGTAACTGCTGCGGGTGAGCGGGCTGCTCACCACCTGCAGGAAGCCCAGCTCGGTTTCGCCGTGCTGGCGGAAGCTCTCAAATTGCTCTGGGCTGACGAAGCGATCGACCGGCAGGTGTTTGGGTCCTGGCGAGAGGTATTGGCCGATCGTGACGATGTCGACGGCGTGGCGGCGTAGGTCGCCCAGCACCTCCAGTACTTCGGCGTCGCTCTCGCCCAGGCCCGTCATCAGGCCCGATTTGGTGTAGGTGCGGGGCCAGCCCTCGTGGACCCGCTGCAGCAGCTCCAGGGAGCGGCCGTAGATCCCCTGGGGCCGGGCCAAGCGGTAGAGCCGGGGCACGGTTTCGATGTTGTGGTTGAGCACGTTGGGTGCTGCCGCCATCACCGCGGCAAGGGCCTGCCAGTTGCCGCAGAAATCGGGGATCAGCAGCTCGATCGTGGTCTGGGGCGAGCGCTGGCGCACCTGCTCGATGCAGGCGACGAACTGGCTGGCGCCGCCATCGCCTAAGTCGTCCCGGTTCACCGAGGTAATCACCACATGGTTGAGGCCCAGGCGAGCCACCGCCTCCCCGAGCCGTACCGGTTCGCTGGGATCGAGGGCCCGCACGCTCTTGTCGAAGTCGATGTCGCAGTAGGGGCAGGCCCGGGTGCAGCCCGGCCCCATGATCAAGAAGGTGGCGGTGCCGCCGGCAAAGCATTCGCCGATGTTGGGGCAGCTGGCCTCCTGGCAGACCGTGTTCAGCTTCAGGTCCAGCAGCAGGTCGGCCACGGCGCCGATCCGTTCCCGTTGGGGGGCCTTCACGCGCAACCAATCGGGTTTCTGCAAGGGGCGGTGCTGCGGCGGTTTTGGAGTTTGCTGGACTTTAGGAAGGGGCCCGGGGCAAGGGCGATCTCCTACACTCGACCCATCGGGATGTGGCGCAGCTTGGTAGCGCACTTCGTTCGGGACGAAGGGGCCGCAGGTTCGAATCCTGTCATCCCGATTGCTTGTTTAACGGCCAGCTCCAACCCCTAGGTGTTGGGGTTTTGCCCGCCGGGGCAGCCATGATCGACCTGGCATGCCAGGTCGAGATCTTGGTGATCTTGCGTCTAGGTGCTCAGGCCAGTTCCGCCCCCGGGTAGCCCCTGGGGGTCACCATGCGCCCGGCCTCAATCCGGCTGCTGCTGTTGCCGATCAGCACCAGGGTGAGCATGTCCACGGCCTCGATCGGCAGATCGGCCAGGGTATGCAGGCTCAGGGCTTCCTCGGCCCGGCCCAGTTGGCGGGCCAGGAGYACCGGGGTGCTGCCGGGCCGGTGGTCGAGCAGCAACTCCCGGGCCCGGCCCAGTTGCCAGTCGCGGCCCTGGGAGCGGGGGTTGTAGAGGGCCACCACAAAATCGCCGGCTGCAGCGGCCATTAGCCGTTTTTCGATCACCGGCCAGGGGGTGAGCCGGTCGCTGAGGCTGACCGTGCAGAAGTCATGCATCAGGGGCGCCCCGGCCCGGGCGGCGGCCAATTGCAGGGCCGAAATGCCTGGATGCACCGTGAATCCGGGCCGATCCCCCGGCGCCAGGGCCAGCCATTGCTCTAGGGCTAGGCCGGCCATGCCGTAGATGCCGCTGTCGCCGGAGGAGACCAGGGCGACAGTCAGGCCCTGGCAGGCCAGCTCTAGGGCTTCGGCGCAGCGCTCGCGCTCCAGGGTGAGTTGGCCGTCGCTGCGCAGCTGGTCGGGGCGGCGCAGGGGTTCGAGCAGGTCCAAATAGAGGTCGTAACCCACCCAGACCGTGCTTTCGGCCAGGGCCCGGCGGGCATCGGCGGTGAGCAGGTCCAGGCTGCCCGGCCCACTGCCGACCAGATGGAGCTGGCCCTGGCCCGGGGCCCATTGGCTAGCGGTTTGGGCGATTGCCAGGGTGGCKGCGCCCCGTTCGCCTTCCTGGGCCCTTTCGATCCGTTTCTCGAGCGTGAGCTGGGGCGCCGGACCGGCGGCGAGCAGGGCTGCCGCTTCGGCCACGCTGGCCGTGCCCAGTTCCCGGGCCACGGCCTCGGAGGGATTGGGCACCGCTACCGCCGCCAGGCTGGCGGCGGCAAAGCAGCGCAGGGGCCAGCCCCTTTGCTCGGCCAGCTGCAGCAGGGCCGGTTCGTCGGCTTTGCGCTCGGCGCTGGCCAGGCCCGCCACGGCCTCCGGGGCCAGCCCAAGTTCGCTCAGGCTGGTGTCGACTAGGCGCTCGAGCAGGCCCAAGCTGGTGCCTCGCTCACAACCGATTCCGAGCCACAGACAGGGGGGGTGCCAGCGGCAGCCCTCGCCCAGCTCGGCGCTGATCACCAGGGGCACCCCCCCGGAGCGGAGGGGCTCGAGCAGGGCGGTGGCCCCGTCGAGTTGCTGCCAACGCTGGTTGCCGTTGGGCTGATGGACTTGGATCGGGCCGCCCCGGGCCACGGATTTCATCAGGGAGTTCCAGTCGCCGCTGCCGCGGCGCCAGCCCCAACGGCTACCGAAGCTGTCCAGGGCCAGGCGCCCCTGGCCACTGCTGCTGCCCGTCAGTACGGCCTGGCCCTCCAGCAGGGCGGCGATCGCCAGGCTGAGCTGCTCCGCCCCGGCGCCATGGCCGCCGAGCAGGGGGATGGCATAGCGGCCGAGCGGATCGAGCACCACCACGGCGGGGTCCTGGCCTTTGGCCTTCAGGTGGGGGGCGATCAGCCGGGTGATGGCGCCGCAGGCGCCGATCGCCACAAAGGCGCTGCTGCGCCCCCATTCGCAGGCGAGCAG
>NSII01000055.1 GCA_002737305.1 Synechococcus sp. Baikal-G1
CGCAATGCTTGGGCGGTCATGGTTGAAACCGTTGGCGCAGCCGGGCCAGGGGGCCCTCGGGCCGGGGTTTGAGCAAGGAACCATCGGCAGCCACCTGGTCGCGCGCCCGGCCGCTAAGGCTGGTGCTGGGGCTGAGGCGGTCTGGGGGCGGGGCCGCGGCTGCCCTGGCCTGGGGGAGGCTGCCGTTCTGGGTAGTGGGCCCTGGGGGTGCATCAGGGCGAACGGTCGCTGGCGCTGCGGTGGTGGTTTCGGGCGGGATAGCTACGGAGATTCCTGTAGCAGCAGTCTCCCGATCCCCAGGCCCAGGGGTAGCCGTGGGCTCGGGGGATTGGCTGCTGTCCTGCGCCACCGCTTTTGGGGCGGGGGCTGGTGCGGTTTGCAGCTCCCTGGCAGGGGGCTGGGCGCGGAGTGGGGCTGGACTCGAGGTCGTCCCTGGGGCCTCGGGCTGGGGAGGTGCTTCAGGATCAACGGCCGAACTGGCTTGGAGCCCAACCACAGGATTGGCAAGCTCCTCCCGGGGAGGCTCTGGCACCAGGCTGTCGTTAGGGCTGTTGTCAACGGCGGCAGCGGCTTGGGAGGGCTCTAGGGGGCCTTGCTGGGCTCCTTGGCCCGGCGCGCCGAGGCTGTCGCTGGAAACGCTGGCTGGCTGGTCTGGTTGCAGCCCCTTAGCCCCGGTGGGGACATCCGTCGTCGATTGCGGTGCTAGCGGGAGCGCTGGATCGCTGGAGGGAGTGGGTGGCTGCTCGGACGCYTGCTCCACGGCCTTGCGTGGGGTGACTGGGCTGGGGTCAGGCCGGGGCTCGGGCGGCAGGGGTGCTTCGCCTAGGAGCTGGGCCTGCTCCAGGGCCGTGAGGCTGGGGCGCTGCCAGGCGGCGCCGGAACCCGGTTGGATCACCACTTCCTCCACCAGGCTGTTGAAGGGCGGATTGAGCGGTTCACCCCGGCCATCGAGCAGCTCCAGCTGCACGGCATTGCTGCCGCCATGGAATCCCTGCAGCCAGAGGGGGGTCTGGCGATCAACCAAGAAACTGTCGCCGTTGACGCTCACCCGCACGCGCCAGCGGCCGTCGTCGTCCTTGAGATGCTGGAGGGGAGCATCAATCAGGAGCCAGTCAATCAGCACGGGTTCCTGGCTGGGCCCTGGGCTGGCCAGGGCCGCCAGCAATTGGGGCGAGCCTGGAGCAGGCACCTGCTGGGGGTTGGCGGCCACCCGATCGAGGCGGATCTGGCGGYTGGCACCCGGAGATTTCACCACTTCTCCCCAGGGCCTGGCGGCGTAAACGGTGAGGCGATGGCTGCCTGGATTGAGGGGTGGCATCGCTAGATGCCGTGCGGCGGTGGCGTCGCTGATGCGCAGGGGGGGGGCGTCATCGAGCTGCACAACCAGATGGGGTCCCAGTCCGAGGGGACCGGCATCCGCCAGGGGCCAGTCCTGCACCTGGAGCTCCAACGTCCAGGGGCCCGCCGGCAGCAGGGCGCCATCGGCCGGGGCCAGGATCAACACCTGGGGATCCCGTCGATCCAGGCGGGTCCGTAGGTCTTGCACCAGCGGCGGTGGCGCCACTTCTTGAAGGGCACCCCGCGGGGCCGTGGGGGCAAGGGGCTGGCCCGGTGGCTGGCCCGGGCTGGCTTGGCGGCCGAGGCGGCCGCAGCCTGAGCTCAGCAGTAGCAGGGCCACGAGAACCCAGCCGATCACAGCCCGAAATGGCGCAACCCCCATGCCAGCCGATCTCCCTGGTGATTGCAGACGGTGTCGCCCCATTGTGACCGGCTGGCTCCGGCGGCCTGGCCCTGATCAGAACGGCGCTGGATTGGGCGCGCATTTTCAATAATTGAGCGCTGCATTGTTGTCCTTCTCGCTGATACACAGCCCCGCCCAGAGCTCAGTCTCTGACTGGTGTGGCTCCGGATTGAACCTTTGTAACTGAGGGCCCTGAAACCTTGGTCATCGCCCTTATGCTTCGACCAGCGGTCCCCTCCATGGGGCCCAAGCTCCAGTCATGGCAACAGGTTTCGGCTTCTGTCGATCCCGCTGCCGCGGCTGGCGCCCGTGGACGCTTCGGACTTCGGTCCACGGCCCCATGCGGCTCCACCGGTCCGGCCCCCTGCCGGAACCGGAGGGGTGGACCTCCACCTCGATCCCGTCCCTCGAGGAACGTCTCGATGACCATCAGCCCACCAGAGCGTGGGAAAACGGCGAAGGCCCAGGTCGACCGGGTGAACAACCCGGCCACCTTCGAACTGTTCGGTAAGCCCGGCCATTTCGATCGCACCCTCGCTAAAGGTCCCAAAACCACCACCTGGGTTTGGAACCTCCACGCCAACGCTCACGACTTCGATAGCCACACGAGCGATCTTGAAGAGATTTCTCGCAAGATCTTCTCGGCCCATTTCGGCCATCTGGCCGTCATTTTCATCTGGTTAAGCGGCGCCTTCTTCCATGGGGCCCGGTTCTCCAACTATTCCGGCTGGCTCGGCGACCCCACGCACGTCAAACCGAGTGCGCAGGTGGTTTGGCCGATCTTCGGCCAGGAAATCCTCAATGGCGACATGGGTGCCGGCTTCCATGGCATTCAGATCACCTCCGGTCTTTTCCACGTGTGGAGGGCATGGGGCATCACCAACGAAACCCAGCTGCTGGCTCTGGCCATCGGTGCGTTAGTGATGGCGGGCCTGATGCTCAATGCAGGCGTCTTCCACTACCACAAGGCAGCTCCCAAGCTCGAGTGGTTCCAGAACGTTGAGTCCATGCTCAACCACCATCTGGCCGGTCTGCTGGGTCTGGGCTCCCTGTCCTGGACGGGTCACCTGATCCATGTGTCCCTGCCCACCACTGCCCTGATGGATGCCATCGATGCCGGCAAGCCGCTGGTTCTCAATGGCAAAACCATCGCTTCCGTGGCCGATATCCCGCTGCCCCATGAGTTCCTCAACCAGGACCTCATTGCCCAGCTGTACCCCGGATTCGGCGCTGGCATCTCGGCATTCTTCGGTGGCAACTGGGCGGCCTACGGCGATTTCCTCACCTTCAAAGGTGGGCTTAATCCCGTCACCGGCAGCCTTTGGATGAGCGATATCGCCCACCACCACTTGGCAATTGCGGTGCTCTTCATCGTGGCCGGTCACATGTACCGCACGAACTGGGGCATCGGCCACAGCATCAAGGAGATCCTCGAGGGTCAGAAGGGCGATCCCCTGCTGTTCCCGGCCCCCAACGGTCACGACGGTCTTTATGAGTTCATGACCACCTCCTGGCATGCCCAGTTGGCGGTGAACTTGGCGCTGATGGGCTCGCTGAGCATCATCGTTGCCCAGCACATGTATGCGATGCCTCCGTATCCCTACATCGGCGTCGATTACCCAACCCAGATCTCGATCTTCACCCATCACACCTGGATTGGTGGTTTCCTGATCGTCGGCGCCGGCGCCCACGCCGCCATCGCGATGATTCGCGATTACGACCCGGTTAAGCACGTCGATAACGTGCTCGACCGGGTGCTCAAGGCCCGTGATGCCCTGATCAGCCACCTCAACTGGGTGTGTATCTGGCTGGGCTTCCACAGCTTTGGCCTCTATATCCATAACGACACCATGCGTGCCCTGGGCCGTCCCCAGGACATGTTCAGTGACTCGGCCATTGCGCTGAAGCCCGTCTTCGCCCAGTGGATCCAGGGTCTGCACGCCGCCGCCGCCGGCAGCACCGCTCCTAACGCCCTCGCCAGCGTCAGCGAAGTGTTCAACGGAGCTGTGGTGGCCGTGGGTGGCAAGGTGGCCGCCGGTCCGATCCCCCTGGGAACGGCCGACTTCATGGTCCACCACATCCACGCCTTCACGATCCACGTCACCGTGTTGATCCTGCTGAAGGGTGTGCTGTACAGCCGTAGCTCCCGCCTCGTTCCTGACAAGGCGAACCTGGGCTTCCGCTTCCCCTGCGATGGCCCCGGCCGTGGCGGTACCTGCCAGGTTTCAGCTTGGGACCACGTGTTCCTGGGCCTGTTCTGGATGTACAACTCCCTGTCGATCGTCATTTTCCACTTCTCCTGGAAGATGCAGAGCGACGTGTGGGGCACCGTCAATGCCGACGGCACCGTTTCCCACATCACCAACGGCAACTTCGCCAACAGCGCCATCACCATTAATGGTTGGCTGCGTGATTTCCTCTGGGCCCAGGCTGCCCAGGTAATCAACAGCTATGGCTCTTCCAGCAGTGCCTACGGTCTGATGTTCCTCGGAGCCCACTTCATCTGGGCATTCAGCCTGATGTTCCTCTTCAGTGGCCGCGGCTACTGGCAGGAACTGATTGAGTCCATCGTTTGGGCCCATAACAAGCTGAAGGTTGCTCCCGCCATTCAGCCGCGGGCGCTCTCCATCACCCAGGGTCGCGCCGTTGGCGTTGCCCACTATCTGCTGGGCGGTATCGCTACCACCTGGTCCTTCTTCCTGGCCCGCATCATTGCGGTCGGCTGACCTCCACCTGACCTTTCCCAATGGCAACGAAATTTCCTTCGTTCAGCCAGGGTCTGGCACAGGACCCCACAACCCGCCGTATTTGGTACGGGATCGCCACGGCTCACGACTTCGAGAGCCATGACGGAATGACCGAGGAGAAGCTTTACCAAAAGCTCTTCTCGACCCATTTCGGCCATCTCGCCATCATCGGTCTCTGGGTTTCTGGGAACCTGTTCCATATCGCCTGGCAGGGCAACTTCGAGCAGTGGGTCACCGATCCTCTGCATGTGCGTCCCATCGCTCACGCGATCTGGGATCCCCACTTCGGCCAAGGGGCCATCACCGCCTTCACCCAGGCTGGTGCAACCTCTCCGGTGAACATTGCCTATTCCGGTCTGTACCACTGGTGGTACACGATCGGCATGCGCAGCAACGCCGAGCTGTATCAGGGTTCCATCTTCATGATGATCCTGTCGGCTTGGGCCCTGTTCGCCGGCTGGCTCCACCTTCAGCCCAAGTTCCGGCCTTCCCTGGCCTGGTTCAAGAATGCTGAATCCCGCCTCAACCACCACCTCGCCGTTCTGTTCGGGTTCAGCTCGATCGCTTGGACCGGTCACCTCGTTCACGTCGCCATTCCTGAGTCCCGTGGTGTCCACGTT
Organism: Synechococcus sp. Baikal-G1; assembly: GCA_002737305.1. Classification (GTDB taxonomy): domain Bacteria; phylum Cyanobacteriota; class Cyanobacteriia; order PCC-6307; family Cyanobiaceae; genus BAIKAL-G1. The sequence goes on from NSII01000055.1 coordinate 5,109, forward strand.
GGCTGGGACAACTTCCTGAATGTGCTGCCCCACCCGGCTGGTCTGGCTCCCTTCTTTACCGGTAACTGGGGTGTGTATGCCCAGAACCCTGATACGGCCTATCAGGTGTTCAACAGCACCGAGGGTTCAGGCACCGCGATCCTCACCTTCCTGGGCGGTTTCCACCCCCAGACCGAAGCCCTGTGGCTCACGGACATCGCCCACCACCACCTGGCGATTGGTTGCCTCTTCGTGATCGCTGGCCACATGTACCGGACCAACTTCGGTATTGGCCATTCGATTCGCGAGATTCTTGATGCCCACAACCCCCCCAAGGGCACCCCTGGTGACCTGGGCGCTGGCCACAAGGGTCTCTACGACACGATCAACAAYTCGCTCCACTTCCAGCTCGGCCTCGCCCTGGCTTCCCTCGGCGTTGTCACCAGCCTGGTGGCGCAGCACATGTATGCGATGCCGTCCTACGCGTTTATCGCCAAGGACTACACCACGCAAGCTGCCCTCTACACGCATCACCAGTACATCGCCATCTTCCTGATGTGCGGTGCCTTCGCCCACGGTGCGATCTTCTTCATCCGCGACTACGACCCGGAAGCGAACAAGAACAACGTTCTTGCCCGCGTGCTGGAGCACAAGGAAGCGATCATCAGCCATCTCAGCTGGGTTTCCCTGTTCCTCGGTTTCCACACCCTGGGTCTGTACGTTCACAACGATGTGGTCGTTGCTTTCGGCACGCCCGAGAAGCAAATCCTGGTGGAGCCTGTCTTTGCCCAGTTCGTCCAAGCCGCTAGCGGC
>NSII01000056.1 GCA_002737305.1 Synechococcus sp. Baikal-G1
AGCCAGGCCTTGCCCTGAGGAAGCGTCTGCTTCACCGGGGAGACGGGAGCTCCGGACCCTGTTGCCTGACCTGGGGGGATGGCCCCTCCACGCCCTAGCCATAGACCCTGGGGAAGCGGCAKGTGTTCTCGGTAGTTGCAGGCCAAGCCCATAAAAAAGCTCCGCTGTTGCGGAGCTTTTGCTGAAGCAGGTTTGATGGCTTAAACGTCTACAGCAATGGGAGCTGTTTGAAGGTCTGCTGAAAATCAGCCGACGCTCCAGGCGCCACCGGCAATTTTCACCAGGGGAGACACGATCTCTGTGCCTGCCAAGAACCAGGCGAAGGCGGCACCACCGCAACCGCCCAGCCAGAAGCCGCTGGCGAATTCGGCCCAGCCGGCTTTGGTGAACAGGTCAGCTGGGGGATTGTCGATCGTGGCGTCGGCGGGCTGCACGTTCGGGCCGTTGCCGGCGGTTCCGTAGATGGAGAGGCAAACGGTGAGGATCGACACCAGGCCGATGGTGGCCAGCAGGCCGGAGGTGCTGGCGTACTCGGTCAGGCGCAGGGGGCCGGTGATGGCGAAGGGGCCATAGAGGAAGAAGCCATGGGCCATGCCCACTTCCAGGCCACGACGATTCGGCGACAGGGAAGGGCGATAGGCCGGCAGGGCATTGAGGAACGCCTTGCTGAAGGAGCTGCTGTTGATCGGGGTGGCCAGATTGCCGACGGTCGGGTCGGCGACGGGGGTTACGGTCATGGGTTCAAGGAAGGAAGCGGTTGACAGATGGGAAGCGGGCCGGGTCAGTCGCTGGCTTCAATCACGTTGAACAGCAGGGCCATGGCGACCGCTGGACCGAGGATTCCAACAAGGGGAACAAACACCGAGGGAAGCCAGGCGGCGATGAAGTCTCCGGTCATCAGGGCGAGCCAATACAGTCAGCGCAGTTACTGTAAGAACGCCTCCCGATCTGGCCCGGTGGGGGCTTGAGGGGCGACATAAAAGTTCAATCCTTGTCATGACCCAGGCCCTCTCCGGCGGCGCCGTTGCCCTTGTCCTGCTGGCGCTCTGGCTGCTGCGCCGGCCGAGGCCCCAGCTGATGCGCTCCACCGATGGGGCTGCTGTGGCAGCCCTGAACCGGATCCAGATGGAGCTGGTCGTGACCGAACCCGCCGCCGGCCAGGGCAGCAGGCCCCTGGCCGGCGCCAAGTTGATTCCAGAGCCAACGCTCGCTTCGGATGCCCTGGGGGCGGCCCTTTCGCCGGGGCTGCCCTTGCTCCAGCCCCGCAGCCTGCGGGAGGTGAATGCCCAGCTCGCCTCCCTCAAGGCGGGCTATGCCCTGGGCGGCCCGGCCCGGCGCCAGGCCCTGGAAACGTGTCTGGTCTGGGGCCACCGCTCGGCCCTGCCCCTGCTTCACCTCGGCCTGCGCGATGCCGATCCGGTGGTGGCGGGTCTGGCGGCCCGGGGTCTGGATCGCTTCCGCGGCCGCAGCGGCCCCTCTGCCGGGCCTGGTCAGGCCGCCAGGCTGCCCCGCAACGTGGCGCGGACCCGGTAGATCGGCCGCCCCTGGCTTTCGTGGTAGGTGCGCATCTGCAGTTCCGCCAGCAGGCCGAAACAGAACAACTGCACACCGCTGATAATCGCCAGCACCGCAGCCAGCAGCAGGGGTCTGGTGCCGATATCGGCGCCGGTGAGCAGCTTGCCTGCCACCAGATAGCCGCCGATCAGGAGGCCTAGGGCCATGGCCGCCAGGCCCCAGAAGCCGAACACATGCATCGGCCGGGTCAGGAAACGCTTCATGAACCAGACGGTGAGCAGGTCCATCAGCACCCGGAAGGTGCGGTCGATGCCGTAATTGCTCTTGCCATGGCGCCGGGGGTGGTGGCCCACCTTTACTTCCGTGATCCGGGCTCCTTCGATGGCGGCTAGGGCCGGCAGGAAGCGGTGTAGTTCGCCGTAGAGATTCAGGTCACTGACTAATTCGCGTCGGTAGGCCTTGAGGGAGCAGCCGTAATCGTGCAGCCCCACCCCGGTGACCCGGGCGATCAGCTGGTTGGCGATCCTGGACGGCAGCAGGCGTCTGATGGCTCCGTCCTGGCGTTGGTGGCGCCAGCCGCTGACCAGGTCGAAGCCCTGGTCCAGGGTGTCCAGTAGCAGGGAGATGTCGGCGGGATCGTTCTGGAGATCGCCATCGAGGGTCACGATCACGCTGCCCAAGCTGGCATCAAATCCTGCCGCCATGGCGGCCGTTTGCCCGTAATTGCGGCGCAGCAGCACCACCACCAGTTCCGGTGTGGCCGCCGCTAGCTGCCGCAGCATGGAGGGGCTGCCATCGCTGGAGCCGTCGTCCACCAGCACCAGCTCAAAGCTGCGGCCCAGGGGCCGCAGGGACGCCAGCAGTTGGGCCACGAGCTGGGGCAGGCTGGCCTCCTCGTTGAACAGCGGCACCACCACGGAGAGATCAGGCACCAATCCCCACTGCTGTCTGCCGCAACCTTGCAGGCAGCAACTTAGGTCGCAGCGGTTCGCCGCCCCAGCCCCAGGGGGAGGGACTCAGGCCAGGGTGGTGCCGTCGTGGCAGCGCTGCACCCGGCCCGCGCCCCGCAGCTCCTGGCGGTAGTGGCGGCTGATCGAATCCTGGTGGTGGGGGTCCAGGCTGTTGATGGCCAGGCCGTTATGGCCGTGGTCGCGGCCGGAGCTGTGGAGGTAGCGGCCCTGGCCGAGGTGGAGCCCCACATGGGTGCAGCGGGTGGGCCGGCCAAAAAAGATCAAGTCGCCGGGCTGCAACAGGCCATAGGTGCCAGGGCGCACCGCCACCGGTTGGCAGAACCGTTCCTGCTGGTAAGCGTCGCGGGGGATCCAGATTCCAGCCTGGGCGAAGGCGGCCTGGGTGAAGCCGGAGCAGTCGTAATCGGGCCCCAGGCTGCCGCCCCAGAGGTAGCAGTTGGGCCGTTGTCGGGCCGCCTCCGCGAAGGCCAACACCGACTCCAGCCGAGCCCTGATCGCCGCGCTGGTCAACAACTGGGGTGGCCTTGGGCTGGAGGCCCGGGCCTGCCCAAGCAGCTGGGCGGGATCGATCCAGCCGGGATAGCCGTCCTCTACGAGGCGCACCCCCAGGCGGCGGGCTCCTGCCGGATCGGCGCCGGTCATGGTCAACTGGCGGCCGGCGGCGGCCTCGGTGGCCAGCCCCCGGCCGCGGGGGCTGCTGTAGCAGGGCACCGCGGCCAGCAGGGTCCAGGTGGTGCCTCCTTGGAGGAGTTCGGGGGCAGCCGGGGTGCCTGGCGCCAGGATGCCTAAGTTCGTGAAAGCCATAGGCGGCGCTGATGGGGATCTACGGCCCGGATGGGGCAATGGAGGCGATCCTCGCCGATGGGATTGCGGCCTTGGCGGCGGACGGGCGCCCCTCCCTCAAGGACGAGCTGTCGGTGACCTGGCTGCGCTACCCCAGCTCGCCCTTGGCCGCAGCCTGGGGCGATGGTTCCCAGGCCCTTGCCGTCCACGGGGCTAGCTGGGCAGGCGAGCGGGCCCGCTATCCAGCCAGCGTGGTCAAGCTCGCCTATCTGGTGGCGGCAGAAGCTTGGTTGCAGCGCCAATGGCTGGAGCGCTCGCCCGAGCTCGAGCGGGCTTTGGCGGCGATGATCCGGGATTCCAGCAATGACGCCACCGGCCTAGTGGTGGACCTGCTGAGCGGCACCACCAGCGGCCCGGAGCTGCCGCCCGGGGCCTTGGCCAGTTGGAGTGAGCAGCGCCAGCTGGTCAACCGCTGGTTTGGCTCCCTGGGATGGGAGGAGTGGCAGGGTTGCAATGCCTGCCAGAAAACCTGGGGTGATGGCCCCTTTGGTCGGGAGCGCCAGTCCTACGGCCCGGATTTGGCCAACCGCAACCGGCTCAGCACGGACTTCACGGCAAGGTTGCTGCACGGGGTGATCAGCGGCGCGCTGGTGTCGCCCCTGGCCTGCCAGCGCATGGGGGCCCTGTTGCAGCGAAGCCTGGATCCGGAAGCACGCCGCGCCGATCCCGAGAATCAGGTGGATGGCTTCCTGGGAGCAGGTCTGCCCGGCGCTGCCCGCCTCTGGAGCAAGGCCGGTTGGATGAGCCAGGCCAGGCATGATGCCGCCTACATCGAAATCGAAGATCACCAGCGCTTCCTGGTGGTGGCCTTCAGCGAGGGACCCGCCCGGGCAACCGATGACCAGCTGCTGCCGGCCCTGGCCCAGAGGCTGGCCGAGGCCTGCCGGGCATGAGGGTCGCGGGGAGGGCTCGCCGGACCCCACTTTTGGCCTTCCCCCATGGCCATCGCGAGGCAAACGGGTTTTGCTTGGTACGAGCAAGCTTCCCCGTTAGATCCGATGCCCCTGATTCCCCGTTGGCGCTTCATGACCGATGAGGCCAAGGCCCTGACCAAGCGAACCGCCGTTTCGGCTGGGGTCGTGGTGCTGGTGGTGTTGGTTTTTAGGTCCCTGCTGCCCTGGCTGCTGCTGGCGCTCGCCGCCTACTGGATCTGGAAGGTTGTCAGCAAGTGATTCAATTAGGGCCAAAGCCATGGGCCAACCCAGGCCCCCAACGGCGATGGGATGGGGCAGGACTAGGGCCATTGGCTAGTGATGGGGCTAGGTCCACTGGATTCTGTGGCGTTGACTCCCAAAGGGTTGCAACCCTTTCGGCCTGGCCTAATTGGCAAGTCGTCTGGACATTGCCATGCCCTTTGGCTTTCTCTAGGCCATTTGAAAGTGTCCGGGCATGCTGCCAATGTCCCCTGGCTGGCAGGGTTAGGTTGGGGGCCTAACAATAAATTGTAGAGAAGATAGTGCCAAAAAGGGATGCCTTTCTCTTGCACTGCTTTAAAACGGAGAGGGAGGGATTCGAACCCTCGACAGAAGTTGCCTCCTGTAACTCCTTAGCAGGGAGCCGCCTTCAACCACTCGGCCACCTCTCCAGGGGCTTTGCCATCTTAACAGCGGGCTGCCCGGATCGCCCAGTCCTGGGATGGCCTGTTGGAGTCCAGCTGCGAACCGGACCGCCCTAGGCCAGTCCAGGGGCGTCCGGTTGCTTGGTCGCCCGGACCGGGGTACCAGTTGCCATGGCGATCTGGCCTAGGAGGCACTTCAACTGTCGGTCCCTAGGCGCGGTAGGCGGTGTTTGAAACCGCAGAGGATTTCCCAGGGGATCGTGCCGCAGGCGTCGCTCCAGGTCTCCGGGCTAATGCCGGGCTCAATGTCGTTTTCACTGCCCAGCAGGGTCACGGTGGCGCCTAGCTCCAGGTCGGGGGCATCGGTGACATCGATCACCATCTGATCCATGGTGATCGCCCCCACCTGGGGCAACAGCCGGCCCCGGTGCAACACCTTCAACTGCCCCGACAGCAGCCTGGGAACCCCATCGGCGTAGCCAATGCCCACCACCGCCAGGCGGCTAGGCCGTTGGGTGATGAAGCGGTGGCCATAGCTCACCCCCACCCCCGCCGGCACGTCCCGTAGCAGGCTGACCCGCGCCCGTACCCGCATGGCCGGGCGCAGGGCGATGCCGTTGCCCAGGTGGGCGGCGGGGCGGTGGCCATAGAGGGCCAGGCCCACCCGCACCAAGTCGAAGTGGAGGCTGGGGCTGCGCAGGGTGCCGGCCGAATTGGCCAGGTGGCGGCAGCCCACCGCCAGCCCCTGGTTTTGAACTTCCGCCAGCACGCTTTGATAGCGCTGCAATTGCAGGCGGCTCAGGTCCTCGTCCTGGTGGTCTTGTTGGTCGAGGGTCTGGTTAATGGGGGCGTCGGCATGGGCCAGGTGCGAATAGATCCCGGCCAACTGGATCGAGTCCAGGTTGCTGATCGCTTGCGCCAGCCGGGGACCCTCCTGCCAATCGGCGCCGAGGCGGGTCATGCCGGTATCCACTTTGAGGTGCACCGCCATGGGCCTGCCGCTGCCGCTGGCCAGGTTCTGGCAAAGCAGGGCCTCGCGCATGGTGCTGACCGTGGGCATCAGCTGGGCCTGCAGGCAGTTGCGCAGCTCCTCCGGTTGGATCAGGTTGCCGAGCACGAGCACGGGTTCCTGGAAGCCGGCCTGGCGCAGCTCCAGCCCTTCCCCCAGGGTGGCCACGCCGAAGCAGCTGGCCCCACCTGCCGCCGCCGCCCGGGCGACCGGCACGGCCCCATGGCCGTAGCCATCGGCCTTGACCACCGCCATCAACTGGCAGCCAGGGTCCATGGAACGCCTCAGGGCCCGCACATTGGCAGTGATCGCCGGCCCACTCACCTCAACCCAGGCGCGCTGGCGTGGGTGGGTGCCCAGCTCCGGCTGGTTGGAGCGGTCCGTTGGAGTTGGGTCCAGGGGTAGGCCGGGGGATTGGGTCATGGGGTCCGACATCAGCCAACGGTAGGCGGCATCACAGGTGGGCTTTGGAGCTCCCGCTAGCATGCTGCCAACCAGGCGCGTGGGCATGGGCCGAGTACTCGTTCTCAATGCCTCCTATGAGCCGCTGAACATCACCACCTGGCGGCGCGCCTCGGTGATGGTGTTGAAGGGGAAAGCCGAAGGGCTTGAGCACGACAGGGGGCGCCAGCTGCGGCCCGATGTGCTGCTGCCAACGGTGATCCGCCTGCGCCAGTTCGTGCGGGTGCCCTTCCGGCCCCTGGCCCTCACCCGCCGCAACGTCTTCCACCGGGACGGCCACTGCTGCCAGTACTGCGGCTACGAGGGCGAGCAGCTCTCGATCGACCACGTGATTCCCCGCAGCCGCGGTGGCCAGGATGTCTGGGAGAACGTGACCACGGCCTGCCTGCGCTGCAACGTGCGCAAGGGCAACCGCACGCCGCGGGAGGCGGAGATGCCCCTCAATCGGGTGCCGCGGCGGCCCAGCAGCAGCCTGGCGTTTGAGGCCACCCGCCAGATGCGTGCTGGCCAACACTCCGAATGGGCCAAGTATGTGATCGGCGTTGAGCAGGTCGCCTAGCCGGTGATCTGGCGGGGCTTCCGCTTGGCTGGGCTTTAGCCGCTCTGATCCGCTAGGGCCTCTAGCTGCCGTTGCTGGTCAGCGGCGATGCAGGCGCCAATGACATCGGCCAGTTGACCCTGCAACACCGGTTCCAGGGCGAAGTTACGGCCGAGGCGGTGGTCGGTGCTGCGGTTGTCCTTGAAGTTGTAGGTGCGGATCTTTTCGCTGCGGTCGCCGCTGCCCACCTGGGCGCGCCGCTGGGAGCTTTCCTTGGCGTTGGCTTCGGCCAGCTGGAGCTCATAGAGCTTGGCCCGCAGGATCTCCATCGCCCGTTCGCGGTTCTGCAGCTGGGAGCGCTGCTGGGTGCAGAACACCCGAATGCCGGTGGGTTTGTGCAGCAGGTCTACGGCCGTTTCCACCTTGTTGACGTTCTGGCCGCCGGCACCGCCGGAGCGGGCGGTGCTGATCTCCAGGTCGCCCGGATCGATCTGCACCTCCACCGGATCGGCCTCGGGCATCACGGCCACCGTGGCCGTGGAGGTGTGCACCCGCCCCTGGGATTCGGTGGCCGGCACCCGCTGCACCCGGTGCACGCCGGCCTCGTACTTGAGCTGGCTATAGACCCCCGGGCCCTGGATCGCCAGGATCAATTCCTTGTAGCCGCCGAGTTCGGCCTCCGAGGCACTCACCGGATCGACCCGCCAGCCAATGCTTTGGGCGTAGCGCTCATACATGCGGGCCAGGTCGCCGGCCCAGATGCTGGCCTCATCGCCGCCGGCTCCAGCCCGGATCTCCAGCATCACGCTGCGTTCATCGCGGGGGTCGGTGGGCAGCAGGGCCAGGGTGAGGCGCTGATTGATGCGCTCGATCTGGAGGGCCAGGCTGGCCAGCTCCTCCTGGGCCAGGCTTTCCATCTCCAGGTCGCCGCGGTGCTCCTTGAGCAGGCTGCGGGCCTCAAGCTGCTGCTGCTGCAGGTGTTGCAGCTCGCCGTAGTCGTTAACGAGCGGTTCGAGTTTGGCCCGCTCCCGGGCAATCGGTTCGAGCTGGCTGGGGTCCGCCGCCACGGAGGGATCGGCCAGTTGGCGCTCGAGGCTGGCAAAGGTGCGACAGGCCGTCTCCAGCCGTTCACTCAGAAAGGAGGTGTCCATGGCTCGGGGCCCCCGCAGGGACAGCAAAAAGCCGGATGCCCTGGAGCATCCGGCGGCGAACAAGGGGAACGGCGCGTTCCGACCTCAGGCTTCGGTGCTGGCGGCTTCGGGGGCCGTTTCTGCAGCCGCCTTTTCGGCCGCCGCGACGGCGCTGGGGCTGCCCCCCATGCCGTACTTGCGCATGAAGCGATCCACCCGGCCCTCGGTGTCGAGGATTTTCTGGGTGCCGGTATAGAAGGGATGGTTGCCACTCCACACGTCGACGTGGAGCTCGGGCGAGGTGGAGCCGGTGGTCATCACCACCTCTCCATTGCAGATCACCTTGGCATCGGGATACCAGGTGGGATGGATGTCGGGCTTGGCCATGGCGAAAATCAGCGCTTGGAGAACTGGGGAGCCTTACGGGCTTTCTTCAGACCGTACTTACGACGCTCCTTGGCGCGGGGATCGCGGCTGAGGTGGCCTTCGGTCTTGAGGGGCTTGCGATTGTCCGGGGACAGGTCGCACAGGGCCCGGGCCGTACCTTGCTTGATGGCATCGGACTGGCCGGTGAGGCCGCCGCCGCGCACGTTAACCAGCAGGTCGTACTCGCTTGAAAGGCCCAGGGTTTGCAGGGGAGCCTTCACCGCCGCCAGGTAGGCGGGGTTGTAGTTCAGGTAGTTGTCACCGGGGCGGCCATTAATGGTGATAGCGCCGGTGCCGGGGACCACCCGAACGCGGGCCACGGAGGTCTTGCGACGACCCGTTCCCCAATAAACGACGCGGTTGTTGGAGGTGCTCATGATGCGGTGGTGGCGGGATCGAGCGCGAGAACCTTGGGTTGCTGGGCAGCGTGGGGATGCTCCACACCCTTGTAAACCTTCAGCTTGCGGAACAGCTGGCGGCCGAGGGCGTTGTGGGGCAGCATGCCCTTGATCGCTTTCTCGATGATCCGCTCGGGCAGGCGGGCCTGCAGGGCGGCGAAGCTTTCGGTCTTCATGCCACCGGGACGACCGGAATGGCGGCGATAGATCTTCTGGGTGGCCTTGTTGCCGCTCACCTTCACCTTTTCGGCATTGACGATGACGACGAAGTCACCGGTGTCGAGGTGGGGGGCGTAGTTGGGGTTGTTCTTGCCCCGAAGAACTTGGGCGACCTCACTGGCAAGGCGGCCCAGGGTCTGATTCTCCGCATCCACCAGAAACCACTGGCGGTCGGAAGCATCAATGTTGGGGACGAGAGTCTTGTTCATCGCGCCGGCGGGCCGGATCGGGGTAGCGCGCCATCGGGGGAGATGGGGCTGGACAGGGAACGGCAGCTCACCTGAGCGGGCAGGTGGCAGAAGCTCGTACAAACGACCTTACCTCTTCGGCGTCCCGGCCTTGGGGGTCCAGGGACGGGCGAGATCGGGGCTCGATCGGCTGCACGGGGGCCTTGATCGCTTGATCGGCCCTGGGTGTTGGAAATCTCCGTAGAACCGGGCTGCCTTGGAAGGGGTGCCCAGGTTCAGGGTCCAGGCGCCTCGGCAGGGCCGGGGGAGCTGGACCACAAAGATTCGCCTGACCCAAGCAAATACCGTGGTTGGCTAGCGTACCACGCTGCTGTTGGGAACAGGGGTTCGGGGTAGCCAACCCGCAGCAGGCAGAGCCCCTGGGGAGGCGCGGCCTCCTTCACTTCCGAGCGGGCCTGGTTGCGCCAGCGCCGCTGGAAATCGGCCAGGCTGAGGCGCCCTTCGCCCACGGCCACCAGTTGGCCAACCAGCAGGCGCACCATGCCGTAGAGGAAGCCGCTGGCCTGGATCTCGGCCACGACGAGGTCTCCCTGGCGCTCCAGCTCCACCGCCTGAACCGTGGTGCGGCCATGGGCGCGGCGGCTGCCGGCCCGCATGAAAGCGGAGAAGTCATGCTCACCGAGCAGGTCTTCGAGGGCGGCTGCCATCAGGCCCTCATCGAGGCGGCTCTGGTAGCGGTGCCAGCTCCAGGGGCTGAGGAACAGGTTGGGAATCGGGCCGTTGTAGAGGGTGTAGCGGTAGCGCCGATAGCGGGCGGAGAAGCAGGCGTGCCAGCTGGCGGGTACCTCCTGGGCGGCCCGCACCCGGATGCTGGCGGGCAGGCGGCCGTTGAGGGCCGGCGCCCAGCGCTGGGCTGGAATCGGACCGGCCACATCGAAATGGACCACCTGGCCTGCCGCATGCACGCCGCTGTCGGTGCGGCCAGCGGCCACCGCCAAGGCGGGCCGGTGGGGGTCGAGCTGGGCAATCGCCCCCTCCAGGGTCTCCTGGACGCTCGGCTGCTGCGGTTGGCGCTGCCAGCCGCAGTAGGCGCTGCCGTCGTATTGCAGGCAGATGGCGATGCGCCGGGTGCCCGGTGCTGCTGCGCCGGACTCGCCGTTAGCGGCGGCCGCAGGACTGGCCCCAGGGCTGGCGCTGGCTGGACTGGGCTGGACGGGCGAGGGATCCATGAAAAAGCCGCGATGGAGGTGAGTCCAGCGCGGCAGAGGGTTGGGGGGAGAAATCGAGGGCCGCTGCCGCGGGGGCGAGGGGGCCTGGCGCTCAGACCAGCTCGATGATCGCCATCTCGGCGTTGTCGCCCCGGCGGGGCACCGTGCGAATGATGCGGGTGTAACCGCCGTTGCGGTCTCCGTAACGCTCCTGGGCCTTGTCAAACAGGGCGTGCACCAGCTGCTTGTCGTAGATGTAGCCGATGGCGCGGCGGCGGGCGGCCAGGGTGCCGTCCTTGGCCAGGGTGATCATGCGCTCGGTCTCATCGCGCAGGGCCTTGGCCCGCGCTTTGGTGGTGGTGACGCGACCTTCGCGGATCAGCTGGGTGGCCAGACCGCGCAGCAGGGCTTTGCGTTGGTCGGCGGGGCGTCCCAACATGGGGACTCGGCACTGGTGGCGCATGGGTCTGGGGCGAGAAAGCGATTCGGGCGGGGAGGCGGCTCAGGGCTGATCGGCAGGGGCTGCCGGAGCTGGCCGATCAGGCGGTGGTGCGGCTCTGGGGCAGGGAGATGCCGATGCGCTCGAGGGCTTCGATCACCTCGTCGGCCGACTTAGAACCAAAGTTCTTGATCTCGAGCAGGTCTTCGTAGCTGAAGCCCATCAGGTCGGAGACGGAATTCACCTGGGCCCGCTTGAGGCAGTTGTAGGCGCGCACCGAGAGGTTGAGCTCTTCGAGTGGGATCTGGGCCTCAGCCGAAGGCTCGGGCTCCAGGCCGGGTTCGTCAGCCATGGTGAGGCTGGCGAGGGGCTGGAACAGGGCGATCAGCTGGTTGGCCGCCTGGGCCATGGCGTCGTCAGGGGTGACGGAGCCATCGGTTTGGATTTCCAGGCGCAGGCGCTCGCGGGCCGAGCCGCCCTCACCCACGGCGGTTTCATCCACCGTGTAGTTGACCCGGCGCACGGGCATGAACACCGCATCGATCTGGAGCAGGTCGATGGCGCTGCTGTCCTCGTGGCGGCGATCCACGGGCCGATAGCCCACGCCCCGCTCCACATGGACTTCGAGCTCCAGGCCGAAGCCTTCGGCCACGGTGGCGATCGGCCGGTTGCCGTCGATCACCTGAACCTGGGAGGAGAACTGCAGGTGGGAGGCCGTAACCGTGGCAGGACCAGTGACGACTAGCCGGCCGATCTCAAGCTCGCGGTTGCGGCTATTGACGGCCACTTCCTTGCAGTTGAGCAGGATGTCGAGCACGTCCTCGCGGACCCCCGGCACGGTGGCGTATTCGTGGTTGACCCCGGCGATGCGCACAGCCGTAATGGCGCTGCCCTCGAGGGAGCCCATCAGCACACGCCGCAGGGAGTTACCAAGGGTGATGGCCTGGCCCCGGTCGAGGGGCCCGATCACGAAAACGCCCGTTTGGGAGCGGTCTTCGGCGATCTGGTGCTCGACCCGATCAATCTGATACTGCAGCACGGTCTGAGGCTCAAAAGGAAAGGATTGGGCCCGTCTGGGGCCTGGGGCGCCGGTCTGGATCAGACCCGGCGACGCTTGGCGCGGCGGCAGCCGTTGTGGGGCAGCGGCGTGACATCCCGGATCAGGGTGATTTCCAGGCCAGCCACCTGCAGGGCCCGGATCGCCGTTTCACGGCCGGAACCAGGACCCCGCACCAGCACTTCGATCTGGCGCATGCCCTGTTCCAGGGCGCGACGACCGGCGGCTTCCGCCGCCGTTTGGGCAGCGAAGGGGGTGCCTTTGCGGGCCCCTTTGAAGCCACTGGCGCCGGCCGAGGACCAGGAGATCACCTCACCGGCCGTGTCGGTGATCGACACGATCGTGTTGTTGAAGGTGCTCTGGATGTGGGCGACACCGTTGGGCACGTTGCGCTTGGTCTTCTTTGCGCCTGATTTTTTGGCTGGCTTGGCCATGGACCTGGGGGTAGGGGAGTCGGGAAAGGAGCCGCTAGATGGGGCTCAGTGGGCGGCCTATTTCTTCTTGCCAGCCACGGTTTTGCGGGCACCCCGGCGGGTGCGGGCATTGGTACGGGTGCGTTGACCCCGAACCGGCAGGCCGGCCCGATGGCGACGACCACGGACGCAGCCGATGTCCTGGAGGCGCTTGAGGGCCATGCCCTCCTGGCGGCGCAGGTCGCCTTCCAGGGTGAAGCTTTCGACGGCGGCGCGCAGTTTTTGCACGTCGCCGTCCTCCAGATCCTTGACCCGGATGTCCGGGTTCACGCCTGACTTGGCAATGATTTTCTGGGCCCGGGTCAACCCGATGCCATACACGTAGGTGAGAGCAATCTCGATCCTCTTGTCACGAGGAATGTCGACACCGGCGATCCGAGCCACGAAAAAACGATCAGTTGGGCAGTTGGGGCCTAACCGCAGGCGGTTGGGCGGGGGTGGGTTCAGCTCAGGGGGCCGATTGGGGTCGGGCTTGAGTGGACCGTGGAGCTGGACCTGGCAGAGACAGGACCGGAACCCAGGTGGGCTGGAGCCAACTTGGGGGCCTGGAGCTGCTAATGGGGCAGGCATCCAGACGGGGATGGAATGGGAAGGCCCAGGGTTGGATTAACCCTGGCGCTGCTTGTGCTTGGGGTTGGGGCAGATCACCATCACCCGACCATGGCGGCGGATCACCCGGCACTTGTCACACATTTTCTTGACCGAGGCGCGCACCTTCATGGGTGTGGGCTCTCCACTTTCCAAACGACGACTGTACCACACGGGTCAACCGGTGAGCTCCAGGATCCGAGCAGCAATGGCCTCGACGTTGCCGGAGGCCTCGACCGGTTCCAGCAGCTGGCGCTGGCGGTAGTAGCTGATCAGGGGCTCGGTTTGTTCCCGGTAGACCTCGAGCCGGTGGCGAATCACGGCCTCGTTGTCGTCGGCCCGGCCCCGACCCAGCAGGCGCTGGATCAGGAGGTCGTCGTCGAGCTCCATCAGCACCACCAGCTCGATCTGCTGGTCCAGGTCCTCCAGGAGGCTGTTGAGGGCTTCAGCCTGCACCAGGTTGCGGGGGAAGCCATCGAGCAGCCAGCCGCCGCTGTGGCCCTCCAGGCGGCTGCGCACGATTGCCAACACCAGGCCATCGCTGACCAGTTCGCCCCGGGCCATCACCGCTTCGGCCTCGCGGCCCAGCTCCGTGGCCCCGGCCACTTCAGCCCGTAGCAGGTCCCCGGTGGAGAGGTGCAGAAGACCTTGGCTGGCGGCCAGGCGTTCGGCCTGGGTGCCCTTGCCGGCGCCGGGGGGGCCAAGGAAGAGAAGGCGTTGTTTCATCAAGGACTTGCGAAGGGATGCGGGAGGAACAGGCCAGGATGGTTGAGGAGCCCGGGCTCTGGTCTGGGTGAGGGTTCAGGATCTGGCCGGCTCACTGCCGCACCATGCCCTCGTAGCGCTGGGAGATCACGTAGGTCTGCACCTGCTTGGCAGTGTCAATCGCCACACCCACCAGGATCAACAGGGAGGTGGCCCCCAGCCCCTGGAAGGTTTTCACCTGGGTGGCTGATTCGACGGCCGAGGGGATGATCGCCACGGCGCCGAGGAACAGGCCGCCTAGCAGGGTGAGCCGGTTTTGCACCTTGCCGAGATAGAGGGCCGTGGCCGAACCGGGCCGCACCCCCGGCACGGCGACGCCGGAACGCTTGAGGTTGGTGGCGATATCGATTGGGTTCACCGCCAGGCTGGCGTAGAAGAAGGAAAAGCCGCAGATCAGGCCAAAGAACAGCAGGGCATAGAGCCAGGGGGTGCTGCTATTGGGGCTCAGGTAGCCAGCTGCCTTGATCAGCCAGGGGGCTTTGGTCATGTTGGCGATGGTCAGGGGCAGGAAGACCACCGCTGAAGCGAAAATGATCGGCATCACGCCGCCGGCGTTGAGCTTCAGGGGCAGGTAGCTCTGGCGGGCGGCCAGCAGGTTGGCGCCGCCCACCTGGCGCTTGGCACTCACGATCGGGATGCGGCGGTTGCCCTCCTGCACAAAAATGATGCCAAGGATCGTGGCCAGGAACACGATCACCAGCACGACAATGCCGCCAACCGTGCTGCGGTCCCCGCTTTGGGCCAGCTCGATCGTCGAGCCCAGGGCTTGGGGCAAGGTGGCAACGATGTTGACGAAGATCACCAGGGAGGCGCCCTGGCCGATGCCCCGTTCGGTGATCACCTCACTGATCCACATCACCACCATCGAACCCGTCACCAGGGCCAGGGAGGTTTGGACCACAAAGACCAGGTCGGAGGTGCCGGCCGAGGCATAGGGCCGCAGGATCAGGGCAAAAACGATGCTTTGCAGCAGACCCCAGCCCAGGGCCACATAGCGGGTGATTTGGGCGATCTTGCGTCGTCCGGCCTCGCCCTCATTTTTCTGGAGATCCTCCAGCTGCGGCAGGGCGGCCGTGAGCAGCTGCAGGATGATCGAGGCGTTGATGAAGGGCAGGATGCCCAGGCCAAACACCCCCAGGGTGGAGATGCCGCCGCCGGTGAAGATGTCAAGGAAGCCAATCAGTTGGCCGCCCTTGGCGATGAAATCCTGGAAGGCGAGGCGATCGATGCCCGGCACGGGGATGTAGATCCCTAGGCGCACCAGTAGCAGCAATCCCAGGGTAATGAGCACCCGGTCGCGCAGGGCCTTGGCCTGGATCAGCTGGCTGATGATTTCCCCAGCACTGGGATTTCTGCCCCGGCTTACGAGCATGGTGACGACAAGGGGAGAGGGGGGAAGGGGCGGAGGCGAAAAAAAACCGTCTGCCCGGCCCAAGGGGCATGGCAGACGGAAAAACCTTAGGAAAGGGGGTCCAAAGGTGGATCAGTCGTTGACGTCGCAGCTGCCGCCGGCCGCTTCGATTTTGGCGCGGGCACTGGCGGTGAAAGCCGCCGCCTGAACCGTCAGCTTGACGGCCAGTTCGCCATTGCCCAGCACCTTCAGGGGGTATTTGGGACTGGTGACGATGCCGGCCTTCACCAGGGAATCCAGGGTGACCGTGCTGCCAGCCTCCAGGTCAGCCAGGTTCTCCACGTTGATGACGGTGAAGTTCTTGGGGTTGATCAGGGTGAAGTGCTTGAGCTTGGGCACGCGCCGGTAGAGGGGCATCTGGCCGCCCTCGAAACCGGGGCGGGTGGGCCGGCCCGAGCGGGACTTCTGGCCGCGCATACCGAAACCGCAGCTGGCTCCCTGGCCGGCGGCGATGCCGCGGCCCTTGCGGGTTTTGCGGCGACGGGACCCAGGCTGGGGCTGGAGGGATTCAAGACGAAGCGTCATGGCGATTCTCAGGAGTAGATCTGCTCAAGGGAAATGCCCCGCTCCTTGGCGGTCTCCTTGTGGGTGCGCAGCCCCTGGAGGGCGTCCATGGCGGCGCGGGCATTGTTGAGCGGCGTTTTCGAGCCGAGGCGCTTGGCCAGCACGTTCTTGATGCCGGCGAGCTCCAGCACCGTGCGGATCGAGCCACCCGCGATCACACCGGTACCAGGGGCGGCCGGACGGATCAGCACACTGGCGGCGCCATCGCGGCCATTGCTGAGGGTGGGAATCGAGCTGTGACGGGTGAGGGGCACCTTGACCAGGTGCTTTTTGCCATCGGCGACGCCCTTGCGGACGGCTCCGATCACATCGCCGGCCTTGCCGACACCCACGCCGACCTGGCCGCGCTCGTTACCGACGACAACGATGGCCCGGAAGCTCATCTTTTTACCGCCTTTAACGGTTTTGGAAACGCGGCGGATTTGCACCACCCGTTCCTGCCATTCGGAGTCACGCTCCTGGCCGCGGCGGTTGTCACGGCCGCGGCCGCCACCGCCACGGCGGTCGCCGCCGCCCTTGCCGTCACCGCCACGGTTACCACCGCCACCGCCGCCACCGCGGGTCTGTTGACCCTCGGCTGCTGCGGGCACGTCGGATGCCGCCGGAATGACGCTGGACTGGATTTGATCGTTGGTTTCGGTCATGGTGAGAGCAGGGATCAGAACTGAAGGCCCGCTTCCCGGGCGGCGTCAGCCAGGGCCTTGACCCGGCCGTGGTACAGGTTGCCGCCTCGATCGAAGACCACCTGCTGGATGCCCTTGGCGAGGGCGCGCTGGGCGACCAGCTCGCCGACGGCCACGGAGGCATCGCAGGTGGCACCGGTTTTGACCGTGACGCGCAGATCCTTGTCGAGGGTCGACGCGGAGCAGATGGTGCTCTGGGCGTCGTCGTCGATGAGCTGGGCGTAGATGTGGTTGTTGGAGCGGAACACAGCCAGGCGTGGACGCTCGGCGCTGCCATTGAGGTGGCGGCGCAGGCGACGGTGACGCTTCTGGGTCTGCTGTTTGCGGGAGATGGTAGCCATGGGAATGCGGGGTAACGGCGATCAGGCAGATCTCATTTCTTACCGGTCTTGCCGGCTTTGCGGAGAATCTTCTCGCCTTCGAACTTGATGCCCTTGCCCTTGTAGGGCTCAGGCGGACGAATGGCCCGCACCTTGGCGGCTTCGTTGCCCACAATCTCCTTGTCGGCGCCAGACACCAACACCGTGGTGTTGCCATCGACGGCGAAGGTGATGCCGGCAGGGGGATCCATCTCGACCTGATGGCTGTAACCGGCGCTGACCACCAGCTTCTTGCCCTGAACAGCGGCGCGGTACCCCACGCCGACGATCTCGAGCTTGCGGGTGAAGCCCTGGCTCACCCCTTCGACCATGTTGGCCACAAGGGTGCGGCAGAGGCCGTGGCGCTCGCGCGAGCGGCGGTGGCTGCTAGTTGGGCTCACCACAATGGTGTTGCCGTCCTGGGCAATGCTCACCCCGTCGGGCAGGGTGCGGCTTAATTCCCCTTTGGGGCCCTTCACGGTGACAGCGAGGCCGTTGAGGCTGACGCTGACCTTGTCGGGGACAGAAATTGGTGCTTTACCAATACGAGACATGGAAACCTCCCAGTTCAGTAGACGTAGCAGAGCACTTCGCCGCCCACGCCCTGTTTGCGGGCGTCACGGTCGCTCATCACACCTTTGGAGGTGGAGATGATAGCCACACCGAGACCGCCCAGCACTTTGGGGAGCTGGCGGGTGTTCTTGTAAATCCGCAGGCCTGGCTTGCTCACCCGTTGTACGGAACGGATGATCGGCAGGCGGTGCTTGCCGTTGTACTTGAGACCAAGCACGAGGGTGGTCAGAACGCCCTCTCCTTCTTCGGAGATGTCGCTGATGAATCCCTCCTGCTGCAGCACTTTGGCAATGCTGCGGGCCATGCGCGAGGCAGGCACCTTGGTGGTCTGGTGGCGCTTCTCACTCGCATTGCGAATGCGAGTGAGCATGTCTGAAATTGGGTCGTGGTTGGCCATGGGTCGGGTCCGAGGAGGGCTCAGTTGCTGCGGAACGGCATTCCCATCTCGCGGAGGAGGGCCCGGCCCTCTTCGTCGTTACGGGCACTGGTCACGATGGTGATGTCCATGCCCCGGATGGCGTCAATCTTGTCGAAGGAAATCTCCGGAAAGATGATTTGCTCGCGGACACCCAGGGTGTAGTTCCCCCGGCCGTCAAAGCTTTTCGGGCTGACGCCGCGGAAGTCCCGGATGCGGGGCAGGGCCAGGTTGATYAGGCGCTCCAGGAAGGCATACATGCGATCGCCGCGAAGGGTGACAGCAACGCCGATTGGCATGCCGGCACGGATCTTGAAACCAGCGATGGCTTTTTTCGCCCGGGTCACCAGGGCCTTTTGGCCGGTGATCGTGGCGATTTCCTGGATCGAGGCCTCGAGCGCCTTGGCGTTCTGGGCGGCCTCACCTAGGCCCCGGTTGATGGTGACCTTGAGCACCTTCGGGACTTCGTGGACGTTCGAGAGATTGAGATCTTTCAGCAACTTGGGCTGGATCGTCTCCCGATAGCTCTGTTTGAGGGACATGGCGGGGGGAAGGGGGTGCGCTTCTGGGCGTTGTCAGAAGGCGGACGGGATCGGGTCAGGGGATGGGGAATGGGGCAAAACGCGGGGGCTGCTCAAGGGAGCAGTTCACCGGTTTTCTTGAGGCGGCGCTGTTTGGTGCCGTCTGCGTTGACAACGATCTCGACGCGGCTGGCCACCTTTTTATCGGTGGAGTACAGCATCACATTGGAGGCGTGCAGCGAAGCTTCCTCAGTAACGATGCGGCCTGTCTCACCTTCTTGCGTTGGCTTGACATGGCGCGTGCGCAGGTTGATGCCCTGCACGATCAGCCGGTTTTCCGTGGGCAGGGTGCGCAGGACCTCACCGGTCTTGCCCTTGTCCTTGCCGCTGATCACTTGGACGGTGTCGCCCTTTTTGACGCGCATCTTGATGCGCGTGGTGGGCTTGGCCTTGGGGGTGGCGGTTGCCATGGTCAGATCACCTCCGGAGCGAGGGACACGATCTTGGTGAAGTTCCGTTCCCGCAGTTCACGGGCGACGGGACCGAACACGCGGGTGCCCTTGGGGTTGTTGTCGTTGCCCAGGATCACGGCGGCGTTGTCGTCAAACCGGATCGAGTTGCCGGTGTCGCGGCGCAGGGTGGCGCGGGTGCGCACCACAACGGCCTTGACCACATCGGACTTCTTGACGCCCATGTTGGGCATGGCGTCCTTGACGGCGGCCACAATCACATCACCGACGTGGGCATAACGCCGGTTGGTGCCGAGCACCCGGATGCATTGGATACGCTTGGCGCCGCTGTTGTCAGCGACGTTTAGGTAGGTTTCCTGCTGAATCATCGGTAGGGACTCCTCAGCTGGCGCTGGATGGGGACAGGATTTCAGCCACGGCCCAACGTTTGGTGCGGCTGAGGGGACGGGTTTCGGTAATGCGAACCCGGTCACCCACGCGGCAGGAATTCTCCTCGTCGTGGGCTTTGTAGCGGGTGGTGCGGCTGACGGTCTTTTGATAGATGGGATGGGGGAAGCGGTTTTCGACCGCCACCACCACCGTTTTTTCCATCTTGTCGCTGACGACGGTGCCGACCCTTTCCTTGAGTGCCATGGCGTTTCAGTGGGGGTTCAGGAGGCGACGGTGGCGCGGCTGCGCTCCGTTTTCACCGTCATCAATTGGGCCAGCCGGATGCGGGCAGCTTTGAAACGGTGGGGTTTTTCGAGCCGGCGGGTGGCCTGCTCGAAGCGCAAGGTGAACAGCTCGCGGCGGATGCCATCGATCTGATCATTGATCTCGCCGTCGGTGAGCTTGCGGGCCTCGGCGATGTCGGGACGGGCCATGGTCAGGACTCCACGGTGACGGCGGCTTCTGGGCTGGCCTTAACGGCAGCGCCAGAGGGAGCCTGGTCGGCCAGGCTCAGGAACTTGGTCTTGATCGGCAGTTTGAACTGGGCCAGACGCATGGCCTCCTTGGCGATTTCGGGGGTGAGTTCGGCACCACCCATCTCAAAGAGGATGCGACCGGGCTTGACCACGGCCACCCAGAACTCCGGGTTGCCCTTACCAGAGCCCATCCGGGTTTCGGCCGGGCGCATGGTGACGGGYTTGTCCGGGAAGATCCGGATCCAGATCTGGCCGCCCCGCTTAACGTGGCGGCTCATGGCCCGACGGCTGGCTTCAATTTGGCGGGAGGTGATCCAGCCACATTCCTGGGCCTGAAGCGCAAACTCACCGAAGGCAATCGTGGCGCCCCGGGTGGCGACGCCGCGCATGCGGCCCCGCTGCTGTTTGCGGAAATTGACTCTTTTAGGACTTAGCATAGTTCAGATTTCCTGATCACTCCTCGTTGGAGCGGTCTTCGAACTGCTGGGGCCGCCGATTCGCGCGCCGCTTGGGTGAAACACCCACCGGCTGCTTGTCGGATTGCCCTGGCAGTACTTCGCCCTTAAATACCCAGACCTTGATGCCCAGGACGCCATAGGTGGTGGTGGCCACCTTGGTGGCGTAGTCGATGTCGGCCCGCAGGGTATGCAGGGGAACGCGACCTTCCCGGGTCCATTCCGTCCGGGCGATTTCGGCGCCGTTGAGGCGACCGCTCACCTGGATCTTGAGGCCGAGCACGCCAGCCCGTTGGGCCCGCTGCACGGTCATGCGCATGACCCGTCGGAAGGCCACCCGCTTTTCCAGTTGCTGGGCGATGTATTCGGCCAGCAGGAAGGCGTCGGCGTCGACGCGCTCCACTTCGACCACGTTGATGCGCACCTGACGGTTGCGATCGCCGATGGTCGTTTGGATACCGGTGCGGAGGTCCTCAATGCCGGTGCCTTGGCGGCCGACAAGCACGCCGGGGCGCGCGGTCTTGAGTTCCACCTCAAGCTGGTCGGCCTTACGGGCGATCAGCACGTCGCTGATGCCAGCGGCGCCGTATTTCTTGTGGATGAACTTGCGGATCCGGTCGTCCTCTTGGAGGAGGGTCGGATACGTTTTGCTGGGTGCATACCAGCGGGACCGGTGTTCCTGGGTGATCCCCAGGCGCAGTCCGGTTGGATGGATCTTGTGTCCCATCGGTCGGTGTCCTCGGGGGTCAGGCGGAAGGGGCCACAGCAATGCTGATGTGGCAGGTCTGTTTCTTGATCGCGTAGGCGCGACCCTGGGCTCGGGGCCGGAAGCGCTTCAGGGACGGACCCATGTCGGCGCTAGCGGTGGTGATCACCAGGGAGGACGGATCCAGGCCCATGTTGTGCTCAGCGTTGGCCACGGCCGAACGCAGCACCTTGGTGATGGGTCCGGTGGAGCGGTAGGGCATGAACTCAAGCATGATCAAGGCGTCCCGGTAGGTCCGACCACGGATCTGGTCGAGCACGCGACGGACCTTTGACACGGAGCCTCGGATGAAGCGCCCGTGGGCAAGGGCCTGGGTGGGGGATGGGTTGGCCATGTCCTAGCGACCTCCTTTCTTGTCCTTGATGTGGCCTCGGAARGTGCGTGTTGGCGCGAATTCTCCGAGTTTGTGGCCCACCATCTGTTCCGTCACGTAGACGGGGAGATGGGCCTTGCCGTTGTGAACGGCAATGGTGTGACCAATCATCATCGGCAGGATCGTGGAAGCCCGCGACCAGGTCTTGATGACGGATTTGTCTTCGGTGGCGTTTTGCTTTTCAACCTTGCGAAGCAGGCTGTCGGCAACAAACGGACCTTTTTTGAGTGAACGTCCCATGGCGGTTTAAGCGAAAAGCAAAGCGGTGTGGTTCATCAGGAATCGCGTCCGCCACGGCTCCGCTTGGAGGTGCGGCGACGTTTCCGGAGCACAAACCGATTGCTGGGTTTGTTCCGCTTACGGGTCTTGTATCCCAGGGCCGGTTTGCCCCAGGGGGTGACGGGACCCGACCGACCGATCGGTGCCTTACCCTCGCCACCACCGTGGGGGTGATCGCAGGGGTTCATCACACTGCCGCGCACTTCGGGGCGGCGTCCGAGCCAGCGTTTGCGGCCGGCTTTGCCGAGGCTGGTGTTCCGCACCTCGGCGTTGCCCACTTCACCGAGGGTGGCGTAGCACTCGCGGCGAACGAGGCGCACTTCGGTGGAGGGCAGCTTGAGGGCGACGTAATCGCCTTCCTTGGCCATCACCTGGGCACTGGCCCCGGCGGTGCGAACCATCTGGCCGCCGCGGCCGGCGTAGAGCTCAACGTTGTGAACGTTGGAGCCCAAAGGGATGGACGAGAGGGGCAGGGCGTTGCCGGTTTCGATCGGTGACTCCGGGCCGGAGACCACGGTCTGGCCGACTTCAATCCCAGCCGGAGCCAGGATGTAGCGCTTCTCGCCATCGGAGTAGAAGAGCAGGGCCAGGCGGGCGTTGCGGTGCGGGTCGTAGTGGATTGCGGCGACCCGGGCCACGACATCGTGCTTATCGCGACGGAAGTCGACGATGCGATAGAGGCGCTTGTGGCCGCCACCTCTGTGGCGGCAGGTGATCACACCGCGGTTGTTGCGGCCCTTGCGGCGGTGTTTGGCGACCACCAGGCTGCGTTCCGGACGCCGCTCAGTGACTTCACTGAAGTCGCTGGCGACCCGGGTGCGGGTGCCTGGGGTAATTGGGCGGTACTTACGGATTCCCATGTCGGTTCAGACCCCTCAGGCCTCGGGGAAGAGCTGGATGGCGTTGCCCACGGCTAGACGCACCACGGCTTTTTTCACCTGGGCACGCTTGCCGGCGAAACGGCCGACGCGACGGCTGCGACGTGGCGGATTCATGGTGCTGATGCCGACGACCTTGACGTCGAAAAGTTGTTCAACGGCGGCCTTGATGTCGGGTTTGGCAGCCCGGTGGTCCACCTCGAAGGTGTACTGGTTCTGCTCAATGGCCCGGGTGGCCTTCTCGGTGATCAGCGGCCGGCGGATCACATCCGCAAGCCGGCCTGCAAAACGTTCAGTCATCGCCGTAGACCTCCTGAATCTTCGCGAGTGCTTCGTCGCTCACCACCAGGGAACTGGCGTGGAGCAGGTCAAACACGTTGAGCTGATCGGCGGCGATCAGTTTGACTTTCTCGAGGTTGCGCACCGAGAGGCGCACCACATCGCTGGGGGTATCGAGCACCAGCAATACCTTGGTGCCTTCGGCGATGCCGAGGCGGCCGAGGCCAGCGAGGATTTCCTTGGTTTTGGGAGCGGTGAGGCCCTCGGCAAAACCCTTCACCACCACGAGGTCAGCGCCGCGGCTCATCAGGGCCGTGCGCAGGGCCAGGCGACGTTCCTTGCGGTTCATCCCCAGGGTGTAGCTGCGGGGTTTGGGACCGAACACCACACCACCGCCGGGACGGAGGGGGGTGCGGATCGAGCCCTGACGGGCGCGACCGGTGCCTTTTTGCTTGTAGGGCTTACGGCCACCACCGGCCACTTCGGCCCGGGTGAGCGTGCTGGCCGTGCCCTGGCGGGCATTGGCGAGTTGCCGAACGATGGCGCGATGCACCAGAGCGTTGGCAGTTGTTTCCTTGGCGACTTTCAGATCAAGGCTGGCCTTACCGGCTTCCTTGCCCTGCCAATCGCGGACGACACAGTTGACCATGGCTTACTTACGTCCTCCTCAATTCGCGGCTTTGAAGCCAACCCGTCTGGCGGGGAGGATGTTGAGCAGGGAGCCGGGTTTCCCCGGCACCGAGCCCTTCACCACCAGCAGGTTGCGTTCGGTGTCCACCTTGAGGATGACCAGGCCCTTGGTGGTGATTTGTTTGCCGCCGTAGCGGCCGGCCATGCGCTTACCGGGGTAGACGCGACCGGGGGTCGTGCCTGCGCCGATCGAACCCGGTTCGCGGTGGTTTTTCGAACCGTGGCTCATGGGGCCCCGGCTGAAGCCGTGGCGCTTCTGCAGGCCCGCAAAACCGCGGCCCATGGTGTCGCCGCTCACATCAACCTTCTGTCCGGCTTCAAAGTCGGAGACGGTGATGCTGCTGCCCAGGGAAAGGCCCTCAACGCTGTCGACGCGGTATTCGCGCAGGTGGCGCAGGGGCTCTTCGCCTGACTTGGCTAGGTGGCCCGCAGCCGGCTTATTCACGAGCTTGACGCGAATGTCACCGAAGCCCAGCTGCACGGCGGTGTAACCGTCGGTGCTGGTGGACTTGAGCTGGGTAATGCGGCAGGGACCCGCCTCGATCACGGTGACCGGGATGGATTTGCCTGTGTCGTCGAAGAATTGGGACATGCCCAATTTCTTCCCAAGGATGCCGATGGACATAGAACTCTGAACAAACGCCAGCAGGACCACCTAGGGAAGGGACCGATTTGGTCGTCCCTGAGGTGAGGCTGGTTCGGTCGAGGCAGGCTGGAGAGGGCCACCGGGGTGGCTCATCTGAGGGCGCTAGCGACGCTCGAAGCAGCAGGCTGGGACTTACTCATCCGGGCTACTTGGTTGGGTTGGAATGAACCAGCCCAGCAGCGTGAGAAGCAGTTTCCCGGCGATGGCACCAGCTCCGAAGAGCAGGTTCCATGGCACTGGCCGAGGGAGTTGCCCCCAAGGGCAACCCTGTGCAATGCGCTGGAGGCCCGGCTAGCGGACGGGCACAGGCAGTAGCACAAGCAAATAACTTACCCCATGGCCTGACCCCCAGATGGCGGACCGTTGACCGGGCCCGTATCTAGAGCTGCCCCGGTCCAGACCTGCGGGCAGCATTCCCCACAGGTGGATCGCTGCTGTCAAAGTAGATCGACCTGCCCCGTTGACCTACGCATGCCCTTGCTGCTCACCGGCCGCGGATTTCGGCGGGATCTGGAGCGCGCCGGTGCCCTGGCCCTCTATGTCCCCTTAGAAGGTGGATCGGAAACCCGGCTGCTGCGGCGCCTGCGCGCCGCCGGCTACCGGGCCCAGATGACCTCGGCCCGGGGCCTGGGCGATCTCGAGGCCTTTCTCTATCAATCCCATGGCATCCGCCCTCCCCACCTAGGTCACCAGAGCGTGGGCCGCAGCGCTGCCGTCGGCGAGGTGCAACGGGTGATGCCCCAGTTGGGTGCCCTGCTGGAGAGCCCCCAGCCGATGCTGCTTTGGTTGCTCGAGGGTCAGGTGCTCTCCGACGCTGAACGGGCCTCCCTGGTGGAACTCACCCGGCGCGATGGCCGCCTGAAGGTGGTCGTGGAGATGGGCGGTGCCCGGGCCCTGCGTTGGCAACCCCTCGCCCAGGTCGCCGCCTGAGCTGGGTGGCGCCGGAGCTGGCCCTAGCCCGGGGCCGGTGGGTCAAGTTGATCTGCGGAGCCAGCAACCATGACCTGGCCGCGATCGAAGATCTGTGTGCCCTATTCAGCCTGGTGGGCGTCGATTGCATTGATGTGGCGGCCGATCCGGCGGCGGTTGCTGCGGCCCGGCGCGGCATCGCCTGGGCCGAGACCCAAAGCCAACGGCAGGGCCAGCTTGAGGCCCACCCCCAGGGCTTCCAACCCCCCTGGTTGATGGTCAGCCTTAGCGATGGCGATGACCCCCATTTCCGCAAGGCAAGCTTTGATCCCCGCCTCTGTCCGTCGGACTGCCCCAGGCCCTGCCAGCGGGTCTGTCCGGCCCTGGCGATCGGCGCCGTGGGCGGGGTGGAGGCCGATCGCTGCTACGGCTGTGGCCGGTGCCGGCCCGCCTGTCCCCTCGGCCTGATTGAGGAGCGCCAGACCGTGTTGAGTGCCGAGGCCGTGCCAGCGCTCTTGGCCGAGTTGCGGCCCGACGCGGTGGAGATCCACACCCGCATTGGCCGGGCTAGGGCCTTTGGGCCCCGGCTGCAGCAGGTGCTGGCCAGTGGGGTGCCGTTGCGGCGATTGGCGGTCAGTTGTGGGCTGGAGTGGGACGGGCCCGGGCCCGCTAGTGCCAGGCAGCTGGCCGCCGAGCTTTGGCATCGCTTCGCTCTGCTGTGTCAGGCGGGTCTGCGGCCCCTCTGGCAGCTCGATGGCCGGCCCATGAGTGGTGATGTGGGCGTGGGCACCGCCCGGGCGGCGGTGGCCCTTCTCCAGGCGGTCCGCCCGTGGGCGCCGCCGGGCCCCCTGCAATTGGCAGGCGGCACCAATGGGGCCAGCATCGCCCTTCTTCCTGATCACTCCGGCGCCGCAGGGGTGGCCTTTGGCGGCGTGGCCCGCAGCCTGCTCCAGCCCCTGCTTGTGGAGGCCGAAGCCCGGGGGGGGGGCCTGCGCGAACAGGTCGACCTGCGCCGCCAGGCCCTAGGCCTGGCCCGCGGCTTGGTGGCCCCTTGGCGCCAGCGCCGCTGGTTAGACCAGGGTGCTGAACAGCCGAGCCCCTGATGGCCCTCCCGTCGGCCCCTGGGCCCCAGCCCGACCAGCCCTTAGGTCCTCCGCGCGCCCAGTCCCTTGGGGCCGGTTGGGTTGGGGCCCTGGCTCGGGATTCCGCTGCAGGGTGTCCTGGAGAGCGCCCTGGGGATCTCCAGGGCGATCGGACCAACCTGCAGCGGATGGCTGATGACCTCGATCGTCTGCTGGAGCTCCTGCCTGGGCCCGTGCGTCTGGCCCTGGCAGCGCCCGAGGCCCGCGATCAATTGCTGGAAGTGGTGCTGGATCTGGGCCGGATCCCGGAGGCCCGCTATCCCGGCCGGGCCCTGGCCCTGGGGTCGGCGGTGATCGAGCGGCGGGACCTAGGGGCGGTGGTCGAGCAGCTGGGGCCCTTCGGCGGCGATAACCGGGCCGGGATCGAGCGCACCCTGCATCGCATCAGTGCCATCCGCAACCGCACCGGCGAGATCGTGGGCCTGACCTGCCGGGTGGGCCGGGCCGTCTATGGCACGGTGGCGATGGTGGTGGACCTGCTCGATACGGGCCAGTCGTTGCTGCTGATGGGGCGGCCCGGGGTGGGCAAAACCACGGCCCTGCGGGAGATCGCCCGGGTGTTGGCCGATGACCTGCAGCGCCGCGTGGTTGTGATCGACACCAGCAACGAGATCGCCGGCGACGGCGACATCCCCCATCCCGCCATTGGCCGGGCCCGGCGCATGCAGGTGGCACGGCCGGAGCTGCAACACCAGGTGATGATCGAGGCGGTGGAAAACCACATGCCCGAAGTCATCGTTATCGATGAGATCGGCACCGAGTTGGAGGCCCAGGCGGCCCGCACGATCGCCGAGCGGGGCGTGATGCTGGTGGCCACGGCCCATGGCAACGCCCTCAGCAACCTGCTCAAGAACCCCACCCTCAGCGACCTGGTCGGCGGCATTGAATCGGTGACCCTGGGCGATGAGGAGGCGCGGCGCCGCCGCACCCAAAAGACCGTGCAGGAACGGGCGGCCGAACCCACTTTCCCCCTGGCCGTGGAAATGCATAGCCGCAGCCTCTGGTTGGTGCACCTGGATGTGGCGTCCACCGTTGATTTGCTGCTGCGGGGCCAGGCCGCCAGACCCCAGTTGCGCCAGCTAGGAGCGGACGGCCAGGTGTTAGTGCAGGAGCCAGCCCCGCCACCGCGCCCGCCGGCCAGCCGTGCCCCCTCCTTCCCCAGGCCCTTCGGTTCTACAAGCGATTTCCTCACCCCCAAACCGAGTCCCCCCAGCCCGTTCGCTGCCCAGGGGCCGGCCCGACCGCGCCTGGTGCCCCTTGCGCCGGTTCCCCTGCCCGATCCCCGCCGCCGCCCCAGCCCGGGGGGGCATGGGGCCGTTAGCCCAGCGGGGACCCATCCCATCGAAGCCTTGGAGGCTGGGGATCGGGAGCCCTCCCCGCTATCCGAGCTGGATCCCCCCGGGCCGCTGCGGCTCTATGGGGTGGGGGTGAGCGTCCATCTCTGGCAGCAGGCGGTGCGCAGCCGGGATCTGGCCGTGCAGCGGGTGGAGTCGCTCGAGCAGGCGGAGGCGGTGTTGGCGGTGCGCCAGCATTTGGGCCTCGATCCCCAGGTGCGCCGATCGGCCCATCGCCGGGGCCTGCCGATTCTGGTGATCAAGGCCGACACCCTGCCCCAGATCCAACGGGGCCTGGAGCGGCTGCTAACCCGTCGCGGCGGCCCAGGCCAGCCCAGGGGTCTGCAGGCCAGCCCCGGGAGCCCTGGCCCGCTTGCTCGCTCGCCTGGCTCCTCCAGCGGCTCCCCCAGGGGCCCGGACGACAGCCTGGAGGCCCTGGAGGAGTGCCGTCTGGCCGTGGAGCAGGTGGTGCTGGCCCAGGGACGGCCGATCGAGCTCCTGCCCCGCGGGGAGCCGATCCGGGCCCTGCAGGCCGAGCTGGTGGCCCGTTACCGGCTGGCGTCGGCCGTGTTCGGTCGGGGCGACCAGCAGCGCTTGCGGGTATTCCCGCCCTGAGGGGCCGGCCGGGGAGGGCTGCTGGGCTTTTCAGCTTTTGGTGGAGCCCTAGGCCGGGTTGGAGGCTCGGACGTTGACGAAGGTCGGCCCGCTGTGGGTAACTATCAGGGTGTTCAAGGGAGATTCGGCGCGTCTCGGTTCCTGCCGCTGACCGTGCTGTTTCGACCTCCTGAACCTGTTGGGTCGTCGCCAAGTGGTAAGGCAGCGGGTTTTGGTCCCGCCATTCCTAGGTTCGAATCCTAGCGACCCAGTTTTAAGTGACCAAAAAGCCCCTGACCCCAGCTCCTCTGCTGGTTTTTGACTTTGATGGGGTGCTGGTCGATGGCATGGCCGAGTACTGGTGGAGCGCTCGCCGCGCCGCCCTGGCCCTCCAGCCCCAGGTTCCGTTGCCGGCCCTGGCACCGCCTGGTTTTGCCCTGTTGCGACCCCTGATCCACAAGGGCTGGGAGATGGTGCTGGCCGCCCTCGAGCTCTCCCGCCCAGACCTGGACCTGCCGGCCTATCTGGCCCACTACCGGCTCCAACTTCAGGCGGCCCTGGAGCGTTGGCAGCTGGCCCCTGAGTCGCTCCAGCGGGCCCTCGAAACGGGTCGCCACCAGGCCCTGGACCAAGATCGGGCCGCCTGGCTCGCGCTCCACCAGCCCTATCCGGGAGTTGCCAAGAGGTTGGCCCAGCTGGCCGCTGAAGGCTCCGACTGGATCGTGCTCACCACCAAGGGCCGGTCCTTCGCCTGTGAGCTGCTTAGGGCCCATGGCCTGGAGCCCCGGGCCGTGTATGGCCACGAGCAGGGCAGCAAGCCCGAGGTCTTGCTGCGCTTGGCCCAGGAGCGACCAGACGGGCCGCTCTGGTTTGTCGAAGACCGGCGAGCCACCCTTGAGCAGGTGCGCGCCACTCCGGGCCTCGAATCCGTGCGCTGCTTGCTGGTGTCTTGGGGCTACCTGGGTCCTGAGGATCGCCAGGGCTTGCCCCGCGGGATCGTGCTGCTGGAGCCGGATCGCTTTGCGGCCCCCTTGGCGAGCTGGCCCTGATTCGCTAGGGTACGTCTGTACTAGATGCGTCCCCCCGGGGCTGCCCTCTCCCGTTCGGCCTCCCGGCTTCGGTGGCCCGATTCCAATTTCCAGTCCGTTCCCCTGGGACACCTGGGCCTTCCGGTGGCATTGGCTTCTGTGGGGCTGCCCCGGTGACCATGCCAGGTGAACGCCCTGGGGCCCTTCACCCTGGGAGATCTGGAGTCGGCCTCGATTTCGGCTTCGGCCTTGCCGTTGCCCCGCTCCAGCCCTGCGGCCCATTCCATCGCTGATTCGCAGACATGCCTGCCGACGACAAATCTTCCGAGTCCAAAGCCACCTCCGGCCGGGGCACGGATTCCCGGGGCTCAGATTCCCGGGGCCTCGAAACACGCCTGGGCGAGACCCGGGGTTCCGATGCCCGCGCCGCCGGCGAACGGGACAAGGCCCTCGGCCTGGTGCTGAACCAGATCGAGCGCAACTTCGGCAAGGGCTCGATCATGCGGCTGGGGGATGCCTCCCGCATGCGGGTAGAAACCACCCCCACGGGGGCCCTCACCCTGGATTTGGCCCTGGGCGGTGGCTATCCCAAGGGGCGGGTGGTGGAGGTCTACGGCCCGGAAAGCTCCGGCAAGACCACCCTGACCCTCCATGCCATTGCTGAGGTGCAGCGGCGTGGTGGGGTGGCGGCCTTCGTGGATGCGGAGCATGCCCTTGATCCCGTCTATGCGGCGGCCCTGGGGGTGGACATCGAAAATCTGCTGGTGTCCCAGCCCGACACCGGCGAAATGGCCCTGGAAATCGTCGACCAGCTGGTGCGCTCCGCCGCGGTCGACATTGTGGTGGTGGACTCGGTGGCGGCCCTGACGCCCCGGGCTGAGATCGAGGGGGAGATGGGCGATCTGGCCGTGGGGGCCCAGGCCCGGCTGATGAGCCAGGCCATGCGCAAGATCACCGGCAACATCGGCAAATCCGGTTGCACCGTGATCTTCCTCAACCAGCTACGCCAGAAGATCGGCGTTACCTATGGCAACCCGGAAACCACCACCGGTGGCAATGCCCTGAAGTTTTACGCCTCGGTGCGCCTCGACATCCGTCGCATTCAGACCCTCAAGCGGGGCACGGAGGAATACGGCATCCGCGCCAAGGTGAAGGTGGCCAAAAATAAGGTGGCGCCGCCCTTCCGCATCGCCGAATTTGACATCCTGTTTGGCCGCGGCATTAGCACGATTGGCTGCCTGCTCGACCTGGCCGAAGAAACCGGTGTGGTGGTGCGTAAGGGCGCTTGGTATAGCTACGAGGGCGACAACATTGGCCAGGGTCGCGACAACACGATCATCTGGTTGGAGCAAAACCCGGCGCCGAAGGACGCGATCGAAGTGCTGGTGCGCCAGAAGCTCACCGAAGGGGCCGATGTCTCCGCCAACTCGATGAAGCCCCTGGCTGCGGCGGCAGCGGCCAAGTTGGCCGCTGCCGCCGCAGCGGTGGAGGAGGCGAGCAACTCCCCGGTTGACTGACCGGCTGGCTGGCCGTCCCTGGGCCGGCAAGAGCGCTGGGGTGGGGGCCCCGACCCCAGCCCAGCAGGATGGGTTGGTGCCCCACTGGCCCCCTTTAGCCCTGGGTTCTCTGGGGCTGAAAACCACAAAGCCACCCAGGGCCTGGCCTTGGGTGGCTTTGTCGTGGGTTGAGGTCCGTTGGGCGGGGGCTGATCCGCCAAAGGATTCGGAGGCTCAGGCGGCGATTTCCTGGGGGCCCAGGGGTTCGGCTGTTGGCACGGGGGCCAGGTTGCCCTGGCCTTGGACGACCAGTGCCACCCGGTCGAGCTCTTCGATTGCCGCTGCGCCTTCCAGCTTGATCAGCTCATGGCCGTTGCGGGACTCCACCCAGCTGATGCCATCGTCGGAGACCAGAAAGCGCACCATGTGGCCCTCGCCCAGGTCGGCCACGAAGGAGGCCCCTTGGCCGTCGCGACCATCGCCGCAGACATAGCAGGTGGCGGCATGCCCCTGGCGCTGTAACCGGTCGGCCAGGGCGCGCAGGCTGAGGACCAGATCTTCGACCAGGGCTCGGTAGTGCTCGGCGAGACGGGGAAACATGGAGCCTGGGCCGCAAAATCTGAAGGAATTCTAAGGATTGTTTCCTGGGGGTGCTGCAAGGCGTGCTGGATTCCCCACAGGGATGCCGACACTGCTTGCCCCGTCTGGGTTTGGATGCGGCGATAGCGTCTCAACGGCCCCTGAAAGACCCTGGTAAACGGTCAACCGTCCGCCAGGGCCCACCAGCCGGCGGCCGGTCCGATGAAGCGCACGGTCACCCAGAAGACGGCCAGGGCGCCGATGCCGATCCAGGCGCTGCGGGTCGTGATCGACACGAAACGCTCGCCCTGATTTCGGGTCAGCGGCAACCAGGGCAGGAACCGCGGCGAGTTGTCCTTGGCGTCCTTACTGGGCTTGGGGCCGCGGGGGGCCAGGCCCTGGTCGCTGCGTCGTTTGGCTTCGCCCATGCCCTGGTCATCGATCGTCTTGGCCAGGCTAATTCGGCCACCCTGGCCAGGGTCCCTTTGGTTGGTGGGCGCTTGGAGATCCGGCCAGGCCAGCCAAGCCCCCAGTAGGGGGTGATTACCGGGGCAGGAGCCGATTACCGGGGCAGGAGCCGTGGCAGGGCCACCCAGGGTTCCAGGGCTGCCATCACTTGCCGGCCCCAGCCGCGGCGCCGCATGCGGCCATCGAGCACGGCCAGGCGGCCGCCGCTGCGGCGCAGGTTGGCCACCGCCCGCTGCAACCGGCCCAGGGCCTCGGGCAGGAGCAGCTCCCGGAACCAGTCCCGGCCCTGCTGGCGCAGGGCCTGAACCTGGGCGGCAGTGAGGGGCGACTCCAGGCTGGCCAGGGGCAGGGTGCAGGCGATCACCTGGCAGGGGGCGGGCAGGCGGGCCTGCTGGTCCAGCCACCAGCCCCAGCTGGCGCAGATCACGCCATTGCTGTCGGGGGCGGTGTCCTGGTGGACCACCCGGCTGCCGAATTCCGCCGCCAGGCCGCTGGTGAGGCCCCGGCGCAGGCCATCGTCATCAAGCAACACCAGGGTGAGGCCCTCCTGGCCCAGCACCAGCCTGCGCGCCTGATCAAGCAGGTGGCTGGCGAAGTGGGGGCTGTTGGGCAGGGGCTGGCCGGCCGGGGCAAAGACCGGCAGGGGGTCCTGCAGGGGTGGATCGCCCAGGGCCACCTCCACCTGGGGCCGGAAGCCGGCCCGGGAGCCAGCGTTGCCGGGGCTGCCCAGGCGACCGCCGCTGGGGAGTTCCCCCACCAGCAGGGCACCCCGATCGGCGAACAGGCCGGCCAGGGCGGCCAGGGGATCGAGCGGTTGGCGGTGCAGTTGCCAGCGCAGCAGGCTGGGATTGACCGTGGCCCAGCTGACCCAGTCGCTGCCGCCAGAGGCCAGCCATTGGGGCCAGGGCTCCGGGAGGGCCTCCATCAGCGCCAGTAATTGGCGTAGGGGGGCTTCCTCCTCGGGGCTTACGCCCACCTGCTCCACGGGCCCCTGGGGATGGGCGAAGATCCGGCGGCTGAGCCGTTCATGCAGGCCCAGCAGGCCGGTGGAGGCTGCGGGCAGGCTGCGGCGCAACACCTCCCAGTCGTGGTTTTCGATCACCAGGCCCAGGGCGCTGCGCAGCAGCAGCTCCAGGTTTTCGGCCTCGGGGATCACCAACTGGCGCGCGCCCAGGGCCTGGGCGCGCCAGGCCTGCACCAGCTGGTGGTGATCGAGCAGCCACAGTCGCGCCTGGGGCGGGGCGGCCGGGCCCTCCCAGCAGGGCAGGGTCAGGCCGGCGGCCTGGAGCCGGGGTAGCTCCACCTGCAGCAGCCGTTGGCGCAGCCCTTCGCTCACCACCAGGGCCAGGCCGGTGTCGGTGAGGGCGATGGGCACGAGTAGGGCCAGTAGCCAGCTGGGGTCACTGCCAGGGGCCAGGCGCACCAGGGTTTGATCGCCGCGCCGCAGGCTGCGGGCCGCCAGACGGCTGAGGGTGAGGTGGTGGGGCCAGCGGGTTTCCCCCTCCAGTCGGAGGAGTGCCTTGAGCTGCTGGTGGGCCAGGGCTTCCAACATGGGGCGATCGTAGGAAGCTGGGCCCAGCGAACTGGCGCATCGATGACCAACTTGTTCAGCCATGACCAACGGAAGGGTTTAGCCATGGCCAATCCAGGGGGTCTGCCATGACCATTCCCTGGCGCGATCGTCCAATCGGTGTGGTGGGCTTGGGCCTGATCGGCGGCTCCCTGGCCCTTGATTTGCGGGCCCAGGGCTTGCGGGTGCAGGCCCTGGTGCACCGGCAGGCCACGGCCCAGCGGGCCCGCCTGCGGGGGCTGGCCGATCAGGTGAGCACCGATCCGGCCGTGCTGGCCGAGTGCGCCCTGGTGGTGCTGGCCTTGCCCCTGGATCGCTTGCTTGAGCCCAGCTCCGAGTTGCTGGGGGCCCTACCGGCCGGGGCGGTGATTACCGATGTGGGCTCGGTTAAGGGGCCGGTGCTGGATCGCTGGGGCCAGTGGCCCCGTTTTGTGGCCAGCCATCCGATGGCCGGCACGGCGCAAGCCGGGGTGGAGGCGGGGCTGGCGGGCCTATTTGCCGGCCGGCCCTGGGTGGCGACGCCCACGGATGCCACCGACCCCGAGGCCCTGGCGGTGGTGAGGGGTTTGGCCGAGGCGGTGGATGCCCAATGGATTGAATGCCAGGCCAGCGACCACGACCAGGCCGTGGCGCTGATTTCCCATTTGCCGGTGCTGCTGGGGGCCGCCCTGATTGAGGCTGCTGGTCAAGCGCCCTTGGCCCGGGCCCTGGCCTCCAGTGGCTTCGCCGACACCAGCCGGGTTGGCGGTGGCAACCCGGAACTGGGCACCTTGATGGCTCGCTACAACCGCGAAGCCCTGCTGGCGGCCCTGGCCCGCTACCGCACCAGCCTGGAAGACCTGGAGCAGCGGGTGCGCGGGGGCGACTGGCCAGGGTTGGAGCAATGCCTCAGCCAGGCCCAGGCCCTGCGGCCCGAATTCCTCTGACCCCCCGGCCTGGGAGGGTTTCAGCCTCCCCGCAGCCGTAGGGCCCGGCCCCGGCCCGCCAGGAGCTGGCGGCAAACCATCAGGGCGCAGAGCGATACCCCGGCGGTGCCTTCGCCGGGGTAAACGCCATCGCCGCAGAGCCACAGGCCTGGCAGGGGGGTGCGGCTGGCGAGCCCGAAGGGCCCGAAGCGATCCGGCTGCTGGCCGAGCCCGCCCACAAAGCCAAAGGGGCGGCCGGTCCAGCGGGCAAAGCCCCTGGGGGTGGCCAGCTCCTGGTGCAGAAACTGCTCGGGCCTGATCCCGAGCAAGGAGTTCAAGCCCGCCTGGATGCCGGCCAGGGCCTGGGCCTTGCGGGCCTGGTAGCTGGCCCGATCGAGGCCAAACCAGGGGCGCGCCGCGGTGAACACGCTGGCGATCACCGTGGCTTGCCCCGCCGGCGCCCGACCATCGCCCTCACGGCTGATCGACACAAATAGGTTGCCGGGGTCGGTCCATTCCAA
>NSII01000223.1 GCA_002737305.1 Synechococcus sp. Baikal-G1
CCCTCAGCCCAGGGCCGCCTCGAGTTGGGCCAGCAGGTTGTGGATCAGGCGCCGGCCGCTGGTCGCCACCGCCTCCCCCCAGCGGGCGGCCCCGTCGCGGATCCGCTCGGCCCCGTCGGGCCCCAGGGCCCCGCGCACGTAGTCGGCGTCTTCGCTCAACCAGCCCTCGATTCCCGCAGCTTCCATCTCCACATGGAACTGGAGACCCCAGGCGTGCTGGCCGATGCGGAAGGCCTGCTCGCGGCAATGGAGGCTGGAGGCGAGCAACACGGCCTCGGGCGGCAGGACGATGCGGTCGCCATGCCAATGGAGCACCAGCTCACTGGCCGCCAGCCCAGCCAACACTGGTTCCCTGGCCGCCGGGGCCGTGAAGGTCACCGCCCCCCAACCCACCTCCCGCAGGGGCCGGGGCGGATCGCCCACCAACAGGGGTTCGGCGCCCCCGCCAGCTGCGGCAGCCAGCAGCTGGGCGCCTAGGCAGATGCCCAACACGGGAGCCTTTTGGTCAAGGCGCTGGCGCAGCAATGCGAGCTCAGCCGCCAGCCAGGGGTAGGCCGGGTTGCCCAGATCACCCACCCCCATCGGTCCGCCCATCACCACCAGGATCTGGCCAGGCACCCGCGCCGGCGGCAGGGCCGCGCCGCTGGAGAGATCCACCTGGCGGATCGTATGGCCGCGTTCGGCGGCACAGGCAGCGATCAGACCGGGACCCTCGAGGCTCAGGTGCTGCAACACCAGCAACTCAGCCATGGCAGGGCGGGATCAGTGGGGTCGCCAGCCTGGGGCAGGACGCCTACTTCTTGCGGCAGTAACCGCCACCGACATTCATCCAGCCCTCCAGGCAGGCCTTGCCTTGGCTCGGCGCCACCGTGTAGGTCATCAGCCCCAGGGTGGAGCACTTGCCGTTGAAGGTGTCCACATAGCCCATGGGACAGACCACCTGGAGCTTGGGCACGACGCGCTGCGCCTGGGCGGGGGGCACCAGGGCCACGGCGGCCACGCTGCTGGCCAGCAGGAGAGCCCATCGGGACAAGGAACGGCAGCCCATGGTGTGGCGAAATGCTGGTGCAGGCCGAGTCTGGCCCGATGGGGGGATTCGGCAAGGGAGGGCGGTGGGCTGGATCTCACAAGGCAAGATGGCGCCAGCCCAACTCCCAGGTGCCATGGCGCAGCGGCCCCCCGAATCCGCAGCGCCCGAGGCCGGGTTCCAGCGGCTCGCCGAGGAAATGGCGGGCCTGCGCCAGGAGCTGGCGGATCTGCGAACCACGCTGGCCGAGCTGGTGGTTGCCCTAACGGCAGCTGGGACCCCAACAACGGCCCTGTCCCCAGGGGCCAGCCCCCCCCTTTGCGAGCATCCTTGCGGTCCGCCTGGGGCAGGGACGGAGCCTGAACAGGGCCCCCCACCGGCCGAGCTCCGGCCCCTGGGCTCCACCAGCCCCAGTGCCCTGCTGGCCCGCCGCAACGCCGAACGGCTGGCGGGGGAGGTGCAGCGCCGCGCCGCCCTGGCCAGCGATCCAGGCGACGACACCGAGCTCGATCTCCTGATTGATCGCCTGCATGAGCTGGCCCTGGCCAAGGGGGCCGAGCCCTAGCCGTCGCCCCCGCTCTGCTGGGGGCGGGAGGCGCCTGCTGGAATGGCGGCCAGCTGCGACGGCACCATGGCCACCCTGCTGAGCGCCGAATCATTGGCTGGATTGCCCGCCAGCCTGACCGGCTGGCAGCTGCGGGAGGGCCGGCTGCACCGGGAACTGCGGTTTGCTGATTTTGTCGCCGCCTTCGCTTTCATGGCCCAGGTGGCCCAGGTGGCCGAAGCCCTCGGCCACCACCCCGATTGGAGCAACAGCTGGAACCGGGTGGTGATCGACCTCACAACCCACGATCTCGGCGGCCTTAGCGACCTGGACCTGGAGCTGGCCAGCCGGATCAACCAGCTGCTCGAGCTGGGCCAGGTCGAAACCTGAGCCAAACCAACTCCTCGAACCCCGGCTGAACTGCTCAGGCAGAATCGGCACCACGTCCCGCGACTGGTGGCGTGGCGTTAGGGGCTGCAAGGGTTGCAATGGCGCCCTAGGGGCAACTCCCGCCCCCTGCTGACAAGCCTGGCCCCTTCCCTTGATCCGACCTGTTCCCTTGGTTGACGCCTCCATGCCGCCGCTCAAAACAGCCCTGATCACCGGCATCACGGGCCAGGACGGCAGCTACCTGGCGGAGTTGCTGCTTGAGAAGGGCTATGCGGTGCATGGCATCAAGCGGCGGGCCAGCAGCTTCAACACGGCCCGGATCGACCACCTCTACCAAGATCCCCACGAACTCGATCCCCGGCTGGTGCTCCATTACGGCGATTTAACCGATAGCACCAACCTGATCCGCATCATCCAGCAGGTGCAGCCCGATGAGATTTACAACCTGGGGGCCCAGAGCCATGTGGCTGTGAGTTTTGAAGCGCCTGAATACACCGCCAATTCCGATGCTTTAGGCACCCTGCGCATCTTGGAAGCGGTGCGGATGCTGGGCCTGAGCGAGAAAACCCGCATTTATCAGGCCAGCACCAGTGAGCTCTACGGGCTGGTGCAGGAAACTCCCCAGAAGGAAACCACCCCCTTCTATCCCCGCAGTCCCTACGGGGTGGCCAAGCTCTATGCCTACTGGATCACGGTGAATTACCGCGAGGCCTATGGCATGTATGCCTGCAACGGCATTCTGTTCAACCATGAAAGCCCTAGGCGCGGTGAAACCTTCGTAACCCGCAAAATCACCCGGGGGCTAACCCGTATTGATGCCGGTCTCGATCAATGTCTTTATATGGGCAACCTCGATTCCCTGCGGGATTGGGGCCACGCCCGCGACTATGTGGAGATGCAGTGGCGCATGCTCCAGCAGGACAGTCCCCAGGATTTTGTGATCGCCACGGGCCGCCAGGAGAGCGTGCGGCGCTTCATCGAGCTGGCGGCCCAGGAATTGGGCTGGGGCGGCGGCGATTCGGCCAGCGACGCCAGCGAAGCTGGAGCGGCCATCCTCTGGAGCGGCGAGGGTCTGGAGGAAACGGGCCGCCGCGCCGACACGGGCGCCGTGGTGGTGCGGATTGATCCGCGCTACTTCCGGCCCGCCGAAGTGGAAACCCTGCTCGGCGATCCCACCCGGGCCAAGGAGGCCCTGGGCTGGACCCCCACCACCACCTTGGAAGAACTGGTGGCGGAGATGGTGAGCTGCGACAAGGAAGAAGCCGCCAAGGAAGCCCTGCTGCGCCGCAAGGGTTTCAACGTGGTGGGATCGATGGAAAATCCCCCCACCAACCCGGCGGCCGTGGCCGCCGCCGGTGAACGCAACGGGGGCCAGGCCTGATGGGGCCGAGCCAGCCGGAGCTGTTGATCCAACCGGGCGACCGCATCTTTGTGGCCGGCCACCGGGGCATGGCGGGCAGCGCCATCGTCCGAGCCCTGGGGGCGGCCGGCTACGCCAACCTGCTGACGGCCGCCCGCAGCAACCTCGATCTGCTCGATCCGGTGGCGGTGAACGCCTGGTTTGGCGCCCACCGGCCCGATGTGGTGGTGCTGGCAGCCGCCAAGGTGGGCGGCATCCTCGCCAACAGCACCTACCCAGCCGACTTCCTGCTCGACAACCTCAAAATTCAGAACCATGTGATTGAGGCGGCCTGGCGCCATGGGGCCAGGCGACTGTTGTTTCTCGGCAGCAGCTGCATCTATCCCAAATTCGCCGACCAGCCGATCCGCGAAGAGGCCCTACTCACCGGAGCCCTGGAGCCCACCAACGAGTGGTATGCGATCGCCAAAATCGCCGGCATCGAACTCTGCCGCGCCCTACGCCAGCAGGTGGGCTTTGATGCGATCAGTCTGATGCCCACCAATCTCTATGGCCCGGGCGATAACTACCACCCCACCAACAGCCATGTGTTGCCCGCCCTGATTCGCCGCTTCCATGCAGCCCAGCTGGCCGGCGAACCGAGCGTCACCTGCTGGGGTACGGGCACGCCCTTGCGCGAATTCCTGCATGTGGACGACCTAGGGGAAGCCTGCGTGTTCGCCCTCGAGCAGTGGCAGCCCGCTGCCGATGACCTCCAACACCTCAACGTGGGCACGGGGATCGATCTCACGATCAAGGCGCTAGCCGAAGCGGTGGCTGGGGCCACGGGCTTCAAGGGAGAGATTCACTGGGATGCCAGCAAGCCCGATGGCACCCCCAAAAAACAGCTAAATGTGAA
Organism: Synechococcus sp. Baikal-G1; assembly: GCA_002737305.1. Classification (GTDB taxonomy): domain Bacteria; phylum Cyanobacteriota; class Cyanobacteriia; order PCC-6307; family Cyanobiaceae; genus BAIKAL-G1. The sequence goes on from NSII01000223.1 coordinate 4,220, forward strand.
CCGCCTAGCGTCCCTGGGCTGGCGGGCCCGCATTCCCCTGGCCCAGGGGTTGGCGAGCACCGTGGCCCTGTTCCGCCAGCAGTTGGCCAGCGGCGAGCTGCGGCTTTAGGCAAGGCCCAATCCGGCTCCGCCTGCTGGCCCAAGCCCCCAGCAAATCCCGCCCAACCACACCCTCCAATCCCGTCGCCCCTATCCCGTGGCTTCCCCCATGCGCAACCTGATCACCGGCGGCGCCGGCTTTGTCGGTTCCCACCTGGTGGACCAGCTGATGGCGGCTGGTGAAGAGGTGATCTGCCTCGACAACTACTTCACGGGGCGCAAGGCCAATCTGGCCCAGTGGATCGGCCACCCCAACTTCGAACTGATCCGCCACGACGTGACCGAGCCGATCCGCCTGGAGGTGGACCGCATCTGGCACCTGGCCTGCCCGGCCTCGCCGGTGCACTACCAACACAACCCGATCAAAACGGCCAAAACCAGCTTCATCGGCACCTACAACATGCTGGGCCTGGCCCGCCGGGTCGGGGCGCGGCTGCTGCTCGCCAGCACGTCCGAGGTCTACGGCGATCCCGAGGTCCATCCCCAGCCCGAGAGCTATCGCGGCAACGTCAACACCCATGGCATCCGCGCCTGCTACGACGAGGGCAAGCGGGTGGCCGAAACCCTCTGCTTTGACTACCAGCGCATGCATGGCGTGGAGATTCGCATCGTGCGCATCTTCAACACCTACGGGCCCCGCATGCTGCCCGATGACGGCCGGGTGGTTAGCAATTTCATCGTCCAGGCCCTGCGCGGCCAACCGTTGACGCTCTACGGCACCGGCTCCCAGACCCGCTCCTTCTGCTATGTGGACGACCTGGTGGAGGGGCTGATTCGCCTGATGAACGGCTCCCATCCGGGGCCGATCAATATCGGCAACCCGGGCGAATTCACCATCCGCCAGCTAGCAGAAAAGGTGCGCGAACGCATCAATCCTGCCCTCGAATTGATCTACCAGCCCCTACCCGCCGATGATCCCCTGCAACGCCAGCCGGTCATCGACCTGGCCCGCGAGCAGCTCGGCTGGGAGCCCACGGTCAGCCTGGACCAGGGCCTGGAGCCCACGATCGCCCATTTCCGCGCCGCCCTCGCATGAACCGCTCCGCCCCACCCCTCACCCAGTCCCAGGCCGGACAATCAGCACCCATTCGCCAGATTTGCTGCATTGGCGCTGGCTATGTGGGCGGACCCACCATGGCGGTGATCGCCGACCACTGCCCGGGCATCCAAGTGACGGTGGTCGATCTCAACGAGGCCCGCATTGCCGCTTGGAACGACCCGGATCTATCGCGCTTGCCGGTTTATGAACCAGGCCTGGATGTGGTGGTGGGCCGTTGCCGGGGCCGCAACCTCCACTTCACCACCGCGGTGGAGGCGGCGATCGCCAGCGCCGACATGGTGTTCCTCTCGGTAAATACCCCCACCAAAACCCGCGGCATTGGCGCCGGCCAGGCCAGTGACCTGCGCTGGATCGAGGCCTCGGCCCGCCAGGTGGCCGCCTGCGCCCAGGGCCACACGATCGTGGTTGAAAAAAGCACCTTGCCGGTGCGCACGGCCGAAACCGTGAAGGCGATCCTCACAGCGGCCCAGGGGGCCGGAGGCCAGACAACCTTTGCGGTGCTCTCCAACCCGGAATTCCTGGCCGAAGGCACCGCGATCAACGATCTGGAGAAGCCCGATCGGGTCCTGATTGGTGGCGAGGAGCCCGAAGCGATCAACGCCTTGGCAGCGATCTACGCCCATTGGGTGCCCGCGGAGCGCATCCTGCGCACCAATCTCTGGAGCAGTGAACTCTCCAAACTCACCGCCAATGCCTTTTTGGCCCAGCGCATCAGTTCGATCAATGCGATCGGGGCCCTGTGTGAAGCCACCGGCGCCGATGTGCGCGAAGTCGCCAGAGCGATCGGCAGCGATAGCCGCATCGGCTCAAAGTTTCTCGCCGCCGGCCCGGGCTTTGGCGGCAGTTGCTTCCAAAAAGACATTCTCAACCTGGTGTATCTCTGCGGCCACTACGGCCTGCAGGAGGTGGCCAGCTACTGGCAGCAGGTGGTGGAGCTCAACAGCTGGCAGCAACACCGCATCGCCAACCTGGTGGTGCGCTCCCTGTTTGGCACGGTCACGGGCAAACGCTTGGCCGTGCTGGG
>NSII01000224.1 GCA_002737305.1 Synechococcus sp. Baikal-G1
CATGCCCGGCCTGGCCTTCAATGTCACCCCCTCCCCAGGGGGAACCTGCTGCCTGGGCAATGCCGTGACCGACCTCGAAGCGATCGTGGAGCGGCTGGGCTGCGGTTTTGATCGCCAGCGGCTTGATCAGGAGCTCTACGGCGCCAGCAGCCCAGCCCCCTAGGCGCGCCAGCTCACTCGGCGCCGCCGCGGAATAGGTGGTTGTGGCTAGCGGAATAGAGCTTGGAGCGGGCGTTGCCGGGGGCCTGCAGGGCCGGACTGACCACATAGAGGGTGGTGCGGATCAGGTTGCGCTCCCGGCTCACCTTGGCCATCTCACTGAGGGGCACAACGGCGAGCCATTGGTCGGGCCAGCTGACCCGGTAGCCAATGGCCACGGGGGTATCGGCGGGATAGTGGAGCAGCAGTTGGGCCTGCACCTCCTCCACATGGCGGGCGCTCAAATACAGGCATAAGGACGCCTGCAGGGCCGCCAGCCGCTCGATCGATTCCCGTGCCGGCGTGCCGGTGCGGCCGGAGGCGCGGCTGAGCACGATCGTCTGCACCACACCCGGGATCGTCAATTCGGCCTGCAGGGCCGCGGCCGTGGCTTGATAAGCGCTGAGGCCTGGCACCACCTCCACAGGGATCTCCGCATCCGCTAGGCGACAGAGCTGCTCAGCCAGGGCGCCATAGAGGCAGGGATCGCCGTCGTGGAGGCGTACCACCCGCCGGCCAGCCCGGGCCCGCTCCACCACCACCTCGATCACCTGCTCGAGGGTGAGGGTGCTAGTGCGGATCGATTCACAGCCTTCCGGGGCCAGGGCGGCGATCTGGGGCGACACGAGCGAATCGGTCCAGACCAGCACCTCGGCCCGCTCGATCGCGCGGGCGGCCCGCAGGGTCAGAAGATCGGGGGCCCCAGGCCCCGCACCCACGATCATGACCTGGCCAGCGTTTGCAACTTCCATCAGGCCAGCAGGCAAGGGGGCAAAGGTGAATGGCGAAGCCCAACTCAGACTCCGCGCCAATCGGATCGAAATGGTGGGGCAGGGAGCGGATCCCCTCCCATGGGGACCGGGCTCAGGGCCGGCCCTCGGAGTTAGCCCTAGCAACCCCGGCCAGGTCGGGGAGGGCGCGATGGCGGCCATAGAGCCACCAGAGGCCGAAGGCGCCCAAGGCCATCAGGGCCAGACTCATCAGCTGGGCCATGCGCAGACCGCCGGTGCAGAAGGGTGGGGTGCCGATCAGGCAGAGGGGATCGATGCGCAACCCCTCAATCCAAAGGCGGCCACTGCTGTAGGTGAGCAGGTAAAGGCAGCTCAGGGCTCCGGCCGGTAGGGCAATGCGGCCCCGAAGCCCGAGCCGAAACAGCACCAGCAGCAGGGCCACCACCCCCAGGTCCCAGAGGGATTCATACAGAAAGGTGGGATGGAAATACTGCTCGTTGGGGAAGCCGGCGGCAATGGCGATCCAGCCGGGGATCTTCAGCTTCCAGGGCAGGTCGGTGGGCAGGCCAAAGGCTTCGGAGTTGAAGAAGTTTCCCCAACGGCCAATCGCCTGGCCCAGGGCGACCGAGGGCACCAACACATCAAGCAGGGTCCAGAAGGCCAGCTTGCGCCAGCGGCAATAGAGAAGCACCGCCAGGGTGCCGCCAATCAGGGCGCCATGGATGGCAATCCCGCCACGCCAAATGGCGATCGCCTCCAACCAATTGAACTGGTACTGGCGCCACTCGAACAGCACGTAGTAGGAGCGGGCCCCCACCACCGCCGACAGCACCAGGATCGGCAGCAGGTCGGCAATCAGGGCCGGATCGATGCCGCGGCGCTTGCCCAGCTGGCTGGAGAGCACCAGCCCGAGCAACACGGCCAGGGCAATCAGCAGGCCATACCAACGCAGGGAAAAGGGCCCCAGCTGAAACAGCAGGGGCCCGGGGGATGTAAACACGGCCAAGGCCAAGGCAGGGGGCATCAAACGCCTTCGAAGGCCTGCACTTTTTCGATCTGACGCTTTTTGAGCACCAGCATGATCTGGGCCACGGCCACGGCGGCAAAGAAAGCCAGCATGCCGTAGATGCGCACAGGGTTCTGCAGCACCACCTCGGCATCGATCTGGCCAAACCCACCCACGTTGGGGTCGTTGGTGAGGGGCACACCGGCAGCCACAGCATCACCAATGGCCACTAATACCTTGGGGCCTGCAGGAATGGTGTCAGAGACACTGCTGCCATCGGCGGTGGTGATCGCCACCACGGTGACGCCGTTCTCCCCCGGGGAGATGGAGGCCACGGTGCCGGCAACAGAAGCGTTGAACACGCCGTTGTTGCTTTTCTCGCCGGTGGGATTCACCTGGCCGCGGCCGCGGTTGCCACCCACGTGCAGCTGGTACTTACCGAAGTGGATGCTGCTGTCTGTGGCGGGATCGGGGGAGAGCAGCGGGAAGACGATTTCCTGATGCTGGTCGCCAGAAATCGGACCCACAAGCAGGATGTTGGGCTGATCCTCACTCCACTGGGTGACATAGACACCGGCGGTTTCTTCCTTCAGCTCATCGCTGAGGCGCTCTACCGGGGCCAGCTTGAAGCCATCGGGGAGCATCACTACGGCGCCCACATTCAGGCCAGTAGCACTGCCATCACCGGCCACCTGCTGGATTGAGGTGTCGTAGGGAATCTTGACCACCGCCTTGAAGACGGAATCGGGGAAGACCGACTGGGGCACTTCCACCTGGGTGGTTTTCTTGGCCAGGTGGCAGTTGGCGCAGACCAACTTGCCGGTGGCTTCCCGGGGGCTGTCGTAGTTCTGCTGGGCCCAGAAGGGGTAGGCCCAGCTGGCCTGGGGGGCGAAGAGCAAGGCGCTGACGGCCAGGGCGGAGCTCAGCAGCAGGGTGAGTAGGCGACGCATGGGGCTGGCGGCGGGGGGAGGGATGACAGGGGAAAAACTCAGGCCCACCAGGGCTTATCTCCGGTGCGGAAATCAGTTTCAGTCCACTGGCTGAGGAAGACGTTGTCGTTTTCGACGCTCACATGGGCCAGGGCCAGGGAGAGGGGAGCGGGACCGCGCACCACCTTGCCGGTGGCGTCGTACTGGCTGCCGTGACAGGGGCACATGAACTTGTTGGACCCGCTGTTCCAAGGCACCACGCAGCCCAGGTGGGTGCAGATGGCGTTGATGCCATAGCTGCCGATCGCGTCCGCGCCTTCGACGATGAGGTAGGTGGGATCGCCCTTCAAGCCCTGGACCAGGCTGCGATCATCCTCCTTATGGGTGCTGAGCCAACCCGTGGCCGTAACGATGTTGCCAAGTTCGTCCTTGGCGGTGGTGCCACCGCCGCCGCCGGCTGCCCGGGGGGGGATGAAGTAGCTCACGACGGGGTAGAGGGCCCCGAGGGCCACGCCGGTAACCGACCCGAAGGTCAGCAGATTCATGAATTGCCGACGACCCATTCCGGGAACATCGCTCGCTGGGATCTGGGTCATACGGGGTGGCCTTCCTGGATGCCGAAGCAACGTGGCGTCCATTATGAACCTTGCCCCCGCCTGAACGCTTGCTGGCGCCTGGGTTCTGGCCGGACGCTGCAACATGCTGTTGCGAGATTCCCCCGCTAGGGGGCTTGCCCCAGCTGGCCTGGGGCCGCCACGCCAGGATGGGACTGGCCCTGAGCACCCTTCTGGGCGACCAGCCCAGGCCCTGCCCCGCCCGTCTCTCCCCAAGCCTTGAGCGCCCCTGCCCCAACCCCAGCCGGCCCGCCGCCGGGCGGCGAGCCCCTCAGCGCCGAGGAGCTGCTGTCTACCCTGCGCCGCCGCTGGCGGGCGTCCTACGACCTGCAGCTGGTGCAGCGCCGCGGCCGTCTCTACCTGCAGGTGATGTGGGGCTATTTGGAGCAGCAGTCCTTTCCGCTCGATGCCGAGGCCTACGGCGCCAAGCTGGCCGACCTGGCGGCCAACCTCAATGGCCTGGGGGTGGCGGCCCAGGTGCGCGACTGGCTGAACAGCACAACGGATCGACCCCGCCTCGGCAAGGCCATGAGCCTGCCCCTGGCCTTACCCCCCGGCCGGGCCAGCGAATTTCTGCTCTGAGCGCCCAGAAATCACCCGGCCTGGAGGGGGCCTCGCGGCCTTAGCCCCCAGAGGGACGCAGGCCCGTCACCAGGGAGGCCAGAGCCACCCCCACCAGATAGAGGGCCGTAATCGCGCCGGTGAGCAGCAGCATGGTCACCGGATCGGTGGAAGGGGTGAGCACGGCGCCGGCCAGGGCGGCGAACAGCACCACCCAGCGCCAGGCCGCCAGCATCGCCCTGGCCCGCACCAACCCCAGGGCCGCCAGCAGCAGCTGCAGCACGGGCAACTGGAAGGCCAGGGCCGTGGCCACCATCAGCAACAGCACAAAATCCAGGTAACGCTCAATCGACCAAAGCGGCTCCACCACATCGGCGCCGTAGGTCACAAGGAAGTTCAAGGCGGCAGGCACCAGGGCCCACCAGGCAAAGGCCAGGCCGGCCAGGAACAGCACGGCCGAGCCGGCCACGGCCGGCGCCACCAGGCGCCGTTCCCGGCGACTGAGGCCGGGCAGCACAAACGACAGCCCCTCATACAAGACGTAGGGCAGGGCCAGGCTCAGGCCGGCATAGCCCGCCACCTTGAAGGACACAAATAGGAACTCCCCAGGAGCCAGCTGCAGGAAATGGATGCCATGGGCGGGTTGTTCCAGCAGGCGCACGAGCGGACGCACGAGCAGCAGGCAGGTGGCGGCCCCCGCCACCACCGCCAGCAGGCTGCGCAAAACCCGACGGCGCAATTCCTCCAGGTGATCCACCAGGCTCATCTCCACCTCGGCGGGGAAGTCGTCCTGGGGCTGCAGGATCGCCTGGTCAAGAGCCGCGGGGCCGTCTTGGCGATCGGCCCCATCCCCAGCGCCGCCCACCCGGATCGGGGCGGGCGGCGCCATCGGTTGGCCGGCGGGGGGCTGGGGAGGGGTGTCGGTGTCGCTCATGGCTGCGGTGCTAGGCCGAGGCTAGGCAGCCGATCAGCGTTGGGCGGGGCGGCCCCCCCGCCCGGGCTCGGGCGATCGGCGCGATCGGCCAGGGCGACTAGCAGGCTGGCAGCCCGTTGCGGGTCCGCCCACAGGACCTCGCCACCCCGGTGGCTCACGGTGCCAGGTCCGGCCCCGGCGATGCGCTGCAGCTGGTCGGTCGCGACCATCACCACCGGCACGCGGCGGTTGCCCCGGGCCCGGCTGAAGTGGGCGGCCAGATCGGCAGCGGCCTGGAGATCGCCCTCGCCCCCAGGGGCGAGCGAGGTCTTCAGCACCACATGGCTACCGGGACATTCCTGGGCATGGAACCAGAGGTCGCCGCGGCGAGCCTGCTGCAGGCTGATCCAGGCGTTCTGGCGGTGGTTGCGGCCCACCTGCACGCGCAGGCCGCTGGCCAGCTCCAGTTCCAGGGGCTGCACCTGGCCGCTGGCTGGCGAGGCGCTTCCGGAACGGCGTTGACGGCGGTTTCCCAGCCGGGGCGCCAGCAGGCTCTGGCTATCGAGTTCCAACTCCTCAAGCTGGGCTAGCAGGGGGGCCGAGCCCAGGCCAGGGGCTTGGTGTCTCGCCTGGGAAGGGGCCTGGGCCGGTGCCGGGGAAACCTGCTCCACCAGCAGCAGCTGGTCGAGGTAGGTGAGGCTGGCCTCGAGCTGCTCGATCCGCTGCTGGTGGGCCCCGATCCGGGGGGTGATCGCCGCCACCGAGCGCCGCAGTTTGCGGGCGCGGCGGTAGAGGGCCTGGGCTTCAGCCACCTGCTCCCGGCTGGGATCGGCCAAACACAGCAGGCCATCGGCCTGGCCCTGCAGGGCGCCACTGCCCTCCACCTGGTCGAGCCGCTCCTGCTGCTGCCGGCATTGGGCCTGCTCCTTGGCCAGGGCCTGCTGGAGGCGCAGGCGCAGGCTCAAGGAGCGTTGTTGCAGGCGGCGGCCGTCCAGCTGCAGGCGGTAGTAGGCCTCCAGGAACCCATTGATCGCCAGGGTCTGCGGTGCCGGGCACTGGCTGGCCTGGGGCTGGCTGGCCTGGAGGTTGGCCGCCAAAGGCTGAATCCCCGCAGGCTCCTGCTGCTCCGCTTCTGCAGCCGCATCAGGCCCCTCCTGCCAGCAGCGGTAGGCCGAGGCCTGGCCGGGGCTGAG
>NSII01000225.1 GCA_002737305.1 Synechococcus sp. Baikal-G1
TGGCCCTGGGTGCGCCAGGTGTTGGCCGATCGGGGCCTTCTCGCTGGCGCCCTGTTCGCCCAGCGGGTGGGCTGGCCCGACCAGCTGGTGGCGCCGGCGGCGGCCGTGGCGGCTGGGGAGCAGCCCTATTTCTCCCTGCTGCTGGTTCGCCAGGGCTGGCCGCAGGTGTTGCCCTAGTTACCCGGGGGTCAGCGGCTTGGCCTGGGCCCGATCGGCGCCGGATGCTTGCATGGATTCCACCCCGTAGCTGCCCATGGCGCCGATCGACTGGCTGGCGTTGCTGCACCCAGTGCTGATCATCCTGTTCGTCTACCCGGTGGTGGGGGCGACGATCCGGCTGGGGATCCTGGCGCGGGAGCGGCGGCTCAAGATCAATCCCCTGCCCCCAAGTGTGGGCATTGAGCATGGCGACCACGGCCGCTGGCTCACTGGTGGCGTGGTGCTGGCCGTGCTGATCGCCCTCGATTACAGCTTTATCCACCGCTTTCTCGATCGGGCCACGCCCTTCGCGGGCGGTGCGGCCCGGCTGGGCTTGCTCCTGCTTGTCAGCGCCGGCACCCTGCTGGCCTACGCGGCCCTGTGGTTCGTGAAAAAGGCCTCCCTGCGGGCCAGCTTCGCCCTGCTCACCTGGGCAGGCCTGCTGGCCCTGGGCAGCCAAAAGGAAATTTGGCGTCTAGCCGATAACCCTTTAACAGGCGAGTTCTGGGGCTCCCATTACTGGGCGGGTGTGTTGCTCACGGGCTTGCTGCTGTTCTCTGTGGCGGCCCGGGCCGAGGTGCTGCGCTCGATGCGCATGCGGCGCCTGCATGTCAGCGCCAACGTGCTGGTGGCGGTGTTGCTGGCCGTGGTGGCGATCACCGGCACCCGCGATCTATTGGCCATTCCCCTGAGCTGGCAGGCGCCAGCCCTCCGCGGCTGTGACCCCACCACCCTGCAGTGCGCACCCACCATCTCCTCCCAGGCCTTCCGGCAGGCCCTGGACCAGGCCGTCAAAGACGCCTTTGGCAAGCGGGCCCCCACGGCCATTGCCCCGGGATTGGTCGCTCCGACCTGAGCGCCCAGGCGCCTAGTCCTCCTGGGCCGCCCGCTCCAGCAGCGCGAGGGCGCCGGCCGGGGTGGGTTCGCGCATGAGTTGTTGGCGCAGTTGGGCCGCCCCGGGGAATCCCTGGCAGGTCCAGCCCATGTGTTTGCGGGCGATGAGTAAACCGTGATCTCCCTTGCGCGCCACCAGGGCCTGCAATTGCTCGGCGGCTAGGGCCAGTCGCTCCCCTTTGCCGGGGGTGGGCGGCACCGGCCGGCCGGCCAGGGCCGCATCGATCTGGCCCACCAGCCAGGGGGCGCCCATGGTGCCCCGGCCCACCATCACCCCATCGGCGCCGGTCTCGGCCAGGCAGCGCAGGGCGTCGTCTGGGCTGGTGATGTCGCCATTGGCAATTAGGGGGATCGTGAGGGCCCGTTTCACCGCCGCGATCGCCTGCCAGTCGGCCTGGCCGCGGAAGCCCTGCTGGCGGGTGCGGCCGTGCAGGGTGAGGGCCTGGGCGCCGGCCGCCTGCAGGGCCAGGGCAAAGCCCACCGGATCGGCCGAATCGCCGCACCAGCCCAGGCGCGTTTTCACCGTGACCGGAATCGACACCGCTTCGGCCACCGCGGCCACCAGGCGCTGGGCCAGGGCTGGATCGCGGATCAGGCCACTGCCGCCGCCCTTGCGGGCGATCTTTTTCACCGGGCAGCCCATGTTGATATCGATCAAAAAGGCGCCGGCCTGCTCGGCCCGCCGGGCCGCATCGGCCATGGCGGCCGGCCGGTAATCGAATAGCTGCACGCCAATCGGCCCCGCCTCACTGGCGAGCTCCTCCACCTTCTCGAGGCCAAAACCCAGCTCCAGGCTGGTGGCATTCACCATCTCGGTGAACAGCAGGGCCCCGGGGGCCCAGCGCCGCACCAGTTGGCGAAAAATCCGGTCGCTCACCCCCGCCAGGGGGGACTGCAACACCCGGCAGGCCAACTGGCGCGGCGTGCCCCGGCCGGGCAGCGCTAGGGGGGATTGGAAGGGGGGGCTGGCGGTTGGGCTGCTGATGGCTCCTGGGGCGGCGGAGTTCTGCGGGGATGGGCCAGCCGTTGCCGGATGGAGCACCCTGGGCCCATTCTCGCCATCGTTAGGACACGGCCCGAAGCCGCTCCCGCCCCTTCGTCTCCCCTGCGCCATCGACCCCGCCGCTGCACCACCCTCCTGGTCCCTGTCGCGGCCGTTGTTGCAGGCCGTGCTCGACGATCGCCTCAGCGATCGCTTCGTGTGTGAACTGATCTGGTGGCGCCTGGGCTACCGGCCCGTGGCGGCCGATGGCGGGGCGGGGCCCCAACCAGCTGCCTGGCGGGCCACGCCAGCCACGCCGGCGGCCTGGGCTGAACGGTTCCCTGGGGCCCCCGAGCTAGTGGCGGAACGGCCCGCCAATGTGCAACTCACCCGTTCGATCCCGGCGCCCTTCAAGCAACTGCTCAAGGAGCAGCTCGGCTTTGGGGGCTACCGCATCGGCGAGCTCTATCCCCGCCGCACCCGCCGGGCGGTGGCCGTGAACTGGTTACTGGCCCACCTGGCCGGCCAGGGCGAGCCCCTCGCTGATTCCGGCCCCCTGCCGCCCCTGCTCGATTCGCCCCCCGATCCGGTGGTCGGCCATCTGGGCGACCGGCCCGTGACCTGAGTTCCCCCGTGGGGCCACCAAGTCGGCGGATGGGGGGCTCGGTACGGTCGGCTGTCTTGTTCCTCTGTAGGGTCAAGACGGGACTTGCGTTGTAGGAATAAGGCGTCGTGGCTCTTCCAGTCGTCGCCATCATTGGCCGCCCCAATGTGGGCAAATCAACCTTGGTGAACCGGCTCTGCCGGAGCCGGGAAGCGATCGTGCATGACCAGCCCGGGGTGACCCGGGACCGCACCTACCAGGAGGGGTTCTGGGGCGATCGCACCTTCCGGGTCGTCGACACCGGCGGCCTGGTGTTTGATGACGACAGCGAATTTCTGCCGGAGATCCGCGAACAGGCCAACCTGGCCCTGGCCGAGGCGGCCGTGGCCGTGGTGATCGCCGATGGCCAGCAGGGGCTCACCGCCGCCGACCAATCGATCGCCGAGTGGTTGCGGGGCATGAGCTGCCCGGTGCTGCTGGCCGTTAATAAGTGCGAATCGCCCGACCAGGGCCTGGCCATGGCGGCCGAGTTCTGGAGCCTGGGCCTGGGTGAGCCCTATCCGGTGTCGGCCATCCACGGCGCCGGCACCGCCGAGCTGCTCGATGCCCTGCTCACCCACCTGCCCCCCACCCCGGAGGTGGAGGAGGAGGAGCCGATCCAGCTGGCGATCATTGGCCGCCCCAACGTGGGCAAATCGAGCCTGCTCAATGCCGTTTGCGGTGAGAAACGGGCGATCGTTAGCCCGATCAGGGGCACCACCCGCGACACGATCGACACCACGATCGAGCGGGAAGGCAAGCGCTGGAAACTGCTCGACACCGCCGGTATCCGCCGCCGCCGCAGCGTTGATTACGGTCCGGAATATTTCGGCATCAACCGCAGCTTCAAGGCGATCGAACGCTGCGATGTGTGCGCCCTGGTGATCGATGTGCTTGATGGCGTTACTGAACAGGACCAGCGCCTGGCCGGCCGCATTGAAGAAGATGGCCGCGCCTGCTTGATCGTCGTTAATAAATGGGACGCGGTTGAGAAGGACAGCCACACCATGGCGGCGATGGAGAAGGAGCTGCGCGCCAAGCTCTATTTCCTCGATTGGGCGCCGATGTTGTTCACCTCGGCCCTGTCCGGCCAGCGGGTGGAGAGCATCTTCGCGGTTGCGACCGTGGCCGTGGAGCAGCATCGCCGCCGCGTCACCACCTCGGTGGTGAATGAGGTGCTCCAGGAGGCGGTGAGCTGGCGTTCGCCGCCCACCAGCCGCGGCGGTCGCCAGGGCCGGATTTACTACGGCACCCAGGTCGCCACCCGGCCGCCCAGTTTCACGCTTTTTGTCAACGATCCCAAGCTGTTTGGCGACACCTACCGCCGCTATGTGGAACGGCAAATCCGCGAGGGCCTGGGCTTTGAGGGCTCCCCGCTGAAACTGTTCTGGCGGGGCAAGCAGCAGCGCGATGCCGAAAAGGAATTGGCGCGCCAGCAGGCCAAATCCCACTAGGGCACGCGTTTCAATGGACTGGCTGAGGCAGATTCCGATCGGCCAATACGTGCCGGGCAGCGGCAGTTGGTTGCGCCAGCTTGATGCGCGCCAGAAGTTGGCCTGGACCCTGGCCTTCCTGCTCACGCCGATCCTGGCCGGTCCCCTCTGGCGCCTGGCCCTGGTGGGGCTGCTGCTGTTGGTCACCGCCCTCAGCGGCCTTTCCTGGCGCCTGTGGCGCCGCAGCCTGCCCCTGTTGTTGGGCCTGGCCCTGGTCGTGGGGTGCCTCTCGGCCCTGCTGCCAGCCGGCAATGGCGTTGCCGCCAGCCCCAGCCGCCCGCCAACGGAACTGCGCCTGGGTCCGGCCGGTGCCGATGGCCTGCCGCCCAGCCGCTCAGGCCTGAGCTGGGAGTTGCTGCGTTGGGGCCCCCTGCCAGTGGGGCCCCTGGCCGTGGGACCCCTGGTGGTGACCCGCCGCTCGGGTGAATTGGGCCTCAACAGCGCCACCCTGCTGTTCACCGTGATCCACAGCGCCAACCTGCTGCTGCTCACCACCCCGCCAGAGGAGTTGGTGTGGGCCCTGGCCTGGCTGATCACGCCCCTGGGCCGCCTGGGGCTTCCGGTGGATCGGCTCGGGTTCACCTTGCTTTTGGCCTTGCGTTTCTTGCCGCTGGTGCAAGAGGAGTTCCAGAACCTGTTGCGCTCCTTGGCGACCCGTTCTGTGAATCTGCGCCAGCTCGGATTCAAGGGGGGATTCGGGTTGCTGTTGGCCGTGGCCGAACGGCTGCTGGCCAATGTGTTGTTGCGCTCAGAACAGGGGGCCGAAGCCCTGCTCGCCCGTGGGGGCAGCTGGATCTCGCCAACGGAGTTGCGCCAGCCCCAATCGGGATGGGGGCTATTGCAGTTGGCGGGCGGCGCCGCATTGCTGCTGTTGATCGGGCTGCGCTGGCGGTACGGTGCCTCGTAAGTTGTGGCGAACCAGACAGACAGCGTGAGCGCAGAGCGTTATCTCAACCATCCGCTGTTCGGGCTGCTCTATCGGGTGGCCTTGGCGGGGGAAGGTCGTGATCTGTACGCCACCTTGTATGCCCAGCGGATGTTTTTTCTGGTGACGCTCCAGCCCCGGGGCGCCCAATTTGAGGTGATCCCCCTGATGGATGCCCGGCACCTGGCCGAGCAGAACCTGGCCCGCACCCGCCGCGAGGGCGCCGAGGCCCATGCCCCCTGGCGTCTGCTTTTCGACCAGACTTTTATCTAGGCCCGGCTCCAGGTAGCCCCTCAGGCCCCATCCCCCGGCCACCCCATCCCGGTCTTCCCATGGCAGCTGGAGCGCCCAGTGCGCCCGATCCCGTCAGCCCACCCTGGAGCCTGGAGCAGCAGCTCACGGCCCTGGGGGCAGCCCTGCCCGCCGCCACCCGGCTGCTGGCGGTAAGCAAGGGCCACCCGGCCGCCACCGTGCGCCAGTTGGCGGCCCTGGGCCAGCGCAGCTTCGCTGAAAGCCGCCTGCAGGAGGCGATCGCCAAGCAGGCCGAGCTGGCCGACCTGGGCGGGCTCGATTGGCACTTCATCGGCCGGCTCCAGGCCAACAAGGTCCGCGCCGTGCTGCGCCAGTTCGGCACGATCCACTCCGTTGACAGCCTGGAGCTAGCCGAGCGCCTGGCCCGCATCGCCGCTGAGGAGGGCCTGGCACCGGCCGTGTTTCTGCAGGTGAAGCTGCGCGTTGATCCCAACAAAACCGGTTGGGCTGCCGCCGAGCTGCGGCAGCTCTGGCCGCAGCTGCAATCCCTCGCTTCCCTGCGGATTGTCGGTCTGATGACCCTGGCTCCCCAGGGCCTCTCTGGGATCGAAAGCCAGGCCCTGTTTGGCGAGTGCGCCGCCCTGGCCCGGGAGCTGGGCCTGGCGGAGCTGTCGATGGGCATGAGTGGCGACTGGCGCGAGGCGGCCGCGGCGGGCAGCACCTGGGTGCGGATCGGTTCCGGTTTGTTTGGACCGAAACCTTGCCAGAGCTGACGTGGGACGCTATCTAGGTCCAAGTCACAAGGAATTTCTGTGTCGTTGTTCTCCCGTCTTCGTGCCGTCGTCTCCGGAGATGACTACCTCGATGGTGATTACGACGATAAGCTCGATTACGATCACGACGACGCTCCCGAGCCCACCAGTCCGATCAGTCGCAGCAGCTCCCTGGCGCTCAGCTCCGATTTCACGGCTGACGACCCCTTCGCCGGCACCAACGTGATCGGCATGCCGGGCCTCTCCACCACCACGGCGGAGGTGACCCTGATGGAGCCCCGCAGCTTCGATGAGATGCCCCGCGCCATCCAGGCCCTGCGCGAGCGCAAAACCGTGATCCTCAACCTCACGATGATGGAGCCGGACCAGGCCCAGCGGGCCGTGGATTTCGTTGCCGGCGGCACCTTCGCCATCGATGGCCACCAGGAACGTGTTGGCGAAAGCATCTTCCTGTTCGCCCCTAGCTGCGTCACCGTCACCACCGCCGCCAACGAGGAAGCCTCCTCCCCCACAATCGTGTCCCGCGACGCCGGCCCGGAGCAGCAGGCCGCCCCCAGCCCCGCCTGGGGCCGCACCGAGTCCGGTTTCGGCCTGGGCTGAGCCGGCGACGGGCCGCCCACCCCTGCCTTGCAAACTCCCGAACCGGGTCTGGCCCAGCCCATGGCGCTTCCTTTCACCACGCCTGCAGCCGGCTCTCCCCCATCCCCTGGGCTAGGCGGGTTCTGTCCTGAGCGCTTCGGGGTTGTTGGCTTTGGTCGCATGGCCCAGGCCCTGCTGCTGCCCTTGATCGATAGCGGCCAGGTGGCTGCTGCCGCCGTGCGGGCGGTGGTGGGTACGGGCGCCTCGGCGGCCCGCCTGGCGGCCCAGCACGGCCTGGCGGTGGCAACCGATCCCACGGAGGCCTGGCAGGCGCCGGTGGTGCTCCTGGCGGTGAAGCCCCAGCTGCTGGCCGCGGCTGCCGAAGTCGCCCAAGGGGTGACCCCCGGCGGGGCCAGGGCGGGAGGGGGCGAGCGGCCCCTGTTGATTTCGGTCTTGGCCGGGGTCACCCTGGCCCGGCTCCAGGCCCTGTTCCCGGCCCATCGGATCGTGCGGGCCGTGCCCAATACGCCGGCCCTGGTGCGCCAGGGCCTCACCGGCCTGGCCTGGGGCGCGGGGATTCCGGCGGAGCAGCAGCTCTGGGTGCGCCAGCTGTTTGCCCAGGTGGGTGAGGTGCTCGACCTGCCCGAAAGCCAGCTCGATGCCTTCCTGGCCCTCACCTCCTCCGGGCCGGCCTACGTGGCCCTGGTGGCCGAGGCCCTGGCCGATGGGGCCGTGGCCGCCGGCCTGCCCCGGGCCCTGGCCCTGCGCCTGGCCCACCGCACCCTGGCCGGCACGGCCGCCCTGCTCCAGGAGCAGGAGCTCCATCCGGCCCAGCTCAAGGACATGGTGGCCAGCCCCGGCGGCACCACCATCGCCGGCCTGCGCCAGCTCGAGCGGGCCGGCCTGCGCTCCGCCCTGATCGAGGCCGTGGTGGCCGCAGCCGAGCGCAGCCGCCAGCTGGCCTGAGACGCCCCTAGGGCCCTGACTTGGCTGGTGGTCAGCCCAAGCCCCCTGGATCTGAGTCCTAGGGCCCCTGCTTAGCCCCCTTCGGCGGGGCTTTTGGCCTGGCCCAGTTTTGGTTCGGTGCCGGCCACCAGCCGTTGCAGGTTGCTGCGGTGGCGCCACACCACCAGCAAGGTGGTGAGCAGGGCCAACACCAGGTAGGCGGGCCGCAGGCCGCCGCCGGCGGCGGCAAAGGAGCCCAGCATCAACAGGGGCAGGCTTAGGGCCGCCACCACGCTGGAGAGGGACACGATCCGGCTGGCGCTAAGGGTGGTCAAGAAGATGCCGAAGCAGGCCAGGCCCACGGCGGGCACCAGGCCCAGCAGCATGCCCAGGCCCGTGGCCACGGCCTTGCCGCCCTTGCCGCCCAGCCAGAACGACCAGCTATGGCCGGCCAGGGCCGCCAGGCCCGCCGCCACCACCCACCAGTCACTCCCCCAGTCACTGGTGGCGGCGAGGCCATCGCCCTGGAGCAGGGCCTTGGCCAGCAGCACCGCCGCCGTGCCCTTGAGCACATCCACCAGGAACACGGCCAGGGCCGGCCCCTTGCCGAACACCCGCAGCACGTTGGTGGCGCCGGTGGAGCCCGAACCCAGGCTGCGGATGTCCACGCCCTGGATCCAGCGGCCCGCCAGGTAGCCACTGGGGATCGAGCCGAGCAGGTAGCCGGCCGCCAGGGCCAGCAGGGTCAGCAGGGGCGGGGTCACAGCAGGTCGTCCTCCAGGGCGAGTTCACTTGGGCCAGGGGCGAAGGCGAGCCAAAGCGGGAACTGCAGGATCGCCACATCAACCACCTGCTCGGCGGCGTCCACCAGGATGAAGGGCAGCTCGCCCCGCTCCTCCAGCCGGTCGGCCCGCTCGATCAGGGCATCGGGCCGCTCAAACAGCACGATGCCGCTGTTGGGGCCGAAATCTTCCCGGCCCAGGCCCAGGCAATCCTGCAGGCCCCGCCGCCATTCGCCCAGCCGCTCCGGCTGGCCGGCCAGCACCAGGGTCTGGAAGCGCTCGCCGTAGAGGTCCCCGAGGATGGCAATGGCGGCGGCCCCCACCAGGGCATTGCGGTTACGGCTGCCGGTGCTGGGCTGGGCGCCGCGCCCCCCCTGGAACAGGAACCAGTTCTCTAGTAGGCCGGCGGTGGGCGCGTCGAGGCTGCGGCGCAGCTGCCAGGGGTCGGCGTAGAAATCGGGCTGGCCGAGGAATTGCTCCAGCCGCTGGCGGATCAGGGGTTCGTCCTGGCTGAACAGGCCCGCCGCTGCCGGGGCCTGGGCCGGCGCGCCGCTGACCGGGCCCCCGGCGGCCTGCTCCAGGTCGAGGGGGGAGGGCTGCACCACCATCGGCTGCACCACCAGCTCCACCTGTTCGGCGGCCACGGCCAGCTCCTGGAGGGCCCCCACCAGGTAGTCCTGGAAGCCCTTCACCCGCCGGGCGATGCCATCGGACTGGCCGGCGAAGCTGCTTTGGATCTCCCGCTGCACCTGGTCGCGGCGGACCTCGAGCTCGGCCAGCTCCTGCTCAAGGACCTGGCGTTTCTGCTGGAGTTCCCCCAGCACGAGCTGCAGCAGGGCCGCTGCGGCCCCCGCCTCCGGGGGGTCACCGCTGCCAGGGCCTGCCTGGATTAGCGGTTCCGCTTCGGCGGGGGCGAGGTTCTCCTGCGGCTCCTGGGGTCCATCGGGATGGATGGGCAAGGGCGTGTCGGGGGCGGAGTCGCTCATGGCAGGGCGCTGAGGTGCTGGAGGAGCTGTTGACGCAAGGTTGTGGCATCAAACAGCACTGGCAAGAGGTGGATGCTGCGCTGTTCACGGAAATAGAACAGCACGGGCAGGGGGCCCCAGAACAGGCGCCAGCCCAGCCAGGCCTCGTAGGGGAAGCGGCGCAGCAGGCTCTGGCGACTCCACACCAACAGGGCATCGCTTGTGAATTGGAGGCGCAGCAGCTGGCTCTGCAGCAGCAGGACTAGGCCGAGCACGCCCACCCCCAGGGCCAGCCAGGTGGCTCCGCCCCACAGCGGCAGCAGCAACAGGCAGGCCAGGCCCAGGGCCACCACCCCCAGGGGCACCCAGGGGCGGGGCGCCAGGATCACGCCTGCCCCGGGATCGGGACCTGGGCTGGGCTGATCCGGTTGCAGGGGATCCATCGGCGCCGCTCTCTCTCGGGCCTCCATTCTGGGCAGGGACTGGGCTGGATCGCCGCTGGCTTGGGTTGGCTGCCCCCAGGCCCGCCGCCCGAGCCCTACTCGCCAAACAGCAGCTGGGTGAGCACCACATCCACCAGGGACACGCTCACCAGGATCATCACCACGGCGCCCGTGGTGCTGCTGCCCACTTCCTTGGGGCCGCCCCGGGTGGTGAGACCCCAGCCACAGGCGATCACGGCGATGATCAAGCCGAACACCACCGCCTTGATCAGCATCGACGGCAGGTCGGAGGGCTCCATCCAGCTGCGCACCGAATTCCAGAACACCGAAGGCGGGATCGCATAGAGGGCGGTGCTGCTCAGCTGGCCGGACCACACGGCCACGGCGAAAAACAGCAGGCACTGCACCGGCGCCATCACCACCATCGCCACCACCCGGGGCACCACCAGGTATTCGACCGGGTCGGTGCGCAACATCGTGATGGCGTCGATCTGCTCGGTCACCTTCATGGTGCCCAGCTGGGCGGCGTAGGCCGTGGCCACCTTGCCGGTGATCAGCGTGGCGGTGAGGATCGGCGCGATTTCCCGGGCCAGGCCGATCGCCAAGATGCCGCCGACGGTGGAGCCGGCCCCCTGTTTCACCAATTCGGCTGCCACCTGGATGTTGAACACGGTGCCGGAGGCCAGGCCCGTGATCACCACGATCAGGAGGCTGCCGGGCCCCGCCTCAAACAGCTGCTCCAGTAAGTCATTGGCACTGATCCGGCCCCGGGCGATCGCGGCGAGGGCTTGGCCGCCGATCATCAGGCTGCTGCCCAGCCGCCGCAGCCAGCGGGGCCGTAGCCAGCGGGGCAGCCGCGGGGGCCGGCTAGCGGGCTGCTTGGCCAAGCGGCTCGTTCTGGTGGATTCGGGGGGCATCCGATCGGAGGTCAGTGGGGGGTGGGTTGGAGCATCGGCTGCTGGCCCTTTTGGGGCCAGTGGCGCATCACCACCTGCCCCAGCACGACAAGCACGGCGGGAATCAGGCCCATGCAAAGGCGGATCGTGATCAGGGCGCTGGCGGGTTGGTCGGTGCCCAGCTCCTGCACGTAGCCACTGAGGCTGAGCAGGCCGCCAAAGAGCACCATCACCCCACTGATGCAGACCTTCTGGGCCAGCACCATCCAGGCGCTGTATTGGCCGGCCGGTTTCTCCGGGTCGGCATCAATGGCATCCGGCAAAAGCGACCAGGGGATCAGGTAGGCCGTGGAGGCGCCGATGCCGGCGGTGGTGATCGTGGCGAGCACGGCCAGCAGCTTGACCAGGTTGGCCCAGGAGCCGGTGGGGCCGAAGCTGGGATCGAGGGGCGGCAAGACCAGCATTGCCAGGCAGCCGGCCACCCAGAGGCCGCTGCCCAGGCGCAGGGCGACCAGGCGGCCGCGGCGATGGGAGACACGGTTCCAGAGCCAGAGCCCCGCCAGGGTGCTGACTAGGAACGGCAGCAGGATCCAGCGGCTCCAGCCCTCGGGCACCTGCAGCACCATCGGCAAAAAGAAGAGGGCCACGGCCTGCATCAGTTGCAGGGCGCACCAGAGCACCAGGTAGAGCCCCAGCACCCGCACGAAGCGGCCGTTGCGGATCACCCGACCCAGCAGGCGGCGGGTGGTGCCCTTGTGGTTTTTGGGGCGCTGGCAGCGGCGGGCGGCGGGAACCAGCCCCCAGCCGCAGAGCAGGGTGCTGACCGTGATGATCAGGCCCGACACCAGCCCCAAGGGCAGGTAGGAAGATGGATCACGCAGGTCCTTAACCAGGACCCCGGCCAGCACCGAGGCCATCAGGGTGGCAATGATCGAGCCGGTGAACCGGGCCGTGTTCAGCCGGGTGCGCAAGGGCACAGCGGTGGTGAGCTCGGCGGCCAGGGCCGAATAGGGCAGGTTGACGCAGGTGTAAAGGCTGTTGGCAACAACCGAGATCAGCACGAAAACCCAGAACTTCGCCCAGGCGTCAGCCCAGGGGGGCAGCCACCACATGGCCGCCATCGCCAGGCCCAGGGGCACCGCGCTCCAAAAGATCCAGGGCAGGCGTGGTCCCCAGCGGGGGCTGCTGGTTTTGTCGCTCAGCCAGCCGACGACCGGGTCGTTGATCGCATCCCAGAGGCGGCCGCAGCCATAGGCCAGGCCCGCCTGCCAGGGCGGTAGCCCTGCGGCTGTGTAAAACAGCATGAGATAGAAGCCGATCAGGGCCGCGCCCATGCCGGTGCCCACATCGCCCAGGCCGTAGGACCAGAGCAGCCGGGCCCGGGCGCCCCCCCGCAGGTCGGCCGCATCGGTGATGGGGGGATCGGAGCCAGGCGCTTGGCCGGCAGCCGAGCGATCCGACCCGCTTGAGTCGTTAGCCACGTCCCTGTCTGCGGCCAAAGCTGCCTGTCCTCATGCAGGCCATAATGCTGCAGCTGCCCTGGTCCCAGATCTCGCCTGCCGGGCGGAGCCTGGATGCAAACAGGGCTCCAGTACGTGAGTACTGATGCGGGCGTAGTTTAGTGGTAAAACCTCAGCCTTCCAAGCTGATGATGCGGGTTCGATTCCCGCCGCCCGCTTCCTTTTCGCAATAAGGATTTCGATCCAGGGGCTTAACTCAGGCCCTAGCGGCCAGCCACTCCTGCCAGCGCTGGGCTTCCGCCTGGGCCGAGGCACTGCTACTGGCCGGGGCCCCCACCAGCCACACCGCCTGGCTGGCCCGGCTCACCGCCACGTACACCAGTTGGCGCCGCAGCTGTTCATCACTGGGCCAAAACACATCCCCGGCCACGAACACCTCGCCAAAGGTGCTGCCCTGGCTGCGGTGCACCGTCAACACCGCTGCTGGACCGAGGGAGGCGAAGGCATCGCGCACCAGGAAAAAGCGCCGCCAGAGGCCCCGGCCGTCTTTTTTGCCGGCGTCGCGGGCCTGCTGGCGCAGCCGGGCCAGCACCCCATCGAGCTGCTGGCGTGCGGCGCTGCCCACCGGTGGCAACAGGCGCAGGCTGAGCCGGGTTTCGCCCGCTTCCACCTCGGCGGTGAGGGTGTCGATCACGGTGGCGCTGAGGCCATCGCCGCTGCCGACGCCGAAATCGGCCAGGTCGCAGCGCTCCGGCGTCACATCGCGCACCACCAGTTCCCGGTTCGAGCCCAGCAGCATGTCTGGCTCCTCGGCGGCATCTTCACCGTCGCGGCAGGCGGGGGCCATCACGGCGGCGCGGGTGATCAGCACCTCACCTGGCAGC
>NSII01000226.1 GCA_002737305.1 Synechococcus sp. Baikal-G1
GGAAGGTCGCAGCACCGCCGCAGTCATTGCCGACCTGGCCGCCAGCCTGAGCGGCCTGTGGCACCGGGGCGAACCGGTGGCCCTGGTCACCAGCGGCGCCGTTGGCCTCGGCTGCCAAGCCCTGGGCCTGCTGGAGCGCCCCCGGGAGCTGGAGGCCCTCCAGGCCGCCGCCGCCGTGGGCCAGGGCCGGCTGATGGGCCTCTACGACAAAAGCTTTGCCAGCCACGGCCGCAGCGTCGCCCAGGTGTTGCTCACCCGGGGGGATCTCGCCTCGCGGCGCCGTTATCAAAACGCCTGCCGCACCCTGGACCAGCTGCTCACCTGGGGGGTGACGCCGGTGGTCAATGAAAACGACACCCTGGCCACCGACGAACTGCGTTTCGGTGACAACGACACCCTCTCGGCCCTGGTGGCCGTGGCGATCGGCGCCGATGAACTGGTGTTGCTCACTGATGTCGATGCCCTCTATTCAGGCGATCCCCGCAGCGATGCGGAGGCCAGGCCGATCGCCGAGGTGGCCAGCTTGGTTGAACTGGAGCAGCTCAGCAGCGCCGCCAGCGGCGGCGGCCGCTGGGGCACCGGCGGCATGACCACCAAGCTGGCCGCGGCCCGCATCGCCACGGCCAGCGGCATCCGGGTGCGCCTGGCCGATGGCCGGGACCCGGCGGTGCTGGAAGCCTTACTAGCGGGGGAGCCGGTGGGCACCCTGTTTCGGCCCAGCCCCCAGCCCCTGGCCGACCGCAAGGGCTGGCTAGCCCATGCCCTGCTGCCCAAGGGCAGCCTCACCATCGATGCCGGCGCCGAGAGGGCCCTGCTGGAGCGGGGCGCCTCCCTGCTGGCCGTGGGCATCCGCGCCATCGAGGGCAGCTTCTCCCGGCGGGATGCGGTGCGCCTGCTCAGCCTCGATGGCCGCGAACTGGGACGGGGCCTAACGGCCCTCGGCAGCGAGGAATTGATCCAGGTGCTGGGCCAGAGCAGCGAGGCGGTGCGGCAGCGGCTCGGAGCGGTGGGCGATGCGGTGGTGCACCGCGACCAGCTGGTGTTGACCACCAGCCAGGCAGCCCCAGAACCGGGCCCCTGAGCCGGCCGATCCGCCCAGCCCCAACTCCTGAAGCCCGCAAAAGCGACTGGGCCTGGAGGGTCCGCGGCCGTAGCATCCGCGCCAGCCCAGTCGAGCCCGGCCATGCGCTTCAGCGACCTGCTCATCCAGCTGGGGGAGCTGCAGGAATCCACCCCCCGGCACCTGGCGGGTGACCCCGAACTCAGCAGCGCCGCGGCCCTGGACCAGGCGGCATCGGGCCAACTCAGTTTTCTGGAGCCCGGCCACGCCCTGGCGGCGGCCCTGGCCGGCTGCAGGGCCAGCGCCCTGCTGATCCCCCAGGACCCGGAGCTGCAGGAGCAGGCCACGGGCCAGGGCCTGGCCTGGGTGGCCCTGCGCAATCCGCGCCTGGCCTTTGCCGAAGCCCTCGATGCCCTCTATCCCCGCCTGCGTCCAGCCGCCGGCATCCATGCCAGCGCCGTGGTCGAACCGGGGGCCGTCGTTGCAGCGGGCGTCCATATCGGCGCCCATGGGGTGGTGGCGGCGGGCAGCCGCATCGGCGCCGGCTCAATCCTCCATCCCGGCGTCGTGATTTACGGCGATGTGGAGGTGGGCGAAGGCTGTGAGCTCCACGCCGGCGCCGTGCTCCATCCCGGCAGCCGGCTGGCCGCGGGCTGCGTTGTCCACTCCAATGCCGTGGTGGGCTCGGAGGGCTTTGGCTTTGTGCCCACGGCCAGTGGCTGGCGCAAGATGCCCCAAACCGGCCTGGTGGTGCTGGAAGAGGGGGTGGAGGTGGGCTGCGGCAGCACGATCGACCGGCCCTCGGTGGGCGAAACCCGCATCGGCGCCGGCACCAAGATCGACAACTTGGTGCACATCGGCCATGGGGTGGTGACCGGGCGGGGCTGCGCCCTAGCAGCCCAGGTGGGCATTGCCGGCGGCGCCAAGCTGGGTAATGGCGTAATCCTGGCCGGCCAGGTGGGGGTGGCCAACCGGGCCACGATCGGCGATCGGGCGATTGCCTCCTCCAAATCCGGCATCCACGGCGATGTGGCCGCCGGCGAGGTGGTGAGTGGCTACCCCGCCATCCCCAACCGCCTCTGGCTGCGCTGCTCGGCCGTGTTCAACAAGCTGCCCGACATGGCCCGTAGCCTGCGCCAGCTCAAAAACCAAGGCGAGTGAGCCCCAGGGCGGCCAGTAACCTCGCGAGCTGCCCCCTGGTTCCGGCGCCGCCGGCCCTCCTGTGATGACGAGCTACCGGATCACGCTTCTAAGCGGCGACGGCATCGGCCCGGAAATCACGGCGGTGGCCCGCCAGCTGCTCGATGCGGTCAGCGGCCGCCATGGCTTCAGCCTCAGCTACGACGAGCAGCCGATCGGCGGCGCCGCCATTGATGCCTGCGGCGAACCCCTGCCCGCCAGCACCCTGGCGGCGTGCAAGGCCGCCGATGCGGTGTTGCTGGCGGCGATCGGCTCGCCCCAATACGACAGCCTGCCGCGGGAGCAGCGCCCCGAAACCGGCCTGCTCGGCCTGCGCTCCGGCATGGGCCTGTTCGCCAACCTGCGCCCGGTCAAGATTTTGCCGGCCCTGGTGGACGCCAGCAGCCTGAAACGCGAGGTGATCGAAGGAGTGGATTTGATGGTGGTGCGCGAGCTCACCGGCGGCGTGTACTTCGGCACCCCCAAGGGGCGCATCGAGGCCGATGGCCAGGTGCGCGCCTTCAACACGATGGCCTACTTCGACTACGAGATCGACCGGATCGCCAAGGTGGGCTTCGACATAGCGGTGGCTAGGGGCGGCCGGCTCTGCTCAGTGGATAAGGCCAATGTGCTGGACGTGAGCCAGCTCTGGCGCGACCGGGTCGTGGCTATGGGCCAGAGCTATCCGGGCGTGGAGCTCAGCCACATGTACGTGGACAACGCCGCCATGCAGCTCGTGCGGGCGCCCCGCCAATTCGACGTGCTGCTAACCAGCAACCTGTTCGGCGACATCCTCAGCGACGAGGCCGCCATGCTCACCGGCTCGATCGGCATGTTGCCCTCGGCGTCCCTGGGCAGCGAGGGGCCGGGCCTGTTTGAGCCGATCCATGGCTCCGCCCCCGACATCGCCCGCCAGGACAAGGCCAACCCGATGGCGATGGTGCTGAGCGCCGCCATGTTGCTGCGGGTGGGCCTCAAGCAGGAGGCGGCGGCCCTAGCCCTGGAATCGGCGGTGGACACGGTGCTCGATGCCGGCTATCGCACCGGCGACCTGATGGCGCCTGGCTGCGTGCAGCTGGGCTGCCAGGCCATGGGCGAGCAACTGCTGGCGGCCCTAGCGGCCTAATCCTTGGCCGGCCCGCAGCCGATCGGGGCCTGGCCCTGCGACCTGCCAAACTCACCTCCTGTTTTCTTCCCCCTGCGCCGATGTCGAAGCGTCACCCGGTTGTCGCCGTTACCGGTTCCTCTGGCGCAGGGACCAGCACCGTTAAGCGCGCCTTTGAGCAGATCTTCAAGCGCGAAGGCATCACCCCCGCCGTGGTCGAAGGCGATAGCTACCACCGCTTTGAGCGGGCCGAGATGAAGGTGGCCATGGCCGACGCCCTGGCCAAGGGCGAAAACTTCTCCCACTTCGGCCCCGAGGCCAACCTGTTCGACAAGCTGGGCGACCTGTTCCAGGCCTATGGCGAGACCGGCAGCGGCGACAAGCGCTACTACCTGCACTCGCTCGAAGAAGCCGCCGAACACAACCAGCGCCTCGGCACCGCCCTCAACCCGGGCCAGTTCACCCCCTGGGAAACCATTCCTGGTGGCACCGACCTGCTCTTCTACGAAGGCCTCCATGGCGGCGTCGTCGGTGACGGCTACGACGTGGCTGGCCTGGCTGACCTGCTGGTGGGCGTGGTGCCGATCGTCAACCTGGAGTGGATCCAGAAGATCGCCCGCGACAACGCCGAGCGGGGCTATTCGGCCGAGGCGACCGTGGACACGATCCTGCGCCGCATGCCGGATTACATCAACCACATCTGCCCCCAGTTCAGCCGCACGGACATCAACTTCCAGCGGGTGCCAACCGTGGACACGGCCAACCCGTTCATCATCCGCAACATCCCCACGCCGGATGAGAGCTTCGTGATCATCCACTTCCGCAAGGGAGCCCGCGAGAAGTGGGGCATCGACTTCGCCTACCTGCTCGACATGATCCACGACTCCTTCATGTCCAGCCCCACCTCGATCGTGGTCAACGGCGGCAAGATGGGCTTCGCCATGGAGCTGATTCTCACTCCGGTGATCCATCGGATGATCGAAGAGAAGAAGTCACTCTCCTGAGCCCCTACGCTGGGTCGATCCGGCGGACCCGGTCACGGCTTCAGCTCTCCCACCGAAACGATCCGTCCCATCCTTTGTGATTGGGGCCGCGGGGGCTTTTCAAGGTTCACCCTTGAAAAGCCCTTTGCGCTGGGATCGGATCAACAGTGGCGACCTGATCGGCCGCGCCCGCCGCATTTATTTCACCTACCTGGAGCACTGCCCCTGCGGGGGTGAACCGATTGGCATCGTGCTGGCCGGCCAGGGGGAGCTGGGCCGGGCCGTGTTTGAGGTGCCGGTGCTGCTGCCAGATGAGCAATTTGTGCCCCTCGATCTGATCCGGGGCGGCAGGGCGCGGCCCCGCAGCCCGCGCCCCCCCTTCCGCTCGCCTGGGCGGGAGGGGATCTGAGCGTGTCTGGGGGTGAACGGGATGGCTGAAGGGGTGCCAGGGGCCCGCGCCGGCAGCAGGATGCAGGTCACAGCCCCGGCCATGGCCGGCCGGCGATCGTTCGCATGACTGGGATGGATTGGGGAGTTGCCACCTGGGGCCTGACGGGCCTGGATCGCCTGGGGGTTGGTCTCTCTGGAGTGGCAAGCGCCCTGCCGCTGCTGGCCACCGCGGGGGCACCGATCCGAGATCCCACAGGCCTGGACCCCACGCGCCCGGGGTTCGCCCTGCTGGCCATCGGTGTGGCCCTGATGGGCGCCTGCGTGGGCAGCTTCCTCAATGTGGTGGCCTGGCGGTTGCCGCGCCAGGAATCGGTGGTGCTGCCCCCCAGCCACTGCCCCCACTGCGGCACGCGCCTGGCCTGGTTCGAGAACATTCCCGTGCTCGGCTGGCTGGCCCTGGGGGGCCACTGCCGCCACTGCGGCGCCCCGATCAGCCCCCGCTACCCGGCCGTGGAGCTGCTCTGCGCCGGCCTCTGGGTGGCCGTGCTCCTGGCCACTCCGCCCCTAATGGGGCCCCACGCTTCGCCCGCCCTGGGGGGTTCCAGCGCCGGGGCTGCCGCCCTCTCCTGGCTCGGGGGCGGCCCGATCGACTGGTGGCTCGTGGCAGCCGGCTGGCTCCTGGCCAGCCTGCTGCTGCCCATGGTGCTGATCGATCTTGACCACCTCTGGCTGCCGGAACCCCTGTGCCGCTGGGGCCTGGTGCTGGGCCTGGTCCTCACCGCCATCGCCGGCTACCGCCAGGGGGCGGCCGTCGGCGGTGCCCAACTGCTGGATCACCTAATCGCCGCCGCCGCGGGCCTGCTAGCCATGGAGGGGCTGAGCGCCCTGGCCGAGAAGCTGATGGGCAAACCGGCCCTGGGCCTGGGCGATGCCAAGTTGACGGCCCTGCTCGGGGCCTGGCTGGGGCTCTACGCCATGGCCCTGGCCGTGTTCCTTGCCTTCCTCAGTGGCGCCCTGCTGGGCAGCGCCTTGATGCTGGTCGGCCGGCTGAAGCGGGGCCAACCCTTCCCCTTCGGCCCCTACCTGGCGGCGGGGGGCCTGGCCGTGTGGATCGGCGGTGCCCCTTGGTGGGGCCAGCTGCTGGGCGCTGCCTTCGGGGGCGGCCGCCTTTAATGAGGTGACGACGGCGACACCCGAGCCCGGGAGCGCCTAGCCATCAACCCACTGCCGTTTCCTGCTAGCTCCGTGTCGCTCTTCGACTGGTTTGCCGATCGCCGCAAGAACGCCCCGCTGGTGCGCTCCAGCCAGGAGGCCAGCGAAGACGACGGCCTCTGGAGCAAATGCCCCGAATGCGCCCTGGTGGTGTACCGCAAAGATCTGCTTGCCAATGCGAGTGTGTGCAGCAACTGCGGCCACCACCACCGCATCGATGCCGCCACTCGCATTGCCCTAATCGCTGATCCGGGCAGCTTTGAGCCCCTCGATTTGGAGCTCTCGCCCACCGATCCGCTCGGCTTCAAGGATCGCCGCAGCTACGCCGATCGCATCCGCGACACCCAGCAGTCCACCGGCCTCAAGGATGCGGTGAGCACAGGCCTCTGCCGGATCGAAGGTCTGCCCCTGGCGATCGGGGCCATGGATTTCAGTTTCATGGGCGGTTCGATGGGCTCGGTGGTGGGCGAGAAACTCACCCGCCTGATCGAAACCGCCACAGCCCAGGCGATGCCGGTTTTGATTGTCTGCGCCTCGGGCGGGGCGCGCATGCAGGAGGGGATGCTCAGCCTGATGCAAATGGCCAAAATCTCCGGCGCCCTAGAGCGCCACCGCCAGGCCGAACTGCTCTATATCCCCCTGCTCACCCACCCCACCACTGGCGGCGTCACGGCCAGTTTTGCCATGCTCGGCGACCTGATCCTGGCCGAACCCCGGGCCCTGATCGGCTTTGCCGGCCGCCGGGTGATTGAACAGACCCTGCGTGAAAAACTGCCCGACGGCTTCCAAACGGCCGAATACCTGCAGGAACACGGCTTTGTCGATTTCATCATTGCCCGGCCGAAATTGAAGGCAACCCTGGCTGGCCTGCTGCGGCTCCATGGCGTCCGTCCCCGGGTGGCCGCTGGCGCCGTCCCAACGGTGGCCCCATGAACCGGACTAGGGGGTGGGGCCAGGGCTTGCGCCTGGCGCTGGCCCTGGTTCTAGCGCTAACGGTGATGCTGCCCTTGGCCGGGCTCCAGCCCCAACCAGCCTGGGCCGGCCCGGTGGAGTGGCAGGAGGTGCCCGCCAGCGAAGCGGGTCGCCAATGGTGGGATCGGGGAAGCCTGCGCCTGAGCAAGGAGGGCACCCTCACGGTCTTAAGCCGCTTCCAAGCCGCCGCCGAGGCTGACTCCATTGGGCCCGCTCCAAACCAAGACGCTGCTGTCACCCCAGAGCGGCGCCCCCGCCAACCCAGCAGCGAGCTCTACGTCTCCGAGATCGACTGCGACCAGGCGTTGATGAGGGATACCTCGATCAATGGCATCCCCCAATGGCGGGCCAGCTGGCAGCCGGTGGCCGGCGATGGCCTGATGGAGGCGGTGGTCCAGGCGGTCTGTGAGGCTGGAGACCAACTGCTCGCCTCCCGGTGACCTCGAGCCCATCGGCCATCGACAGCCAGCCCGACCCCAGGGCGGTCCCGGGCAGGGCCGCCCCGCTTCGGGTAGCAGTGGCGGGCCTGGGCTTCGGCGAACAGGTGCACCTGCCGGCCCTGGCGGCCTGTGCGCTCACCGAACCAATGGCCCTTTGGCACCCCCGCCGCGAGCGCCTGGAGAAAGCCTGCGCCGCCAGCGGCCTGCCGGGCTTCAGCGATTTCGACGCCCTGCTGGCCGACCCGAGCATCGAAGCGGTGGTGATCGCCACCCCACCTGGGCCCCGTTTTGACTTGGCCAAGGCGGCGATGGCCGCCGGCAAACACCTGCTGCTGGAGAAACCGGTGGGCTTGAACGCGGACCAGGTGCAGGAATTACAGCGGCTGGCCTTGGCGGCCGGGCTGTGCGTGGGGGTGGATTTTGAATACCGGGCCGTGCCCCTCTTTCAGCAGCTCGCAGCCCTGCTGCACCAAGGGGCGATCGGCACCCCCTGGCTGGTGAAACTCGACTGGCTGATGGGCAGCCGCGCCGATCCGCTGCGGCCCTGGAGCTGGTATTCCCAACGCAGCGGAGGCGGAGGCGTCCTCGGGGCCCTTGGCACCCACGCCTTCGACACCCTGCACTGGCTGATTGGCCCCACCCGCGAACTCAGCGCCACCTGCAGCACGGCCATTACCGAGCGGCCCCTGGCCAAAGGCAAGGGCGCCGAAACCGGGGCGGCCCCGGGTCAGGAGCCGGCCATGGCCCCGGTCGATGCCGAAGACATCGCCTTGGTGCAAGTCAACCTGGGAACCGCCAGCGGCCAGAGCGTGCCAGCCCAGGTGAGCCTGGCCTCGGTGGCACGGCCGGGGCGGGGGTACTGGATCGAGATTTACGGCAGCGAAGGCAGCCTGGTGCTGGGCTCCTCCAACCAAAGCGACTACGTGCATGGCTTCCAGCTCTGGCAAGCCCGACCTGGAGAGGGCCTCCAACTCCTAGAACCCGACCCCCAGCTGGCCTTTGAGCGCACCTGGGTCGATGGCCGCGTCGCCCCCGTGCAGCGGATCTTGCACGGCTGGGCCTCGGCCGTGCGCGAGGGCAAGCCGATGGTGCCGGGCCTCTCAGAAGCAGTCCTGAGCCAGGCCTGCTGCGATCTAGCCCTGCGCTCCGCCAGGGATGGCCTGCGGCTGCGCCCCTAACTCCCGCCGGATCGCGCCTGTCGCAACCCATCGGCGGCGGGTTAAGACCCCAAGTCTTCGCTTCCACGGCCCCATCCGCAGCCCCCGAGGTTGATCCAATCTCCTCAAACCGACCCCCCCAGAAGGCCCCGGCCCCTAGCCCAAAACTGGTCCGGGCCGGGGGCCAATAGCGCCTGGGTGAGCGGGTAGAGTCTCGGCCAGTCCTAGCCAGGGCCATCGGTTCGATGCCCTGACGCCTGGCAGGCCCCAAGGCCCCCCACCCGTCTTCCACCTCCGCGAGGTTTTTCCATGGCGCTCGTTCCGCTTCGGCTGCTGCTTGACCACGCCGCTGAGAACGGCTACGGCATCCCTGCCTTCAATGTCAACAACCTGGAGCAGGTCCAATCGATCATGGAGGCTGCCTCCGAGACCGATAGCCCGGTGATCCTGCAGGCGTCCCGCGGTGCTCGCCAGTATGCCGGCGAAAATTTCCTGCGTCACCTGATCCTGGCGGCGGTTGAAACCTATCCAGACATCCCGGTGGTGATGCACCAGGACCACGGCAACAGCCCCGCCACCTGCTTCGGCGCCGCCGCCAACGGCTTCACCTCGGTGATGATGGATGGTTCCCTGGAAGCCGACGCCAAAACCCCCGCCAGCTACGACTACAACGTCCGCGTCACCAAGGAAGTGGTGGATGTGGCCCACGCCATCGGCGTGAGCGTTGAGGGCGAACTCGGTTGCCTCGGCTCCCTGGAAACCGGCATGGGTGAGGCCGAAGACGGCCACGGTTTCGATGGCAAGCTCGACCATTCCCAACTGCTCACCGACCCGGCTGAAGCGGCTGATTTTGTTGCCAAAACCAACGTCGATGCCCTGGCGATTGCCATCGGCACCAGCCACGGCGCCTACAAGTTCACCCGCAAGCCCACGGGCGAAGTGCTGGCGATCAGCCGCATTGCCGAAATCCACAAGGCCCTGCCCAACACCCACCTGGTGATGCATGGCTCCAGCTCCGTTCCCCAGGAATGGCTGGACATGATCAACAAGTATGGCGGCGCCATTCCTGAGACCTACGGCGTGCCCGTGGAAGAAATCCAGGAAGGCATCCGTAATGGCGTGCGCAAGGTGAACATCGACACCGACAACCGCCTCGCCTTCACCGCCGCCGTGCGCGAAGCGGCCGCCAAAGATCCCGCCAACTTCGATCCCCGCCACTTCAACAAGCCCGCCCGGGCCTACATGAAGCAGGTGTGCCTCGATCGCTACCAGCAGTTCTGGTGTGCCGGCAACGCCTCCAAGATCAAGCAGCGTGACATCAACTACTACTCCGGCCTCTATGCCAAGGGCGTGCTCGATGCCAAGACGGCTGTTGCCGCCTGAGCTTGATGATTCAGGCAGATCGGACTGAGCGATCAGCCGGGTCTGCCCATTGCAGGGAAGGGGCGCCTCTGGCTCCCCTTTTTTAATGGACCCCAGGGATACCTCTTGGGCGGCAGGAGCGCCTGCGGGCTACAAGATCTTGAACCCTTCCATTAGCAGGCCATAGAGCAGGCCGATGCGGGCCATATCAAGCAATTGCAGGCCAAGCTTGTCGCCCGTTTGGCGGATCAGGGAGCGGCGCCAGCGCACGGCCAACTC
This sequence comes from Synechococcus sp. Baikal-G1, assembly GCA_002737305.1. Lineage (GTDB taxonomy): Bacteria > Cyanobacteriota > Cyanobacteriia > PCC-6307 > Cyanobiaceae > BAIKAL-G1. The sequence continues at coordinate 10,140 of NSII01000226.1, forward strand.
AATCAAGCCCACGGGCAACAGGGCCGCCAAGGGCTCCGAAAAGCCGGAGGTGGAGGTGAGCGTTGAGAGAGCCGTACCGATGAAATAGGCCCCCAAAAGCACAATCACCAGCAACGATAGGCGCCGCCAAGGATTGACGGCCCAGCGCAGAAGCCGATCAACCGCCTCGTTGACCGTCAGTTGCAGGGCGGTCTGTTGGAATTTGGGCACAACAGGGCGCGCTTACTAGGGAGGGCGGAAGGGTTGATTAGGTCTTTAACGTAGCACCACTAAGGCTCAACTAGCCAGCCCAATCAATGGCTAAGCCCCTGCAAAGTTGGGCAACACAACCCTGCTTAGCGGCCTGGCGCAGGGCCTGGTCAAGGCCGATTCGGTAGAAGCGCTGGCCAGCAATCGGCCCTTGCGGGTGTCAGCAGGCCGGCAAGCTGGCCTGGTAGCCGTAAAAGCCAGCAGAGCCAGCCTCTTTGAGGCTGGCGTGGTCTTCGCTGATCTGCGGCTTTTTCGGGAACACAACTACAGTTTAGCGCCAGCGGACGGGGCCTTTTAAGCCAAGAAACGTCGTGAGTTCACCCGGGAAGGCACCGCCATCACGGCCGTGATGTCCTTATCAATCGGGCGGGTGTCCTAGGAACCGCTGTTACCAGCGTCGCTCGCATTGGGGGCCGTGATCTGGATCCATCGCTGGCTGCGCCCAGGGGCCCACCAGCCCCAACCCGGACGACAGATGTTCGCAATTGCAACTACTATTGAGAACAACTGGCGGGGGCTCGGCGCCCCATGGCTTCTGCCCCGGCCCCGATCGCCGCGATCCCCCTAACTCCCTACCCCCTAACTCCCCTTGGCCGCCCCCCCTACCGTGACTGCCGCCAACCCCCAAGCGGAGGCCCTGCGCACCTCCCTCAATAGCCGGGGACAACGGCTGACACCCCAACGCCAACGGGTACTGGGCCTGTTCGAGCGCATCGGCGAAGGCAGCCACCTCAGCGCCGAAGAGGTGCATCAACGGCTGCTCAAGGGCGAGGAGAAGGTCTCCCTGGCAACGGTGTACCGCACCCTGCGCCTGCTCAGTTCGATGCAACTCCTGCAGGAACTCGAACTCCCCGATGGTGGCCGGCGCTTCGAGCTAGCCGGGGACACCAACCGGGACCACCACCACCTGGTCTGCGTGCGCTGCGGCCAAACCGAAGAATTTGAAAGCCACGACGTGCTCCAAGCCGGCGAACGGGCCGCCGGCTTGCATGGCTTTCGCCTGCTCGAATGCGTTCTCAATGTGCGGGCCGTCTGCCCCAGTTGCGTCCAGGCAGAAGGGGCTTAAACGAACCCACAAAAACGAAGAA
>NSII01000227.1 GCA_002737305.1 Synechococcus sp. Baikal-G1
TGGTGGTCATAAGAACGGGGAAGGTGTGCTCCGAATGGAGCGGTAAGTAGGACAACGGTTTTACGGAAACCCGTAGAGGGGAAACCCGCAGGTCGGGAACCCGACCGGCCATCGCCTGCGTCACTGTAACAGAAGATTGCGGGATGTGAGGAAGGCCTCATCGGATTGGCCGGCTAGCGCCGGCTGGGTCCCTGGCTCCGTCTGGGTGGATCCCCTGGCTCCGCCTGGGTTTGATCCCCGCCATCGCTAGGGCCCTGGCCTGGGGTTCTAGTTGTTAGCGTCCACGTCCGCCGCAGCGTTCTCACCGTGAGTGCTCACCGGGTGCTGCTGGTGCGCCTGCCCTGCAACCCCATTTTCCCGATCGGCCCCGTGTATCTGGCCGATCACATCCATAAGTGTTTCCCGGAGATCCCCCAGCGGATCCTTGATCTGGCCGCCGTGCCCCTTCTGGACGTGGATCGGGTGCTGCTGGCCACGGTGGAGGCCTTTCGTCCCAGCCTGCTGGTGTTCTCCTGGCGGGACATCCAGATCTATGCGCCGGTGGATGGCCGTGGGGGCAATCCTCTGCAGCATTCCTTTGAGGTCTTTTACGCCCGCAATCCGCTGAAACGGTTGCGGGGTGCCCTCGGCGGCCTCGGCCTGATGGCCTCCTTCTATGGCGAGCTCTGGCGCAACCTGCGCCTGGTGCGCCGCGGGCTGCGCCGGGCTCGACGCTTCCAGCCCCAGGCCCAGGCCGTGTTGGGGGGCGGCGCCGTGAGCGTCTTTTATGAACAGTTGGGCCGCAAGCTGCCCCGCGGCACGGTGGTGTCGGTGGGGGAGGGGGAACCCCTGCTCGAGAAGCTGATCCGCGGGGACTCCCTGGCCCTAGAGCGCTGCTTCCTGGCGGGGGATGAGCCCCGGCCGGGGCTCATCCATGAGCAGCCAGCCGGCATTGAGAAAAGCGCCTGCAATTACGGCTATATCGCCGAGATCTGGCCCCAGCTCGACTGGTACCTCGATGGCGGCGATTTTTACGTCGGCGTGCAGACGAAACGGGGCTGTCCCCACAATTGCTGTTATTGCGTCTACACCGTGGTGGAGGGCAAGGCGGTGCGGGTCAACCCGGTGGCGGAGGTGATCGCCGAGATGGCCCAGCTCTATGCCAAGGGGGTGCGCGGTTTTTGGTTCACCGATGCCCAGTTCATCCCGGCCCGCCGCTACATCGAGGACGCCAAGGAGTTGTTGCGGGCAGTGCTGGCCCAGGGTTGGACCGATATCCGTTGGGCGGCCTATATCCGCGCCGACAACCTCGATGCCGAACTGGCCGAGCTGATGGTGACCACCGGCATGGACTATTTCGAGATCGGCATCACCTCGGGCTCCCAGGAGCTCGTGCGCAAGATGCGCATGGGCTACAACCTGCGCACCGTGCTGGAGAACTGTCGCCTACTGGCCCGGGCCGGGTTCCGGGAGCATGTGTCGGTGAACTACTCCTTCAATGTGATCGATGAGCGCCCCGAAACGATCCGCCAGACCGTGGCCTATCACCGTGAACTGGAGCGCATTTTTGGCGCCGACAAGGTGGAGCCGGCGATTTTCTTTATTGGGCTGCAGCCCCACACCCACCTGGAGCAATACGGCTTTGACCAGGGCCTGATCAAGCCCGGCTACAACCCGATGAGCATGATGCCCTGGACAGCCCGCCAGTTGCTTTGGAACCCGGAACCGATGGGCAGCACCTTCGGCCGTATTTGCCTGGAGGCCTTTGAACGCAACCCAGGCGATTTCGGCCGCACGGTGATGGATCTGTTGGAACGGGACTACGGGCAGGCCCCCCTGGAGGAGGCCCTTCAGGCTCCCTTGGAAGGGCGCAAAGCCCTTGCCACCGCTACGCGATAGCAGCAGGTGCCAGCTGGAGCTGGAAGGGCCGGGTGACGCTAGGCGCTCCACCAGCGTCGCCGGGCCCAGAGCAGCAACCCCAGCCCCAGCCAACCCAGCCCGCCGCCGATCGGGTTGGCAGGCCCACTCAGCCAGCTTGGGGTGCCCGGTTGCAGGGCGATCAGCCCCTGGTTGAGCACAAACCAGCCGCCCACCAGGCCGCCGTGCAGTCCAAGGGCACCCCACAGCAGGCCCCCATCGGACCGGCGTTGCAGGCCAAGGGCCAGGCCCAGCAGCAGCAGGCCACCTAGCAGTCCCAGGAGGGGCAGTAGCGGCAGATTGAAGCGGGTGTGCACCAGGCTGAAAAGGGCGGCCTGGAGCCAGAGAGCCCGCTGGCGCCCCAGTTGCAGCCCGAGTTCCCCCAGCAGCCAACCGCGAAAGAGAAGCTCCTCGGCAAAGCCCACCCCCAGGGCCAGGACCAGGCCATTGAGCAGCACGGCGGCAGAGGTTTGCAGCGGCCAGCTGAGCGCTCCGGCCGATTGCAGGCCAATCACGACTAGGGCCAGCAGGGCCGCCGCCTTGAGCAGGCCCCGCAGCAGGGCCTGGAGCGCCGCTGGCCAGGGGCCGACCACCCCCAGGCTGCGCCAGGGATCGGCTTCACCCCACTGCCGTTTCAGCCGCTGCGGCAGGCTCACGACCAGGGCCAACACCGCCGGGATGGCCGCCAGGCTCGCCCGTTGGCCTTCGCCAATGCCGACGAGCCCAGCTAGCCCTTGGCAGCCAAGGAACAGGGCCACCAACGTGGCTGGATAGAGCAGGGTCCCCCACCAGGGGATGGGCGGCCTACCCGGCCTGGCGGCGGCCGCCATCAGCATTCGGGCTCAATCGTGCTGGTTAGGCCCTTGGCCTTGAGGGTTTCGCAATAGAACTCTGCCGGTTCGATGTCGCAGACGATCACCAGGCCCACGCCGGTGTTGTGGGTTTCCAGCATCACGGCAATGGCGTCCTGCTCACTGAGGGAGGGCACCACCTGGCGCAGGGTGGAGACCACGTATTCCATCGAGTTAACCGGATCGTTATGCAGCAACACCTTGTAGCGGGGCGACAGCTTGCGCACCCGCTCGGTTTGCTTCTCCATCACGGCCGCTCCGCCGGGGCTTCTGCCTGGGGAGCTCGTCATTGACTGCGCAGCCACGGTCATGGCCGTTTCCGTCCGTTCGGGTCCCCAACTGTAGGGATGGCCCGGGTCATTCCCCGGGTGGTATGGCTCACGGTGCTGCAGGCCCTGGCTTCAGGCGGCCAGGGCGGCCCTGATCCGCCCCATCGCCTCGTCCACGTTGGCGCGGCTGTTGAAGGCCGAGAGGCGGAAGTAGCCCTCGCCGGCGGCCCCGAAGCCACTGCCCGGGGTGCCGACCACATGGGCCTGCTGGAGCAACTTGTCGAAGAAGCCCCAGGAATCCAGGCCCGCTGGCGTTTTCACCCACACGTAGGGGGCCTGCTCGCCGCCGAACACCTCCAGGCCGGCGCTGGCCAGTTCCCGGCGAATAATCGCGGCGTTCTCCATGTAGAAGGCCACAAGGGCCTTCACTTGGGCCTGGCCCTCCGGCGAATACACGGCCTCGGCGCCCCGCTGCACCATGTAGCTGACGCCGTTGAACTTGGTGGATTGGCGCCGGTTCCAGAGGGTCCAGAGCTCCACGGCTTCGCCCGTGGCGGTGCGGCCCATCAGGCCCCGGGGCACCACGGTGAGGGCGCAGCGGGTGCCGGTGAAGCCGGCGTTCTTGGAGAAGGAACGGAACTCAATGGCGCACTCCCGTGCCCCCTCGATTTCGTAGATGGAGTGGGGGAGTTCGGGGTCCTGGATGAAGGCCTCGTAGGCCGCATCGAACAGGATCAGGGCGCCATGGGCGCGGGCGTAGTCCACCCACTGCTGAAGCTGGGCCTTGCTGGCCACGGCGCCGGTGGGGTTGTTGGGGAAGCAGAGGTAGATGAGGTCCACCGGTTCCGCGGGGATCTCGGCGGTGAAGCCGTTATCGGCCGTGATTGGCAGGTAGGTGAGGCCGCCGTAGCGGCCGGCCCCATCGGCGTCACCGGTACGGCCCGCCATCACGTTGCTGTCCACATACACCGGATAGACCGGATCGGTCACGGCGATGCGGTTGCCCTCGCCAAGGATGTCGAGGATGTTGCTGCTATCGCACTTGGAGCCATCGGAGACGAAGATCTCCTCGGCCGTGATCGTGCAGCCGCGGGCCTGGAAGTCGTGGTTGGCAATGGCCTCGCGCAGCCACAGGTAGCCCTGTTCGGGGCCATAGCCGTGGAAGCCCTCGCGGGTGCCCATGGCATCGATGGCCGCCTTCATGGCGGTGCGGCAGGCCTCGGGCAGGGGCTCGGTCACATCGCCGATGCCGAGGCGAATGATCGGCGCCTGGGGGTTGGCCTCACTGAAGGCCTTGACCCGGCGGCCGATTTCTGGGAATAGGTAGCCCGCTTTGAGCTTGAGGTAGTTGCCGTTGACCTGGACCATCAAGGGGGCGGGGCGATCCGCTGGGTACTGATGGCGGGATTGTCCTATGGCGAGCGGCCCGGGCGGCAACCGGAGCCCATACGATCGAGCCCAGGCCCGCTCGCGTCCCCGTTGTGTCCGTTGGCTCCCGCTCCGCTTCGCTAACGCCGACCCCGGACCGGACCGCGATTGCCAGCCCCAGGGCCTGGGATCGGCCCGTGGACTTTGCGGCCCTAGTGGACCCAAGCATCGCTAGGCCCGGGCGCTACCTGGGCAATGAGCTCGGGGTGGAGCCGCGCGATTGGCAGGCCGCCCGGGTGCGCTGGGCCCTCACCTACCCCGAGATCTACGAGGTGGGCGCCAGCAACCTGGGCCACATCATTCTCTATTCGATCCTCAACGCTGTTCCCGGCCAGCTCTGCGATCGCAGCTATCTGCCCGGGCCCGACCTGGCTGAGCGCTTGAAGGCCCGCGGTGAGGCCCTGTTTGGCGTTGAGAGCCGCCGGCCCCTACCCGCCTTCGACCTTCTTGGCTTCAGCCTCAGCTACGAACTGGGGGCCACCAACATCCTGGCCATGCTCGACCTGGCCCAGGTGCCCCTGCGCGCTAGCGAGCGGGGTGATTTGCCCCTCAGTGATCCGGCGGCGCCGCCCCTGATCTTTGCCGGCGGGCCCACGGCCACCAGCAACCCGGAACCCTTTGCCGCCTTCTTCGATTTCTTTGCCCTCGGCGATGGCGAGGAGCTGCTGCCCGAGATCGGCCTGGTGGTGGCCGAAGCCAAGGCGGCCGGCCTCAGCCGTAGCCAGCTGCTGTTCGACCTGGCCCAGGTGCCGGGGGTGTACGTGCCGGCCCTCTACGGCCCCGGCGCCGATGGCGTCAGCCTTGAACCGCTCCTGCCGGGGATCCCCAGGCGGGTGCTGCGGCGCACCGCCACCCCCATGCCCCACTACGCCATGGGTCTGGTGCCCCATATCGAGACGGTGCACGACCGGCTCACCGTGGAGATCCGCCGCGGCTGCACCCGCGGCTGCCGCTTCTGCCAGCCGGGCATGCTCACCCGCCCGGCCCGGGATGTGGAGCCGGAAGCGGTGATCGAGGCGATCGAAACCGGCATGGAGCGCACCGGCTACAGCGACTTTTCCCTGCTCTCGCTCAGCTGCTCCGACTACCTGGCCCTGCCGGCGGTGGGGGTGGAACTGCGCAATCGCCTTGCCGACAAGAACGTGTCCCTCACCCTGCCCAGCCAGCGGGTGGATCGCTTTGACCAAAACATCGCCCACATCCTCGGCGGCACCCGCAAGGCCGGCCTCACCTTTGCGCCGGAGGCCGGCAGCCAGCGCCTGCGCGACATCGTCAACAAGGGGCTCACCGACGCGGAGCTGCTGCGCGGCATTCGCACGGCGATGGAGAACGGCTACCGCAAGATCAAGCTCTATTTCATGGTCGGCCTGCCCGGTGAGACCGACGCCGACGTGCTCGGCATTGCCGAAACCTGCCGCAATCTGCAGCGGGATTGTGGCGACCTGGGCCGCCTGGAGCTGAATCTCACGATCAGCAATTTCACGCCCAAGCCCCACACCCCCTTCCAGTGGCACAGCGTCAGTACGGCGGAATTTGGGCGCCGTCAGGCCTTGCTACGGGCCGCGTTGCGGCCCCTGCGCGGCATCAAAACGAACATGAGTGATGGGCGCCTCTCGGCGATGGAGGACTTTGTCGGCCGGGGCGACCGGCGCCTGGCGGCCGTGATCGAGGCGGCCTGGCGGGCTGGCGCCGGCCTCGATGCCTGGTTTGAGGCCGCGGATCGCACCTACGCCGCCTGGACCGGGGCGATTGAGGCGGCCGGTTTGGGGGGTCGCTACCGGGCCCATGAGATGGGGGAATGGGCGACAACCCTGGCCCTGAGCGAGGCCGACCTGGAGACGTTCTGCGCCCAGCCCCTGCCCTGGGACCACATCGATTCCGGCGTCGACAAGCGTTGGCTAGCCGAAGACCTGCAGCGGGCCCTGGCCGCGGCCGTGGTGCCCGACTGCTCCTTTGAGGGCTGCAGCCACTGCGGGGTTTGCGGCCCGGACTTGGGCCACAACGTGGTAATCCCGCCGCCAGAGATCCCCCAGCAGCGGCCCCAGCGGGCCCCCAACAGTGAACGGGTGCAGCGCCTGCGCTTCTGCTTTGCCAAGACCGGCAGCCTGGGCCTGCTCAGCCACCTCGATCTGGTGCGGATGCTGGAGCGGGCCCTGCGCCGCAGCGGCCTGCCCGTGAGCTTTACCGGCGGCTTCCACCCCTTGCCGAGGCTTCAGTTCGCCCTGGCCCTGCCGCTCGGGGCCGAGGCCCAGGGGGAATGGATGGATCTGGAGATGGCCGAATGGCAGGACCCTGCCTGGGTGCGCCAGCGGCTGCAGGCCCAGGTGACAAGCGAGTTCAACCTCCAGTCCGTGGTCGAGGTGCCCCTGGCTGGACCCAGCCTCTCCCAGGAGTTGGTTGCCGCCAGCTGGACCTTGGAGCTGGCTCCAGCTCCAGCTGAATTGTCCTTGCCAGCGGGCCAGGAGGCCGCCGCCAGCGCCCCGTCGGCGGAGGCCTGGCAGAGGGCCGCAGCGGACCTGCTGGCGGCGCCGCAGTGGATCTGGGACGACACCGATAAGAAGGGCCGTCCGCGGCAACGGGACCTGCGCAGCGTCCTGGCCTGGCTGGAGGTGGCGCCCCAGGGCGCGGCCGCCACCATTCGGGTGGGGGCCCGGATTGATGGGTTGGGCCGAAGTTTGAGGCCCGAGCAGCTGCAGCACTGGTTTGCGGGCCGGTTGGGGCAGCCGTTGCTGATGCGCCGCTTCTGTCGCGATTGCCTGGAGCTCAAAGCGGGGGTCTGATCTCCGTGCTAATTTGCGAACACACGGCCGTGGGGCTGCAGCGGATTCTTCGATCGACCGGTTTCCGAGACCCGTCCTTCCTAGAACTCCGAGTCTGCTTTCCTTCTCCGCAACAGCTTTCTCGAATCAACTTTCCTGAGAGCCGAGCTTCCTCAGAGCCAAGGTTGCAACGCCGTCCAGACGGGTTTGATCCAGACCTGGAATTCTTGTTTTTTTGCTGACGCCTGAACCTTGCGGTCAAGGCAAGGCCCTAGCGAGTCGGCGTTGCGGCTTCGCTGCAGCACCATTCCAGCCCATTGATCCGTCACTAACCACAAATTCCGGTTGCCCTCCTGAGCCGCTTCCTGGCCCCAGCCCCCAGCTCCCCCCGACCCCAGGCCATCGCCTGCGGGGGTTTGTTCGCTGGCCCGAAAGCGTTGTTGAGGAGCGCTGCCGCTACCCCGGTTCAGGTTCGCTGAGCCATCCCCCTATTTTCCATGCCCCAGCAGATCGTCATCGCCGAGCAGCTGCGCATCGCTGCAGTTCTCAACGACGAACGGGTTGATGAGTTGGTGGTTGCCCAAGGCCGTTACCAGATTGGTGATGTGTACCTGGGCACCGTTGAAAATGTTCTCCCCGGCATTGATGCTGCCTTTGTCAATATTGGTGAAGGCGAAAAGAATGGCTTTATTCATGTCACCGATCTGGGCCCCCTGCGCCTGAGGAAAGGGGCCGCCGCCATCACCGAATTGCTGGAGCCGCGCCAGAAGGTGCTCGTGCAGGTGATGAAGGAGCCCACGGGCACCAAGGGCCCCCGCCTGACCGGCAACCTGAGCTTGCCCGGGCGGTTTCTGGTTTTACAGCCCCACGGCCAGGGGGTAACGATCTCGCGCCGCATTAACGGCGAAAACGAACGCAACCGCCTGCGGGCCCTTGGGGTGTTGATCAAGCCCCCGGGCGCCGGCTTGCTGATCCGCACCGAAGCCGAGTCGGTCAGCGAAGAGCTACTGATCGATGACCTGGAGATGCTCCTGCGTCAGTGGGAGTCGATTCAGCAGGCGGCGGAAACGGCTAGCCCGCCGGTGTTGCTCAACCGCGATGAGGATTTCATCCATCGGGTGTTGCGCGATCTCTACAACCCGGAGGTGGTGCGCGTTGTCGTCGATACCGCCGAGGCCGTGGGTCGGGTGAATGCCTTCCTCGGCGCCGACCAAGCCAACCTGGTGGTGGAGCACCACAGCGACCACACCGAGATCCTCGAACATTTCCGGGTGCATGGCGCGATTCGCGATGCGCTCAAACCCCGGGTTGATCTGCCTTCGGGCGGCTACGTGATCATCGAGCCGACTGAGGCTCTCACCGTGATCGACGTCAACTCGGGCTCCTTCACCCGCTCGGCGAATGCGCGCGAAACGGTGTTGTGGACCAACTGTGAGGCGGCGATTGAGATTGCCCGCCAGCTGAAGCTGCGCAACATCGGTGGGGTTGTGATCATCGACTTCATTGATATGGAGTCACGCCGCGATCAGCTGCAGCTGCTCGAGCACTTCACCCAGGCCGTGCGTCACGACACGGCCCGGCCCCAAATTGCCCAGCTCACCGAACTTGGGCTGGTTGAGTTGACCCGTAAGCGCCAGGGTCAGAACATCTACGAGCTGTTTGGGCGGGCTTGTCCTAGCTGTGGCGGCCTCGGCCATGTGGCCGTGCTGCCGGGTACGGATTCGCTCCTACCCCTGGCCACCGCCACGGGCCTGGTGCGTTCGGCCGCCTCTGCCCGGGCCGAGGTGGCCAGCCCGGTGGCCCCAGCCGATGCCTCCAGCCGCCGCCGTCGCGGTGGCCGCGGTGGCCGTGGCGGCTCCGATTTCCCCGAGACCACCAGCCTCGAAACCACTTCTGCGCCAGCGTTTGCGACCGAAACGTCCGCCTATGGCGGCAGTAGTAGTAGCAGTAGCAGTAGTAGTAGCAGTGCCAGTAGTGGTGGCGGCTCCAGCGACGCCCCCAGCCGCCGGCAGGAGCCTGACCTGGTGGCAGTAACGATGGAGCCCGATCAGGAGCTCGTTTACGGCTGGTTGGGTCTCAACCCCGCCCTGCTGCTTGACCCAAGCCCCAGCAGCGACAACCTGATGGTGCGGGTCGTGCGTCCCGGCGAGGATCCCGAGCTCGTATTGGAGGAAGCCCGCCAGCAGTTGGCCTCCTCTGGCTCCCGCCGGCGCCGCCGCGGTCGCGGTGGCAGCGGCGAGTCCGCAGCTCAAGCCAGTGGGTCTGGCCCAGCCAGTGCCTTTGACCAGGCCAACCCCTATGCCCAGGCCAGTGTTTATGCCCAAGCAAGTTCCCAATCTCTAGGCCGCTCTGAAGGTCGCTCCGATGGCAGGGAGCGCGAGGAGATCACGGTGTCGGTGAGTGCCCCCAGCCGGGAGCCGGTGACCCGGGAACCGGCCATGGTGGAGATCACCCCCTTTGCCGTTGATGATTTCGCCCCCATTCCGGTTCTTGTGGGCGCCGGGGGGATTGAGGGCCCTGAGGTGGACGAACGGGGAGGGTCCGCCGTTCCTGCCCGGGTTGGCCGTAGTCGCGGGCGCCAGGCGGTGAAATCCAGCGATCGCGCCGAGCCGGGCCCAGCCCCGGTGGTGATTGACGGGAGCCCCTTGTATGCGACTGGTTCCCTGGGCGCTGATCGGCCTGCCGCCGGGTCGGTTGGTGATGCAGACCAGGGGGCCCCAATCCCGCTCACGGTGTCGATCACGCCGCCCCCCAAGGAGGCGGTTCCGCCCCCGGTTGAGCCTGAGGCGGAGGTGGATGCCACCGGTGAACCCCGCCGCCGCCGCCGCCGCTCCTCCGCCAGCGACTGAGTTGGCCAGCGCCTGCTTTTTGCAAGGGTTGTTGCCCGGCCCTTGGGCCCCCAAGCCCCGGCTGCGATGACGAAGGCCAGGCTGCCAGCCAGGTCCCGGTCGCAGCGGCCTGGCGGCCAGTCCTCGTCTGGCTTGGATCCCGATCCCCGGGGGGCGGCCGGGGTGGATGAGGTCGGACGCGGCTGCTGGTTTGGCCCGGTTTTTGCGGCGGCGGTGGTCTTGCCTGTTCGGGCGGCTGGCCCCCTCGGAGCCGCCGGCCTTACCGATAGCAAGGCCCTTTCGCCCCGACGCCGTCAGGAGCTGGTGCCCTTGATCAAGGAGTTGGCCTCGGGCTGGGCCCTGGGCCAGGCTTCGGCGGCCGAGATTGATCGCCACGGCATCCGACTGGCCACCGAATGGGCCATGTTGCGGGCCCTGCAGCGTCTCAGTGGGGCGCTTGGGTCGGAACCGCCACTGGTGTTGGTGGATGGGATCTTGCCGTTGCGCTGTTGGC
>NSII01000228.1 GCA_002737305.1 Synechococcus sp. Baikal-G1
TGGGGTCTGGCGCAACAGAGCCCGCAGCTGGGTTAGGCGGGGCCTAGAAACCCAGCAGCCGGATGCGGAATTCGGCCACCTGGTGCGCCATGGCCGGGTTGCTCACCATGAAGGGGTGGTCAGCGCAGCTGGCCAGGATTAGGCCAATCTTTTCGGTGCTGGCCATGGCGTGGCCAGGGTTTTGGGTGGTGTGGCGCTTCCAGGCCTCATCGAAGACCATGCCAAAGCTGTCGGCGTTATCGAACAGCTGGTTACTGCTGGCCTCCGGCCGTGGCGAGCGCATGACCCCTGGGGCGTTGGTTTGGTCGGATGCTAGGCCCCGGTTAGGGCGCCACCAGGCTGGGATCGTTCGGCCGCACCAGGGCCAGAGTCTGTTGGTTGGCTATGGCAATCGCGTCGTAATAGCCCCCTCCTTTAATCATGCCAAGGCTTTCATGAGCCATCGCTGGAATCAAGCTGCTTGGAAGTTGATGTTGACGTTAAGCATCCATTGGGTCGTGGGTTGGATTATGGATTTGATTGTGATTTAGATCTTTGAAAATGTGCTGCTGAACTCAACCAAAGGTGAAGGCGTAGGCCTGCACGCCCGGATCGAGAAACTCGATCGCAAAGGTATGGGCGCGCTCTGAGCCTGTGCGCAGTCGGACCAGTTGGTGGAGCCGGTGTTGCTGCACCACTCCGTTGCCCAGGGCATCCGTATCGCTGCCGTGGGAGTCGCCCGGGGGCGCGCCGTCAATCCGCACCCGGAAGCGCACCGGCCGGTTGCTGGCCCCGGGTCCGAGCACCAGGTGGAGATCCCGGGCGCGGAAGCGGTAGACAAGCCGCCCCCCTGGGCTACTCGAGGTGGCTTTCTCGCTATCGACCCACCAGCGGCCCGCCAGGCCCCAATGGTTAAGGGCCAAATCAGCGGGCAGGGCGTAATTGCGGGCCGCCGGGGGCAGCAGGGTTCCGGAGGCGAAGCGATCGGCGCGCTCGAAGCCCAGATAGGTTTCCGGCGAGGGGAGCGGCCCGCTCGGGGCGGCGGCCTGGCTGCCGGAGGCTTTCGGATCCACCAGGGCTGTGGCCCCCCCTTTTCGGCCGGCTTCCTTCAAGAGTTGCTGGATCACCCGTTCGGAGCGGGCGTAGGCCCCCTCGCCGTAGTGGACATGGCGGATTTGGCCGCGGGCATCGATGAAGTAATGGGCCGGCCAGTAGCGATTTTGGAAGGCTTTCCAGATCGCTAGATCGTTATCGAGCACCACCGGATAGGTCACCTTGAGTTTGCGGGTGGCCTCGCGCACGTTGGCCAGGTCCCGCTCGAAGGCGAACTCGGGGGAATGGACCCCGATCACCACCAGGCCCTGGTTTCGATACTTCTCGGCCCAGGCGCGCAGGTGGGGCAGGGTGCGCAGGCAGTTGATGCAGGAGTAGGTCCAAAAATCAATCAGCACCACCTTTCCCCTGAGCTGCTCCACGCTTACGGGCGAACCGTTCAGCCAGGTGGCCCCTCGTGGCAAGGGCGGCATGGCGCCCAGCACGGGTAGGGGCGGGGACGAGCCAGGGGTGGTTTGGCTGGAGGACGCATTTGTGAGGCTGGCGCTGGCGGCGGCGGACTGCACCCCAGGAGCGGCTGCGGCCGCAGGACGGAGCTTGGACACGAGCGACTCTTCCAGGCCGCTGGCGCCGGAACGGGCCACGGTCGCCACGGAGCTGCGATCCAGACCCAGGGCGATGGCCGCCACCCCCAGCAGCACCACGGCGCCTAGGCCGCGCCGCAACGTTTCGCTGGCGCCGAGCGAGCGTTTGAGGCCCTGGGACAGGCGCCCGCCTGCCCCTAGCGCGAGGGCCAGGTGAGGTGGCGGCCCCTAGGCCGTAGGCCAGCAGCAGCACGGCCGAGTGGCCACTGGCGCCCCCGATGGCCGCCCCCGTGAGGATCAGCCCCAGGATCGGGCCGGCGCAGGGGGCCCAGAGCAGGCCGATCGCAACCCCCAGCAGCAGCGAGCCCCCCACCGCATGGCCCGAATGACGGGCCCGATCGGCCCGCAGGGAGAGGCGATTGCCCAGCCGCACCAAGGGCTGGCTGAGCCGATCGGCCAGGGCCGGAAACAGCAAGGCCAGGCCGAAGACGGCCAGCAGCACTAGGGCCAGCAGGCGACCGGTCTGGTTGGCCTGCACCACCCAGTTGCCGCTGATGGCGGCCAGGCTGCCCACCGCGGCAAAGGACACCGCCATGCCCACGAGCATCGGCAGGACGCTGCTGCGGAACGGCTGGCCCAACCGGGCAAATACAAAGGGCAGCACCGGCAGGATGCAGGGGCTGAGGATCGTCAGCAGGCCGCCAACGTAGGCCAGGATCAAGACGCTCATGATAGTTGGCTGGATACCAATCAGGACTCAAGAGTTGAGATTTGTCAGTCGGCAATCGGGGCGAGTCAACGCCACCCATTCGCCACGAAGTAGTGCTCACCAAAAAGCTTCAATCAACTGGCTGCTAGTAGCCAGCGCCCCGTGATCTGTGGATAGTGGCTAGCAACCAGCAACCAGCAACCAGTACTCAGGGACTGGGTGCAGTTGGTGGGGCGACCGGACAGGTATTCCGTTGGTAATCGCAGGCCTGGATCGCTGGCTTCTGCCAGCTGATCGGGATTTCCAGCAGATCCCTGGTGCCGCTGATGGCCTGGGCCAGGAAGATCACAGCCGCCAAGGCGTTGGCCGAAGCATGCAGACGGCGCCAACGCAGCTGTTTGGTGATCTCCGGCCGGCCGGCCACCGAGAACAACATCAGGCCGGTGAGCCCGGCCCCCCCCAGAAATGGGACTGCCAGAAGGCGCCCTGGAAGGGATTGTCGCCCAGGCGATAGACCTCGCCCTGCAGACCGAGGGTGATCACGCCCGCCCAACAGAGCAGGGCGAAACTGGCCCGATAGGGGGGGCTTTTGGCCCGCCAGAGCAGCACCAGGGCCAGCATCGAGCCCAGCAGCACGAGGAGAACTAACCCAAGGCGGGGCAGGCCCCCGGGGAAGGCGGCCAAGGGGTGGCCCGTCAGGATCACCACGGCCAGGGCGAGGAGCACGATGGCCACCACGGCCGCCGCCAACCAGCTGCCCAGATCGGCGTGGTCCCGCCCCACGGTGGGTGGCAGTTTTGCTTTGTTGACGCGGCGATCGCGGGTTTGCAAGGCCAGGCGCAGCACCATGCCGAGCAGGGGATACACCACCGCCACCGCCAGCACGGGGTGGAGCAGCCAGAGCCAGTCGATGGATTGCAGCATCGGTTGATCGACGAAAGAACATCACCCGGCTTGCGCCGGGGGGCAGGACGGGCTGGGCTCAGGTGTGGTGGCCACTGTCAATTGCCCCCATAAGCGGAGCGCCAACTCCAGGGGGGTGGCGCTGGCGCCTCAGACCATCAGGACTTCAACGGCGCCCAGGCCATGGTGGCGTTGAACTGCTTGCACCAAATCAACACCGATCCCTGGGCCTTGAGGTCAATCGAGGCGGGGATCTCATAGCTCTGGGCCCCCTTGCTCGACTTCAGCGACGCCAGGATCGTGTAGCTGCCGGGCTTGAGCGGGAAGCCCGGTGCCTTGGAGCTGGCCAGCGGTGTTTTCGACGGGCTAAAGATCACCTTCAGGTCGGGGGCCTGGTCGTTGGTCTTGAAATCGCTGCTCAGGCTGAGCACCTGCCGGCCCCCTTCCTTCTTGATCGAGAAGCTGCCGGCCACAGGAGCTTCAGCCATCTTGAAGGTGCCCTGAACCTTGACCCCTGCGGAGGCCACCATCGCCGGGGCTGTGGCCTGGGCGAGGGGCAGGGCATGGGCCTGGAGCGCGCTGCCCGTGAGGCTGGAGGCACCGACGAAGGCAACGGCGGCAAAACGGAACCCTGCGCTAAAGAAAGCAGACATGGCCGATGGAATGCGAATGGGCAGCTCGGGGACCGGGAGCCGAAGCGGAATGGCCCCGAGCGATAGAACTACCGATGGCTGATCGGATCGGATTGGTTTCGGCTCGCCGAATCGGCTGGTGGGCCTGGCTGCCCTTGGCGCTGTATGTCCTGCTCCGCGGACTGGATGCCACCGCGCTCAAGTGGCTGCAACTCCAGGGCGCCGCCCAGACCCTGAACGGCGTAAACCCGATCAGTTTCTGCAATGTCTTTTTCGTAGCCCAGTTGATCGTGGGCCTCGCGACCCTCGCTCCTGGCCGTAAGCACCTGGCCCGGAGGCTTGATTCCCTGGCAGGCTCGGACCGACTGCTGTTAGCGCTCCATGGTGGGTTGGGCTTCTTCCTCGGCCCAGTCGCCACCTTCCTGGCCCTAGACGCGCTCTCGGTGATCAGCCAGACCCTCCTGTTCGCCCTGGTGCTGCCCCTGTCGGCCGTGCTGGCCCACTGGCTGTTGCACGAATCCCTGCCCCGGGCCTTCTGGCCCAGCCTGGCCTTAGTGCTCACTGGGCTCTTGCTGCCCCAGGCGGCTGTTGCCATGGCGGGCGGGCCCACGGACCAGCTGGGCGGGGTGGCCTGGGCCCTGGTGGGGGTGGGTGCCTTCGCTGGCTCTGCCATCACCGGCCGCCTGGTGGCGGCGCGCCGCTGGCCCCTGGCCGTCAGCGTCGGCCTGCCCTCAACCCTGGCGGCCCTGGTGTTTGCCCTGATTGCCCTGCTGCTCTATGGCCCCCAGCACTTTTTCCTGCTGCGTCTTTGGTGGGTGGTGGGCGTGATCGGGGTCTATGGCCTCTGCCTCTCCCTCGTCCGCGAACTGGCCCTGCGTGCCGCCTACCGCCAGTTCCCCGTGGCCACGGTCTCCCTCTGGGGCTCGCTGACGATTGTGGTGGCGGCCCTCAGCGCGACCTGGTTGCTGGGGGAGCCTCTGGCCTGGCCCACTGCTCTGGGTTTGGTGCTGGTATTGGCCGGTGTGGGCCTGGATGGGGCGGCCAGGCTCAGCAGGAACCAAGCCGATGATCCCGACCACTCTCTTCATCCCAATCCATCGGATCAATCCAACCCAATCGCCCAACTCGCCCAATCCGATCAGACCGCTGGGCGGTACACCCCTTGAAGCCTCCCCTCGAAGCCCCCTCCCCTTGGGATTGTTCCGGCTCCGCCCAGCCAGCCCGGCCTTGCGCCCGGCCCCGTCGCTGGGGGAGAGGCTGATGGCGTGCCCCAGTTACGACTCCCTGGAGGAGCTCTACGACGCCTGTGGTGGGCCCGTGTACCGGCTGGCCCTGCGCCTTTGCCGTTCCGCCCAGGAGGCGGAGGACCTCTGCCATGACGTGTTCCTGCGCTACTGGCAACAGGGCCGCTACGACCCCTCGCGGGGACCGGTTCTGGCCTATCTGTTGTTGATGACCCGCTCGATGGCGCTGAATCGCCTTAGCCAGCGCAAGAACCGCTGGGACCTGCTGCAACGCTGGTCCCATCAGCTTTTCCCAGCGGCTGGGACCAGCCCCCAGGAGGCTGCCGAGGACGATGAACTGGCGGTGCGGGTGAAGGAGGCGTTGGGATCGATCTCTGCCGACCAGCGCCAGGTGCTGGAGCTGGCCTACTACGAGGGCCTGAGCCAGTCGGCGATCGGCGAAAGGCTCCAGCTGCCCCTGGGAACCGTCAAAACCCGATCGCGGCAGGGATTGATCCGGCTGCGGGCGTTGCTATTCGACTACCGGAACGAACCATGAGCCATCCCGACCAACCGTCCGCCGCCGCCATCGATGCCCTGCTGGCCGGCCATGCCCTCGGCGACCTCGACGATGGCGAACGCCAGCAACTGGCGGCACTGCTGCGCCAGCGGCCGGATCTGCGCTCCCGTCTCGATGAATTCAGTACCACCCTCGACCTGTTGCCCCTGGCCCTGCCGGCCACCGCAGCGCCGCCCGCCCGCCTGCGCCGCCGACTGCTGGAGCCGCCCCGGCCGGAGCGGCCACCGCGCCCCTGGCTGCTGCCCGCCCTTCTCGGGGTGGGCTTGGTGGTGCTGGGGCTGGACCTGCACCAGACCCGCCAGCAACTGGCCCAGGTGCAGCAGCAACTGCGGGATCCCAGCCGCTCTGGCCCCAACCATCAGGGCCGCCGCCTAATCCTGGCCTCCACGGTGACGCCTTCTGATGGCTCCGCCGATCCCTCCTTCGATCCCTCCGTCGATCCTTCCGCCCCAGCCTCGCGGGCCTCACCCTCGGGAGAAGTGGTGGTGATGGCCAACTCCAACAACAATCTTTTGATAGTGAACAACCTGCTGGCGCCACCGCCCCACCACGTCTACCGGCTGTGGGCCACGGTCGACGGCCAGACGGTGGGCTGCGTGGCCTTTGTGCCAACAGCCCAGGGCCATGTGGCGATGCCGATCCCACCGATGCCCTCCAACCTGGCCAGCACCATCAGCGTCACCCTTGAAGCCAACGCGACGGGCACGGTTCCACGTGGGCCGATGGTTCTCTCGACGCGAGTCTAAGCGGGCGGCGGGGCTATTCCAATCCAATCTTTACTTTGACCGGTATGACATGTAATTGATAGGCAATCGCCATGGCTCTGCACACCAGCTTGATCCGCAAACTCTTTCCTAAACCGTTCACGAAACAGGCCACCAAATCAACGTCGAAATCAACGTCTAAACCGATGACCACACTGTTGCGCCAGCCCCAGGACATATTCCTGCCAGGGGCGTGGCGCGGCACCCTGCTGGCCCTCTTGCTTCAGGTGCCCCTGGCCGGTGGCATCCAGGCCGCCCAGGTCCAGGCCCATGGCTTTAAACGCTTCCAAACCAACGCTGCAACCCAGGGCCCTCGCACGGCCGTCTTCGCGGGCGGCTGCTTCTGGGGCATCGAGGCGGTCTTCGAGCACGTCAGGGGCGTGACGGATGTGGTGTCGGGCTATGCGGGGGGATCCAGCAAAAATCCCAGCTACGAGCAGGTCAGCAGCGGCCAGACGGGCCATGCCGAGGCGGTGCGCATCAGCTTCGACCCCAAACGGATCTCCTATGAGCAGCTCCTGGCCGTGTTCCTAACGGTGGCCCACAACCCAACCGAGCTCAACCGCCAGGGCCCGGATGTGGGCAGCCAATATCGCTCTGCCATCTTCTACGGTGATGCCGGCCAGAAGTAGGCGGCCATTAGGGTCTTGGCTCAGCTGCAGCGATCCCATGCCTACCCCCGCCCCCTGGTGACCCAGGTGCTGGCCCTAGGGGGCTTCCATCTGGCCGAGGCCTACCACCAGAACTACCTGGCCCTTCACCAGACAAATCCTTATATCGTCAGCCACGATCTGCCAAAACTGGCCCAACTGCGACAACGGTTCCCGACTCTCTACCGAGTCCTGCCGTGAAGATGGTCCGAATAAACCAGGCAAGTTGGCCCTATGAGCCTTAAGGAAACCATGGTTTTCTCTGGAAGGCGATTGGACCCATAATCATTTCAGAGCCCTTCCTATAATATCTTTTAGGTTAAAACCACTGATCAGCACCCGGCGAAGGTGACCATCCCAATCCACTATCATTCGGGGCTGGATCGCCTCTTCCGTACCTGAATGAGGCCAGTTTATTTGCTATTGTTAGGGAAACTAGGGATGGTGGGTTACTGCTTCGTAAATGTCCATCCCAAAGCCCCGGCATCGACCGTGAGATCACCTTTGTGTTGCAAAGTAGGGCGTTTCGGCGGCTCAGGCTCCACAATCGACTGGGCTGGATTGGGGCGCCACGGAGCAGTAGTGCTGGGCTGAGCAGTAGGTAGGGAAACGGGATGGCCAGGGCCAGTTACAAGCGAGGGCCCATGGGTTTTCTGGGGTTAATGGCCCATGGCTAATTGCCCAACGGTTGGAATTCCTTGAGGAGCGCCCGATTGAGGTTGTCATCGCAAGCAACCACTAACTGGGGATAGATCGTGCCGTCTTTGTAGGGCCCATAGGCCTTGGTGCACACCTGCCGGGTGGCATCTTGCCATTGGTTGAACTGTTGCTTTGAGATCTTTTGCCGCAACTGGCCCTCGGACTGCTCCCCTGATTTGCCGGCGCAATACCGCATCTCAAAGGTGTTATCGCTTGGACAGCGGATGTCTGGCGTCTTGGCGCTGGCTCCTTGGACTGGCACCAGCAAACAACCGACCAGCAGTAGGCGCTTCATCGCAACCAGTAGGGCAGCTTCCATGCTACGGCTCCTGGCTGCTCCAGCCAATTTTTTAACCATTAGGACGTCAGTGCTGGACTCCCCATGCCGATTTGCCCCATGAATGTTATCCATAAGGACTAAGCACATCTCGTTTCCTTCTCCTTTGATGAGGTTGCCCTACTGCTGGATCTTTGCTTCGCAGGGGCCTATGTGGTTGGCCAGCCAAGCTGTTTCCCCCCGAGCGCACACATTCAGAAATGGAAAAACCCCTGCAAATGCAGAGGTTTTGACATGCCAGGACCCAGATTTGAACTGGGGACACGGCGATTTTCAATCGCCTGCTCTACCAACTGAGCTATCCCGGCCCGTCGCCGGAGCGACCCCTAGATCTTAGATCACGGGGTTCTTCCCCCCGTTTCGGCGCCCACCTCCCTGGCGCCGGCTCCCGAAAGGGAGTTCTCGCCAGGCAGAGCAGCCCCTTCACCTCCAGGCCTGCCTGCTCCAGGGCTACCGCTGCCGCCAGGGCCGTGGCGCCGGTGGTGAGGATGTCATCCACCAGCCAGATCCGTTGGCGTTTGAGCTGGGGCAAGGCGGCCCGTTGTCCAGGCTGGAGTCGAAAGGCGCCGTCTTGGTTGCTGAGGCGCTGCTGGCGACCCAGGTGGTGTTGGCCCAGGGTTGGGCGGCTGCGTTGGAGCAGCGGCAGGGCTCGGCCACCGAGGGGCTGGCCGCTGAGCTGCTCTACGACCAGGCCGGGTAGGGGATTGCCCTGCCGCTTCCAGCTGGGGATGCTCACCAGGATTGAGCCCCCGATTCCGCCGGGCATCGCCGCGGCCAGGCCCCGGGCCAGGCCCCCCAGTACCGCCTTTTTTGGTGTTTTTCGCTGGCAGAGCAGCAACTGGCGATAGGCACCCTCGTAGGCCCCTAGCCCGCACCAGGGCAGGGGCGTTTCGCCAGCCAGGCCCCCCACGGGCAGGCTGAATGTTTCCCGGCAGACGCTGCAGGGTCCCAGCTCTCCCGCCGGATCGGCCGCCCCGCCGCAGAGGGGGCAGGGACTAGTGCTAATTAGGTTGAGACTGGCCTGGAGCAGGGCCCTGAGCATGGCCAGGCGGTTGTTTGTGGGACCTACCCAATGGTTCCCGGGGTCGGCCGGGGCAGGGCCCGCAGCATGGCCACCAAGGTGCGGTGGGCGTCTTCGCTATCGCTTAAGGGGTGGTCGAAGGGCACCTGCACGGGCTTGCCATCCACCTCCAGTTCCATGGCCTCGACGCCTACCTTGCACATTGTGGCCGTCTTGGCATCGCTGATGCCGCCGTAGTGGCGGGCGTAGGCCACCACCGCGGCGGCGTGGTCCTCGTTCATGTGCTTGCAGATCCGATCACTCACGGCGGGGCTGAGGGGGTCGGCGGCCATGGCATGCAGCAGTTTGGGTTAGGCCGATTCTGGCTGCTGAAGGGGGCTGGCGGCCCTTGGTGGCGCTTGGGGCCCTGGCCTCAGCCGGCGCCGAAGCGCTGCCAGAGCAACAGGGCCAACCGCAGGCCGCTGAAGCCCACATAGCCGGCCAGGACCACGAACAGGCCCATCGACAACACCGTGCGCACGCGCTCGTTCATGGGGTTTGGGCGGCTGGGGCGGTAGGTTCACCCCCCATTGTGGCTCCAGGCTCCTGCTGGAGGGCCCTGAGCGCCAGTTGTGCCACCCCAGCGGCGGCCGATAGCTTCGGCCGATTGGCCACCGGCACCGCGAGACACCGTTCCCGGATCCGGCGCCACTGGGGGTTGTGGGCGCCGCCCCCCAAGCTGATCACCCGCCCGATCGGCGGTGCCCCCAGCGCCTGCAGCCGCTGCCAGCCGTCCCGCTCGATCGCCGCCAGGCCCTCGAGCAACCCCTGCAGAAACAGGGCATCACTCACCGGCCGCGGGCCCAGCAGCGGCTCCAGGTCTGGGTCGTCGATGGGAAATCGTTCGCCTCGCCGGGGCAGGGGGCGCAGCTGCAGGCCACTGGGCTGGTCGGGGTTGATCTGGCGGCTGAGTTCGGCCAGGTCCTGGTCTGAAAAAAATTGGCGCAGCACGCCGCCACCGGCGTTGGAGGCGCCACCCACCAGCCAGCGCCCGCCCAGGCGATGGCAGCTGATGCCAGGGCCGCTGATCGGCCCGGGGCTGAATTGCTTCAGCACCAAGGTGGTGCCTAATACGGTGATGCCATCGCCGGGTTGGGGATTGGCGGCGAGCACGGCCGCATTGGCGTCGGTGGTGCCCGCCACCACCAGGCATCCCGGCTCCAGATCCAGGATGGCGCGGGCGTTGGCTCCCAGGGCCCCCAGGCGGGTGCCGCTGGCCACCACCTCGGGCAGTTCGTGGGCCCAGGCCTGGCGGCTGAGGGTTTCGCTCCAGCGGCCCTCGATCAAGTCCCAGCCCAGCTTGAGGTTGTTGCCCTCTTCGCCCCAGCGCCAATCGCCCAGGAGCCAGCCCATCAGCCAATCGGCCTGGTGGCGCAGCAGGCCGGGCCCTAGGCCCCGTTGGCGATGGCGGAGCTCCAGGGCCCGGGCCAAGCTGCCGCTGGCGCTTGCTGCCGGGCTCCCCGGGGGCACAAGGGTCGTGCAGGTAGCCAGCTGCTTGGGGCAGGCCTGGTGATAGGGCAGGGCGGCGCCCAGGGGACTGCCGAGCGGGTCGCAGCGCAGCAGGGTGCCCGAGGTGCCATCGAGGCTGATCGCCCCGATCCGCCGGCGCAGGGCGGGCTCCAGGCTGGCGACCAGCCCGATCAGGCCATCGCGCCAACTGGCGGCGGTCTCAAAGGCTCCCGGATAGGCCGCCTGGCGGTCGCTTAATGGCTGGCCCTGGTCATCGATCACGGCCAGCCGAAGGCCGCTCGTGCCGAGATCAACTCCCAGGGCCAGGGGCCCTTCAGGGGCGTCCTTTGGCAGCTGCAGCAGGGCTTGGGCCAGGGCTCAGGCGCCCGTGACCTGGCCGGCCGTCACCTGCTTCAAGGTGGCGGCGATTGCGTCCACGTTTTCCCAGGGCAGGTCGAGGTCGCTGCGGCCGAAGTGGCCGTAGGCAGCCAAATCCTGGTAAAAGCGGCCGCCCCGCTGCTGGGGCAGGTCGCGCAGGCTGAAGATCTCGATGATGGCGCCGGGGCGCAGGTCGAAGTGCTCCTGCACTAGGGCGGTGAGGCTGTCGTTGTCGAGGCGGCCGGTGCCGAAGCTTTCCACCAGGATGCTCACGGGTTTGGCCACGCCGATCGCGTAGCTGAGTTGCACTTCGACCTTGCGGGCCAGGCCAGCGGCCACCAGGGCCTTGGCCACGTAGCGGGCGGCATAGGCGGCTGAGCGGTCCACCTTGGTGGGGTCCTTGCCTGAGAAGGCCCCGCCGCCGTGGCGGGCGTAGCCGCCGTAGGTGTCCACGATGATCTTGCGGCCGGTGAGGCCGGCGTCGCCCTGGGGGCCCCCCACCACGAACTTGCCAGTGGGGTTGACCAGGAAGCGGGTGGCTGGGGTGGCGCCCACGGCCTCAAGGCTGGGCTTGAGCGGCAGGTCGGCGGTGGCGGGCAGCACCACGTGGGTCCAGAGGTCGGCGGCGATGCGCTCGCGCATGGCCTTCTCTTCCGACACACCATCGATCTCGGCGGTGTGCTGGGTGGAGATCAGGATCGTGTCGATCGCCACGGGCTGGTTGTGGTCATAGACCACGCTCACCTGGGTTTTGCCGTCGGGCAGCAGGTACTCGAGGCTGCCGTTGTGGCGCACCTCGGCCAGGCGCCTGGCCAGCCGGTGGGCCAGGCTGATTGGCAGGGGCATCAGCTCCGGCGTTTCATCGCAGGCGAAGCCAAACATGATCCCCTGGTCGCCGGCGCCGATGCGATCGAGGGGATCGCCGTTGTGGTCGTCGGCCTCGTTCACGCCCTGGGCGATGTCGGGGGATTGCTGGTCGAGGGCAACCAGCACGGCGCAGCTGTGGGCATCGAAGCCACCGGCGCGGGCGCCGTTGTAGCCGATCCGCCCGATCACGCCGCGCACCAGGCTGTTGAAGTCCACCCGGGCGGTGGTAGTGACCTCGCCCGTGATCAGGCACAGGCCCGTGTTCACCACGGTTTCGCAGGCCACCCGGCTGGCGGGATCCTGCTCCAGCAGGGCATCCAAGACCGCATCACTGACCTGATCGCAGATCTTGTCGGGATGGCCCTCGGTCACCGATTCCGAGGTGAAGACGTAACGAGCCATCCCGCAGGGAGCCAAATCAAGTCGCCCAGCTTATGTGCCGGTGGCTGGCCCGCCTGGGGGCCGGCGGCCGGCGCGGCTCTCCCCTCCCCTGGCTGCCAACGTCCAGCTCAACCAGCCGCCTGCACGGTCAACTCAGACCAGTGGTGGATCAAGGGATGGGGCTCCCCCAGGGGCGGCGGGCTGCTCCAGCCGTCCATGTAGCCGATGCAGAGCTGGTCTGGAATGCCGGCGGCTCTGGCCATCTGCAGGTCGCTATTGGCATCGCCGATCAGGGCGCAGCGGTCCACCGCTAGCTCCAGTTCGGCGCAGAGGCCATGCACGGCGGCGGGATCGGGTTTGCGCGGGCGGTGTTCGGCGCTCCAGTAGCCGGCAAACAGGTCGCCCAGGTGGTGGCTGGCGAGGAAATGCTCGATGCCGGAGCGGTCGTCGTTGCTGATCACGGCGCAGACCACCCCGGCGGTGTGAAGCTCCTCCAGTAGGGGGCGCAGGCCGGCCGTGAGGTTGCTGGTGCTGCCCGGCTCGCCGCTGCGGCGCCGGTCGCCCTGGTCGCTGGCGGCAAACACCGCCTCGCTGATCGCCAGGGCCTCCGGCCAGCCCAGGCCCACCTGGGCCAGGGCCGTGGCCGTGGCGATCAGGTTGTGGTCGCGGGCGGCCACGGCGGTGACCCCGGCCGGATTGATGGCGCCCGTCTGGAGGCCGTAGGCCCGCTCGAGCAGGTCTTGCAGGGGTGCCCGCTGGGTAACGGCCACCTGCCCTAAACACGCCAAAACCCTGGCTTGGGCCAGGCTGAGCAGGTCGGGTTCGCTATGGCTCAAGGTGCCGTCCTTATCGAACAGCACCGCCTCAACCTCACCGAGATCGGTTCCGCGCAGCAGCAGGCGGGGCATGGCGGTAGGAACCCGAGGGATCGCAATGGACGGATGGCCAGCTTGGCAGGGTCTGCCCACTGATCTGGGTTGAACCGTTCCTGGCTAAACGGCGCCGGGGTCTGCACGGTTTGTCCAGGCAGAAACCCGTGGAAAAGCCCCTGTCAAAAGCGCGTGCTTTCAACAGGGGCCCTGGTGGCTCGCGCCGGTGGATCAGTCGAGGGTGACGCCCATGGGCTCGTTCTCCTCGGCCTGCTCCAGCAGCATTTGCTTGTAGCGGGCGGCCATCTCCTCGGCCTTGTCGAACACCTTCTGGGGATCGGTGAGCATGTCGCCGGGCTCGGGCTCGAGCGCCTTGGTCGAGAGGGAGATGCGGCCCCGCTCGGCGTCGAGGTCGATGATCATCACCTTCATCTGGTCGTTGACATTGAGCACCGTGTGGGGGGTCTCGATGTGCTCGTGGCTGATTTCGGAAATGTGCAGTAGGCCGCTGACGCCACCGATGTCGATGAAGGCGCCGTAGGGCTTGATGCCGCGCACGGTGCCGATCACCACTTCGCCCACTTCGAGGCGATTCATCTTGCGCTCCACCAGGGCACGGCGATGGCTGAGCACCAGGCGGTTGCGCTCCTCGTCCACCTCCAGGAACTTGAGGGGCAGGAAGTCGGCCACCAGGTCTTCCTTGGGCTTGCGGGTGCTGATGTGGCTGCCGGGGATGAAGCCGCGCAGGCCTTCCACCCGCACCAGGGCCCCACCACGGTTGGTGGCAAACACTTCTGAGTAGATGGTGGCGTCTTCCTTCTGCAGCTGGCGCACCCGCTCCCAGGCCCGCTGGTATTCGATCCGGCGGATCGAGAGGGTGAGCTGGCCGTCTTCGTTCTCTTCGCTGAGGATGAAGAACTCCCGCACTTCGCCGGGCTCAAGCACGTCGGAGATGCTTTCGACCCTGTTGATCGACACCTCCTGCATGGGCATGAAGGCGGCGGTCTTGGCGCCGATGTCGATCATGGCGCCCTTGGGCTCCATGGCGAACACGGTGCCCTTCACCACGTCGCCGGGCTTGAAGTTGTAGTCGTACTTGCTGAGGAGGGAGGCAAATTCCTCCAGGGTGAAGCCCACCCCATCCATGTCGCGCACGGCCGCCCGGCTGCCGGGGTCATCGGCGGTGGGAACCTCTTCCGGGATGGCCAGGTCGAGGAGATCGAGCTCTGCGGCGATCTCCTGTTCCAGGTCAATGGGGCTGCCTGTCTCTAGGAGACTGACGTCGGAAGGGGTCACGGTCATGGGGGAGGTGGCGGACTGCCTGGGGCAGGGTGAAGGAATCGGCGCCAACGTCCGCCGACGTCAAGCGCAGAATCGATCACTATACAAAAGGCTGATTTGGGGTCTTGAACGGGCACTGGGTAGGCCCTCGCAGGCTCCAGAGCCCATCGGCGGCTAGGGCCAGGGGGATTCCCCCATCCGCCAACCCAGGTCCCAGCCGGCCACGCCCGCACCGAAAAGCCAGAGGGCTCGGTGTTCAGCCCACCGCCGCCGCCAATTTGGCGGCCCGGCTACGGGGCCGGCGGCTCAGGCCTTCGAGGGTGGCGACAAAATCGCTGATCCCCTGGAACTGGCGATACACTGAGGCAAAGCGCACATAGGCCACCTCGCTGATTTCGCTGAGCTGCTGCAACACCAGCTCGCCGATCTCATTGCTGCTCACTTCGCGGCCGCTACGGCCCTGCAGTTGCAGTTCGATCTCATCGACGACCCCTTCAAGCCGGGCCGGTTCGAGGCCGGTTTTTTCGCAGGCCCGCAGCAGGCCATGCAGCAATTTGCTGCGGCTGAAGGTTTCGCGGCTGCCGTTGCGTTTCACCACCGTTACGGGCACGGTTTCAACCCGCTCGTAGGTGGTGAAGCGGAATTCACAGTTAAGACATTCACGGCGCCGCCGCACACTGCGGCCGGAGTCCGCCGCCCGGGACTCCAGCACGCGGCTGTCGGTGTGTTGGCAGGAGGGGCACTGCATGCCCTAATCACCGCATCTACGATCAGCGCAAGTTTAGACACAAAATGGCCCGTTGAGAAGGGCTACGCCGCAATGGGTCTCAGGGCCAGCTGGGATTAGCCCCCCAAGCTGGGCCCTTGGCCCCAGTTTGGTTAACCGCAAGGGTGCCGCGCCAGGCTCTGGCTGCGCCATGGCAACGCATTGACAGCCATGAAAAAGCCCCCACCGGGGGGTGGGGGCTGGCTGAATCAACTGGGTCCCGGTGGGATCACTTGCCGATCTTCGGGGGATCGCGGAAGGCGATGGCGAAGAACAACGTGGCGATCGCCAGGGTGAGGATCAGGATGTAAGCGAAGCTTTCCATGGGTTACCTCGAGGGTCTGGCGGTCAGCGAAGGGTGCTGCCAGCGGGGGGCACGTAGCCCTCCGGCAGCCTGCGGGTGGTGCGGTCGCCCAGTTTCGCGAACAGACCGAATTCCACCTGTTCGCCCAGATCGGGGTCAATACCAGCGAACACGTCGCGGTACAGGGTGCGAGCACCGTGCCAGATGTGGCCGAAGAAGAACAGCAGGGCGAACACGGCGTGGCCGAAGGTGAACCAGCCGCGGGGTGAACTGCGGAAGGTGCCATCGGAGTGGTACTTCTCGCGATCAAACTCAAACCCTTCACCCAGCTGGGCCTTACGGGCTAGGCGCTTCACGTCTGCAGGATCGGTGAAGGTCTGGCCGGCCAGGGCGCCGCCATAGATGGTGGCGGTTACGCCGGTCTGCTCGAAGGAGTACTTCGCCTCAGCCCGACGGAAGGGAATGTCTGCGCGCACCACACCCTGGGCATCTTCGAGAATCACAGGGAAGTTCTCGAAGAAGTTGGGCAGGCGACGCACCTGGAGGTCACGGCCCTCCTTATCGGTGAAGGAGATGTGGCCAATCCAGCTGGTGGGTAGGCCATCGCCATTCACCATCGGACCCACCCGGAACAGGCCGCCCTTAGCGGGACTGTTACCGACGTAGTCGTAGAAGGCCAGTTTCTCGGGGATGGCGGCGTAGGCCTCGGCCTTGGTGGCGCCGTTGTCGAGGGCCGTTTGGACGCGGCGGTTGATCTCGGTTTTGAAGTAGCTCTGGTCCCACTGGAAACGGGTGGGGCCGAACAGTTCAACCGGGGTGGCAGCAGCGCCGTACCACATGGTGCCAGCCACAATGAAGGCCGCGAAGAACACAGCGGCAATGGCGCTGGCCAGCACGGTTTCGATGTTGCCCATGCGCAGCGCCTTGTAGAGGCGCTCCGGCGGACGGCTGGTGATGTGGAAGATGCCGGCGATGATCCCCACAATGCCGGCGGCAATGTGGTGGGCCACGATCCCGCCTGGGTTAAAGGGGTTGAACCCTTCAGGCCCCCAGGAGGGTTGCACCGGTTCTAAGTGTCCTGCGAGGCCATAGGCATCGGACACCCACATCCCCGGACCAAACACCCCAGTGAGGTGGAAGGCGCCGAAGCCAAAGCAGCCGAGGCCGGCGAGCAGTAGGTGGATGCCGAAGATCTTGGGTAGATCAAGGGCGGGTTCCCCGGTGCGGGGGTCCTGCCAGATCTCCAGATCCCAGAAGGTCCAGTGCCAAATGGCGGCCAGGAAAAGCAGGCCGCTGAAAATGATGTGGGCAGCTGCCACACCTTCGAAGCTCCAGAAGCCGGGGTCAACACCGGTTTCACCGGTGATGCTCCAGCCGCCCCAGCTGCCCGTGACGCCGAGGCGTGCCATGAAAGGCATCACGAACATGCCCTGGCGCCACATCGGGTTGAGCACCGGGTCGGAGGGATCGAAGATGGCCAGCTCGTAGAGCGCCATGGAGCCGGCCCAGCCGGCGACCAAAGCGGTGTGCATGAGGTGCACGGCCAGAAGGCGGCCTGGGTCGTTGATGACGACCGTGTGCACCCGATACCAGGGCAATCCCATGGGGTTCAGGTCCGGGGAAACAACCAGCCGTCGTGTCCAGGGGTTGCCTGGAACCTGACGGCAGAACGATCGAAACCGACGAAGGCTCGATCCGTGCTGGCGATCGTAAGGGGTTCCGCCGGCCCCGCGTTCCCCATGGCGCCCAGCTGAAACGTGCCGTGATGGGGCAGCGGGTCTGGGCCCTGGTTGGTGTTTACAAAACGCAATTATTCGCGCCGTTCCACAATGGTTGCCATCCCGCAGTGAGCTGGCCATGCCCGTGATTCGTTTTGTGCGTGAGGGCCAGGATGTGGAGTGCTACCCGGGCGAAAACCTGCGCGAGGTGGCCCTGCGCGAGGGCATTGAGCTGTATGGACTCAAGGGCAAGCTCGGCAATTGCGGCGGCTGCGGCCAGTGCATCACCTGCTTTGTCGAGGTCGTCGGCGAAAGTTCGCCCGGCAGCCTCTCGCCCCGCACCGGCGTGGAGGAGCGCAAGCTGCAGCGCCGGCCCGAGGGCTGGCGCCTGGCCTGTCAGGCCCTGGTGCAGCAGTCGGTCATGGTCTTGACCCGGCCCCAGGTGGGCCTGGCCGATGCCGAAGCCCTGCTGGCGGCGGCCAGCCAGGCGCCCCTGCCCGCGGGCCCCACGGCCTGGCCGGTGGTGGAGCCGGCTCCAGGCGAAGAGGAGGCTGGCGAGGGTGAAGCCGATACCCAGGACCCGGCCTAGGGCCCCAGGGCGGGTTCGCGCCTGGCCTTGCCCTACCCGGGTGGGCAAAGCGGGGTCGGGCTGGGGTTTGCCTGGCTTGGCTGGGGGCGGCCAACCACAACGGGCGATGAAGCTGGCGGTATCGGGCCCGGCAACGGTGATACGGTCTCTCAGCTCAAGCGATCTGTAATGGAAACCAACGATCTCGGCTTCGTGGCCAGCCTGATGTTCGTGCTGGTTCCAGCGGTCTTTTTGATCATTCTTTACATCCAGACCAACAGCCGCCAGGGCTGAGGCTCGCCAAGCTGGCGGGTTTGTGCCCTGGCCAGATCGGGCTGGTGGCCTGGACTGGCCAAATTTTTTGCTGTGGCCGTCCCCCTCGGTGACAAGACGGCATGGCGCGAACGGAGCCGTTCGCTTGCCTTTAATTTTTGTTCTGTCCTCGCCTCCTCCCCTAGCCCTGGATCCGTAGGGAGCCCGCCTTAAACCAGGGGGCGCTGGCTGCCCACCTGGGTTGGCGTGCCAGCTTCTGGGTTGGGGAGTGGCCAGGGGCAGCCCTGTTTTCGATCTACCCCGACCCGCTGGCCCTCAGGCGCGGCTCCCCTCCGGTTCGCGCACCAGCAGCACCGGCGCCGGGGCATGGACGCGGATGTAGTCGCTCACCGAACTGCCCAGCAGGCGGTCCATATCCACCAGGGCCCGGGCCACTAGGGGCCGGCGGTCCTGGGAGGCAATCACCAGCAGGTCGGCCTTCTCGGCTTCGGCGGCCGCGCACACGCCCCGGCCGATGTCGCCAGTGGTGTGGATGGTTTTGAGTTCAACGCCAAAGGTGCGGGCCCGCAGCACCGACTTCTGCAACACCTCGTCGGCGGGGGAGAGGCCACCGCGGGAGGGGGTGATGTCCTGGCGGCTGATGTGGATGCCGGTGAGGCTGCCGCCCGGGATCTCGCGCACCAGTTCGCAGGCGATCTTGAGGGCGTCATCGCCCACACCGGTGCCGTCGATCGTCACCATCACCCGATTGATGTGGCGCACGTAGAGGTCGTCGCGCACCAGCAGCATCGGCCGGGTCGAAAGCTGGAAGATGTACTGGCTGGTGCTGTTGCTCAGGATCGACTGCAGCCGGTTCAAGCCCCGCGATCCCATCAGGATCAGGTCGGCATCGAGCTCGTCGGCCACCTTGAGCACGGTCTGCTTGGTGTCGCCCTGGCGAATGATCGTGTTGATCTCGCTGGGGTTAAGGCCGAGCCGTTGCACGGATTCGGCCACCCTGCCGGCTGCCTTCTCCCAATGTTCTTGGAAGTTGGCCCCCACCTGTTCCGGCACCACATAGAGGAGGTTGAGCCGGGCCTGGCGTAGCACCGGGATGGCGCGCAGCATGCGCACCATTTCTTCGACATGACCCTTGCCGGAATCGGCGATCAGCAGGTTGCGAAACACGGTCAGTCGGTGGCTGGGGCCAGCCTATGGCTGCTGTCAGCCTATGGCTGCGTTTGATGGCGCCAGTGGATAGCAAAAAGGCCGTAATGGAGCGGGTTTGGCGCCTGCGGCGCCGCGTGTTGCCCCAGCACACCGACCATGCGGGCGTGATGTGGCACGGCGCCTACCTGGCCTGGCTGGAGGAGGCCCGGGTCGAGGCCCTTCAAGAGGTGGGCCTGGCCTATAGCGATCTCTCGGCCCGGGGCCTGGAGCTGCCAGTGGTGTCGTTGGCGATCGACTACCGCCAGGCCCTGCTCCATGGCGACCAGGTGGAGCTGCTGAGTCGGGTAGAGCGCCGTTCGGGGCTGCGCCTGCCCTGGTTGAGCCAGTTCATCGCCCCCAATGGGGCCGTGGCGGCGGAGGCGCGGGTGGAGCTGGTGCTGGTGGAGCTCTCAGAGGGAGGCGCCCAGCGTCGCCTGATCCGCCAGCCTCCCGCCGACCTGGCCGCCGCGATCGAGCAGTTGAACGCAGGGCCAAACTAGGCCTGACAGGGCATATAGTACAAAGCTACTGCTGATTGGGGAGTGGCGGATCGTTCTCTGGGGTCCAGGGCCGGGGCTGGTGTGGTGGTTGGGGTTGGTCGCTTTGGGGCGCTGTTGCCCGGGGAGGCCTGGGCTGGAGCCGCTTTGCCGAAATCCTCGCCGCTAGCGCTCTCCAGGCTGGGGGAGGCGGAGCCAGGGGGCTCCCTGGCCCTTATGGCATCCCATCCCCCACGGCAACCTCCGGCGCCCTGGGGCGCCGCCACCCCACCCCAGGCGCCCTTGCTCCTCGTGCCCAGCCCGGGCCTGTTCCCGCCCCCAGGCCCCTGGCACCAGGCCCAGCGCCTCTGGTGGTTGCTCTGGTGCGGCTGCCCCGGCATCGGCTGGCAGCGGCTGGCCCGCCTCCAGGCGGGCTTTGGCGGCCTGGACCACGCCTGGCAGGCCGACGACCAGGCCTTGGCCCAGCGGGCTGGCTTCCGGGGCCGCCTGCTGGAGCAGGTGGCGGCCTACCGCCAGCGCTGGGGGGCCGAACCCTTCAGCCAGCCGGCGATCGCTGATCGCTTGGCCGCCCGCGGCCCCCACCGGCGCCTGCTGCCTGGCGATCCGGCCTGGCCCGCCGCCCTCACCCGCCTGGCCCGGCCGCCCCTGCAGCTCCACTGGCAGGGCCAGGGCCAGCTTTGGGCGCCCCTGCGCCAACGCCGGGCCGTGGCCGTGGTCGGCACCCGGCGTCCGTCGCGCCACGGCCTAGCCATGGCCAGGGCCCTGGGGGTGGCCCTGGCGGAGGCTGGCTGGCCGGTGGTGAGTGGCCTGGCGGAGGGGATTGATGGGGCCGTTCACCAGGGCTGCCTGGCCGCGGGCGGCGCCCCGGTGGCCGTGCTGGGCACCCCCTTAGAACGGGTTTATCCCAGGCACCACCACAGCCTCCAGGCCCAGGTGGCTGCTGCAGGCCTGCTCATCAGCGAGCACCCCCCCGCCACGCCGGTGCGCCCAGGCCACTTCGCCAGCCGCAACCGGCTCCAGGTGGGCCTGGCCCAGGCCGTAGTGGTGGTCGAGTGCCCCGAGTCGAGCGGTGCCCTCCATTCGGCTTCCCTGGCGTGGGACCAGGGCCTGCCGCTCTGGGCGGTGCCGGCCGATGCGGGCAAGCTCTCGGCTGCCGGCAGCAATCGCCTGCTCGCCTGTGGCGCCAGCGTGCTGCTCGATCCCGGTGACCTGGTGCGCCAGCTGGGGCCGGGTCCCCTGGCGGCAAGCCCAGGCCCGGCCGCTGGAGCCCCCAGTCAACGCGTAGGGGCCGCTTTCGCCCCGGGCGCCATGGCGGCTGGTCCACCAGGCCCCGGTGTCCCCAACCCGGAGCCCGGGGCCCCGCCCTTGGCTGGAGCCCAACGGGCCCTGTTGGCGGCCGTGGGCCCCGGCGCCTCCTTGGAGCAGGTCTGCGAGCGCCTCGACCTGGGTGCCGCCGGTGCCTCCAGGGCCCTGTTGGAGCTGGAGCTTCTGGGGCGGCTTCGGGCCGAACCGGGCCTTTGGTGGAGTCCCTGTTAGGGGTCTGCCGGAGCCAGGGAGTTCCCGTAGAACTTGCCTGCGGATGGCACTCAGCAGCGGCCCAAGCAGCGGCCTATGGAGTTGGCTGTGGAATGGGCGGCAGCTTGGGCAACAGGGAGGGCGGCGAGGTTGGCTGCTGGGTTGGAGGCGGACTTGACGGCAGAGGGGGCTATGGGTTGGGCTAAAGATTGGGCTGATGGCTTGGCCGGGGAGGTCCCCTTCGTGCTGGCAAGGGATGGCGGCTCAGGGCGGGAGGACGGGTTGCTGGATGCCGAGGCGCTGCTCGCCTGGCGCCGGGTCCAATTGCGGCGGGGCGGGAGCTCGGCCGATCTCGATTGGCTGTTGGAGTTCGCCGGCGGCCTGGGTTGGAGCCAATTGCAGCGCCTGCGCCTTGATCCGGGCCAGCCGGTGGCCCTGCGCGGCAGCCTGGGCGCGATCGCGGCCCTCTGGAGCCAGCATCTCGAGACGGCCACCCCTCTCCAATACCTGGTGGGGATCGCCCCCTGGCGCGACTTTGAGCTGGCGGTGGGTCCGGGCGTGTTGATCCCTCGCCAGGAAACCGAGCTGTTAATCGAGTTGGTCCAGGCCCTGGGGCTGGCGGCTCGGGCCGGTTCGGGCCCCCTGCTCTGGGCCGACCTTGGCACCGGTTCTGGCTGCCTGGCCCTGGCCCTGGCCCAGCTGCTACCCACCAGCTTTGGGCTGGCGGTGGATGCCAGCGCAACGGCCCTGGCCCAGGCCGGCGCCAACCTGGAGCGCCAGGGCCTCGCCGGCCGGGTGGCCCTTCGCCAGGGCTCCTGGTGGCAGCCCCTGCAGCCGGAATGGGGCCGGCTCGATCTGGTGCTGAGCAACCCCCCCTACATCCCCACGCGGGTCTGGCAGGAGCTAGCGCCCGTGGTGCGTGACCACGAACCACCCCTAGCCCTTGATGGCGGTCTGGATGGTCTCGATGCCCTCCGCGCGATTGCCGTCGGGGCCCCCCTGGCCCTGGCCCCTGGGGGCTGGCTGCTGGTAGAGCACCACTACGACCAATCCGAAGCCGTTCAGGCCCTGTTGGCGGCCCAGGGGCTCGAGGCGATCCAGCCCCACCCAGACCTGGAGGGCCACGGGCGGTTTGTGAGTGGCCGCCGGCCCGCTTTGGCGGCCAATTCGCCCGGGTCCGGCCCTGGCGACCAGCCGGCCCCGCCTCCGGGAGCGGACCATGGCTGAGACACCGTTCCCCGGGCAAGTTCTGGCGACTGCGGAGCTGGCCAACCGGCTCCTGGCTGGTTCGGCGGCCCTGTTCCCCACCGACACGGTGCCGGCCCTGGCCGCCCCTGCGGAAACTGTCGCCCAGCTTTGGCAGCTGAAGCAACGGCCGGCCCGCAAGCCGATGATCCTGATGGGCGCCGATGCCGAGGCCCTGTTCGCCGCTTTGGACGTGCCGATAGCGCCCCAGTGGCGGGCCATGGCCGAGCGCTGTTGGCCGGGGGCCGTAACCCTGGTGCTGCCGGCCCGGGGCGGCCTGGCCCGGGCGTTGGGTGGCGAAGGTTCCAGCCTCGGTCTGCGCATCCCGGCCTGCCCCGTTGCCTTGGAGTTGCTGCGCCGCACCGGGCCCCTGGCCACCACCAGCGCCAACCGCTCTAGCGAACCCCCTTGCCGCACGGCGGCCGAGGCGGCGGCCCTGTTTCCGACCCTGCCGCTGCTGGGCCCCGTTCCCTGGCCCCAGGGCAGCGGCCACCCCAGCACCGTGATGGCCTGGATTGGGCCAGCAGAAAACAGCCCTGCAGCCGATGGCGGCCCTAGCGACCGCCTAACCCCAAGCGATCCCCAAGGCTCCGGGCTCCGGCAAGACCCCAGGGACCAGGAAGCCGCCCTGGAAGGGCGCGGCAGACCTGAACCCCAAGGGGAGGACGGCGAGCCAGGGGCCGGCGGCGGCGTTGGCGAAAGGAGCGCCGCAGGCGGCGCAAAAGCCGTTGCCGGTGGCGCAGGCCGTTGGCAGATCCTGCGGGCCGGTGCTCTGATGCCCCTGGACTTGCTGCCAGGGGTTGAACCTTGGCAATTCAGTGGCCCGACGAGCTGATGGGGGATGGATGGTCTGGTTGCTGCTGCTGTTGATGACCTTGAACCATTGGGTGTTAGCGCCGCTTCTGCAGCTCACCGAGGGGCTGCTGGAGCTCCATTGGTTCGGTTGGTTGGTCCTGGCCCTGGGCCTCTGGTTGGTTGGCGGGGCCGCCATCCCCAGGCCGGAGTCCGGCTCCCCCAAACCCAAATCTGGCGCCGAGCCAGGCCGCCCTCGCCCTTGACTGCGATCTAGGCAGGTTCTCAATAGTCGCCATGGGGCCCAGCGCTTTTGGGGGTGGGCCAGCCAGATCCGCCCAGGCCGAGGCCCCTTCTGGCTCCGTTCAGATCCCGGCTAGCTCCAGTTGGTTGGCGTAGGGGCCGCGGCCGCCAATGCAGGCGGCGCCGCAATGGCAGCCCAGGCTGAGGGCCTGCTGCCGGCTCCAGCCGGCCGCTAGGCCGGCGGTCACCCCTGCCGCGAAGCTGTCGCCGGCGCCGTAGCAATCCACCGCCGGCCCCGGCATCGGCACGGCGCTGAACCGGCCGCCCGGCCAGCAGAAGCCGCCCCGCTCCGCCTCGGTGCCCACATAGAGCGTTGGCGCCGGATCGAGATCCCCCGGGCGATAGATCTCGCCAGGGTCGGCCGCACTGCCGATCAGGGCATCGAGCTGCAGGCCCGATTGTTGGATCAGCTTCAGGCCCAGCCTGGGGGTGGCCACCAGCAGGCGGGCGCGACGGCTCCAGGCCAGGGCCGCAGCATCGGCTGCGGTCACAAACACGCCATCGCAGGCCGAGAGGCTGGCCCAAGCCAGGGGATCGGCCGCCGTTGGACTGAGCCGCTCGCCGATCACGGTGATCGTGCGTTCACCGCTGCTGTCGATGAAGGTCACGGCCCGGCGGCTGGGAGCCTCGCGCCAGGCCACGTGCACATCAAGCCCTAGACCCTGGAGCTGCTCCGCCGCCAGCTCGCCGATCCGATCCCGTCCTAGTGCCGTAAAGAAGGGAATCCTCTGGCCGGTGAGCTTCGCCAGCTGCACGGCGATCACGGCCCCGCCCCCGGCGGCCAGGTCCTGGTTGTGGCTGGCCCGCTGGATCTCTCCGGCCCGGGGCAGATGGTCCACCCCCACAAAACTCACCCACTCCACATGGCCTACCACCGCCAGCCCCAGGGGCGGCAGGGGCGGCAGGGCCCCCAGGGGCAGGGGCTCCAGGGGAGCGCCAGTAAGCGGCCTGTCGGCATCCATGGCTATGGCCAGGTATCGGGTCCAATCCTGGCTGGGCTTGGGCCAGCGGAGCCAGTTCAGACCTTGGGGCCCTGAAAAGGGGGACCTAACCTGCAGGCCCTAGGCAGGAATGGGCCCGAGAGGAGCCCGCTCAACAGCCGTAGCCAGGGAGGCGTAGCTGACCAAGATCATTCTGAAAGGGATGCTAATTTCGGAAAAATAAGTGTTGCTCCTATTGCTCCGGCCGGCCCAATTTATGGACCTTTCCCCATCGCAATCCCTGTGATCGGAGCCCTGTTCGTACGGAAAAGGCTCTGGACCGTTTTGTCGGGCTGTGTTTCAGCGCTGCTGGTTCAGGCTCTGCCGTCCCAATCGCCCTTGTTTTTGGCGTCTGGGCCTGGGAACCCGGCCCCCGGATCGGCCCTGGCTGGCCCCATGGCGGATCCGGGTGGGATGGCCGGCTTGGCCCCGGTGGACCGGTTGATGGCCGAGGCTGAAGATCTCAACCCCTCCTATTTTAGTGCCGAGGAGATCCGCGAACTGCAGCGCCGCTTTGGCGTCCATGGTGCCCAGCCGCGCCTAGGTCAGCTGTTCACCAAGGGCCTCGACCACCTGGCCCCCCTCAAGGCCCACACCCTGGCCAGGCTCGAAGCCGTGCGGCCGATTGTGCTTGAGCAAAGCCGTAAACATCAGGTTAATGTGATGTTGATGGCGGCGATTCTTTTTGACGAGATGCAGCATGCCAAGCCTGGTGAAGATATGCGGATCCTGGCCGAATCGGGCCTGTTCCAGGATCACGGCTTGGCCCAGCTCAGCATTAGTGAATTACAAAAGCAGGGCAAGCTCAGGGCTAATGCTACCGACGCGGAAGTGGCGGCTGCTTTGGAGAAGTTGTTAACCCCTAGCGAGAACGTGAAAGTGTTGGCGGGTCAAATAGTCCGCCTGCAAAAACTGCTTGGCGTTCCCAAGGGCCACCGTATGGAGGTGAGCACCAGCCGCCGAGACGCCAAGATTGCCGCAACAATCGCCTATCTACATAACGGCAAGCTTGACTATCCCCAAAGAATTCTTGTCTACATGCAAGATCCGGAGCTCCATGCCCTGATCTATTCAACACGCCAAGAAATAGTGCCGCCATTGATTTAGGCCAAGAGGCTGTATCTTGGCTATGGATAGTGTTGATTATGCCTAAATTCAATTATAGTCCTGGCAATGGTTGATGCTCAGAGGGGATAGAAGGGTGGGATCGGCTTTTCGTTGATCCAAACCCCCTTTTGTGCCATGGGAACGATCCAGCGCTCTGATCAATCAACGCCGTTCAATTAACTCCTCTAGGGGGAAGCGCACCTTGGCCAGTTGCGCGTATTTATCCGTGGCATTGCGGGTGCCGCAGGCGCACACCACGCTGCTGCGATAGGGGGTGTCGCCCAGGTTGAGGATGCGGTCGTAGTCGGCAGGTGAGAAGCCCTCGATTGGGCAGGTGTCCACACCCACCAGGGCCGCGCAGGTCATTAGGTTGCCCAAGGCGATGTACACCTGGTTGGAGCCCCACTGGCCGATTACCTGGCTGCGGGGGCCGTGGATCAGGTCCTTTTCGATCATGCCGCGATAGGGGGCCAGCTGCTCCAGCGGCAAGCCCCGGGCCTCTGCGGTGGCGTTGATCAGTCGCTCGGCATCGGCCGCGTCGATGCTGCGGCGCACCAGAAACACCACTAAATGGGAACAATCGGTGATCTGGGACTGGTTCCAGGAATGGGGCCGCAGCTCGGCCTTGATCGCCGGATCGGTAATCACCAGAAATTTCCAGGGTTGTAGGCCGTAGGACGATGGCGACAACACCATGGCCTGCTCCAAGCTGGCCCAGAGCTCGGCGCTGATCGGCTGCTCGGGATCAAACACTTTGGTGGCGTAGCGCCAGTGCAGGGCGGCGAGCAGGGCGCCTGGATCCAGGTTTTGATGGGCCTGGCCGGCGGGAGCTGCGGTTAGGGGGATAGCGGTCATGGCGGTCCGAGGCTCGGCCAGGAAACAGTTACTTTCGGCACCGTACTGGCGTTAGGGGCGTTGCAGTCGCCGCTGATGTTGGGTCCCTGGCAGGTGGTGACCAGCGCGGCAGGCAGCCCGCCTTCCCCGGGCCAACCTGCCGCGTCCCCCATGCATGCGCCACCGGAGGGGCTGCTGGCCCCAGGTAAGGCTGTCGTTTCGCCTTGATGAGGCATGCGAATGCCCTAGCTGACAGACAGATCGGTGTGGACGTAGTCGATCAGGAAACAGCCGTTTTTAAGCAGGTCCGGGTCTTCGAACATCAGGCCTAGATAGGTGCTACTCGCCTCCATCGTGCGCCAGCGCAGATGGGTGTTGAAGAAGGCGCTGCCCAGGCCGAAGCTTTCGTAGATAGAAATCGCAAAGAGTGTGCCAAGGGGTTCATCCATAGGGCCGTCCACCACAACACAAATGCCACCCATGCTCACGTCCCAGAGGCTGATGTGCCACTTCTGGCCCTCCGGACACGCCATTTCACCCACGGGAGCGACGCCTCCGAAAGGCATGGGTTTGCGCGCGAACTGGCGCCTCTGGGAGCCGTCATTCGTGGACGGGGGAGTGGCGTTTTCAGGAAGTAGTCCGGGGGCTTTTAGGAAGGAATCACGTCTTAACGATTGGGCGAGTAAGGATTGGGTCTGTAACGGGTCTGAAGGCTCAGATTTGCTAGGAGTTGGGGCGTTAATTTCTGGGGATTGTTTTGTGGTTGCGGCCGGAGGTGGTGGCGGTGGCGGGGCCCCTGGGGATGGGAGCTGATGGCGAACCTCGCCCCTTTGGAGCTCCAGAGCGCGCGTGGGGATCAGGGGGTTTTGCTCGTTCATTTCAAAAATATCCATACACCCAGTTTAGCAAAGATCTTTGCGGATCAATTCGTGTATCAATTTTTTGTATCCAGCAGTAGGGCAAGCTGATCTGCTGCGGAACTGAAGCCTGGCACCGGACCCGGCTTGGCCGTGCCCACTGCTTAGCCAAGACCATTGTCCCCGGCGCTTTCGAGCTCCGTCTAGCTCCGCCCAGGCCCTGGTCCCCCCTCCCTGGGTGGCCGGCTGGCGTCCTGGGAGCGGCGTCAGTGAGCCATGGAAAGGTACACGATCAGAGGCTATCAATAGCAGTCCAGGGTGGGGCGGATCGGGGGGTCCTGCTAAAAGCGTTCAAATAATTAAGGGATGAGTAACACTTTGGCGTGCTTACTTACAAATGAGTCCACGCAGTTCTCTGGGCCTCCGTGAATTTGGAGATCTTTCTCCGCAGCCAGGTTGGTGATGGAGGCGGTTCCAGGGGAACGGTCTGGTCGGTCTGCGGCTCCGTTTGTCATTGTCTTGACTTGCCGCTGAGGCCTAGTGTTATCCCATTGCTTTTGTTGTGCCCGTGAGCCGCTGGGAATACCAGGTGATCCACTTGAACGTGGAGG
>NSII01000229.1 GCA_002737305.1 Synechococcus sp. Baikal-G1
ATTTATCGAAGAGCGCAGATCCATCCAGGTTTGGGAGGGATTTCGCTATTCAGATCAATAATGGGATTTAAAAGAGGGGGTCAGAACCTCCTGGGGCCAGGGGATCAAGGGGGTCACTTCCGCACCCTTGGGCACCTCGATAACAGAACCAGGCTGGGCCTGGGATGTCATGTCAGCGATGCGGGGGGTGGATTCTCAGCCGGAATTCCGAGCGGGAATGGGAGATGGCCTTTCGGCGAGACTATTGGAGCAGGGGCTCTGACGGGTTGTTGTATTTCACTTCCCTTCCTGCACGGGCGTGAAGGCGCTCAACACACTCTGAAGGCGTCATAAATACACTGGTTAAAGTGCATCATAATGGCTGCAGATGCGACCTTTGGATTTCTCCTGGTGCCGCTGAACGCACTATGGGGCAAGGTTGCGATCGAGTCGCCCAGTGTTTACTCTTTGTTGGAAAAGAACGACCTGACAGGTCAGTCCACCGCAAGCCAGCTGGGGGCGTTGGTGGTGATGAGCCAGGCCCGTTGGCGGGCCCGGGTAAGGCCCGTGTAGAGCAGGCGCGGATCCCAGTGGCGCGTTTGGGGGACCAGCAGCACCACCTCCTGGTACTGGCTGCCCTGGGACTTATGGATCGTGAGGGCCAGGGCCGGTTCGGCTGCGCCCAGGCGGGCGGGGTGGAACAGGCGTGGCCCAGGGCTGCTGGCTCCTGGTGCAGCCCCAACTTGACCTGGAAAGGGCCCCGGAAAAAGCACCAGCCGTTCGCCCGCCCGCTCCACCAGCACGCCGATGTCGCCGTTGGCGAGCCCCTCGTCGGCCAGGTTGCGCTGGCAGAGCACGGGCGTGCCCAGGGGCCAGTGCTGGATGGCTTTGCCGGCGGCCTCGCCCAGGAGTTGGCGCTGTACCGCCTCCACCCCCCAGGCCCCCTGGCGCACGGGGCTGAGCAGCACGCAGGCCTCCAGTTCGGCCAGCAGGGCAGCGATGGACGCTTGACTTGGACCTGGACCTGGTGGGCCGCCTGATCGGGGATCGGACCCTGGGGGCTTGGGGCTGCGCCCGTCCTCGCCGCCGGCCCCGGCGGCCATGGGTTCCCAGTCGATCCCTTCGGCCAGGGCCTGGAGGCGGTGCTGGTGGCGTCGCATTCGCTCCAGGGCTGGCCCCGGTAGGCGGTCCGCCGGGTGACGCTGCCAGACCAGGTTGTCTTCGGGGCCCAGGCTGGCTAGCTGGCTCCGCAAGCCAGCCCCGCTCCCCTGGCGTCGCAAGGCATCTCCTGGGCCAGGTCGCAGCGCGGCAGCGAAGGCAGCGATGGCGCCGTTGTTGCGGTAGGTCGTTTTCAGTTCGATGGCGGCATCGCCGAGGGCGAGCAGGCGGCGGGGCTGGCCCAGCTCCTGCAGCACCGCGCCGGGGCCCACCGGGGGGAGCTGGGCCGGATCACCCACCAGCAGCAGTTGGCAGGAGTCCGGCAGGGCCTCCAGCAGGGCCGCCATCAGGGGCAGGTCCACCATCGACAGCTCATCGACCACCAGCAGGTCGAGGGCGAGCGGATGGCGGCGGTTGCGGCCGAAGCGCTCGCCGCTGCTCTCCAGCAGCCGGTGCAGGGTGGTGCAGTCGGCCTGCCCCAGCCGTTCGGCCAGGGGGCCAGCTAGCCCTTGGCAGCCCTCCTGCAGGGTGCTGCGCAGCCGGGCCGCCGCCTTGCCCGTGGGGGCGGCCAGGTGCAGCCGCAGCTCGGGCCGCAAGGCCAGTAGCGCCCCGAGCATCTGCACCACCGTGCTGGTTTTGCCCGTGCCGGGGCCGCCGCCGAGCAGCACCAGGCGATGGCGCAACAGGGCCGCCACCGCCTGCTGTTGCTGGGGGTCCAGGCCCTGGCTTGCGGCCCTGGCCACCGCCTGGTCCACGGCCGTCGGCTCCAGCGGTGGGCTCAAGGGCGCCTTGGCCCGGGCGGTGAGTTGCCCCAGGCAGCTCTCCAATTGCAGGTGCCAGCGGCGCCAGCGCAGGCGCCCCTCGCTCCACACCAGGGGCGCCTCCGGCAGCTGCTTGAGCTCGCAGGCCCGCACCGCCAGGGGGGAGGCGGCCAGGGCCAGGCGGTGCCGCTCCGGCCAGCCCTGGGGGTCGATCGCTTCGGGCGCCGGGCCGTTTAGGTCCAGCTCCAGCTCGCCCCGCTCCAGGGCGGCGGCCATGGCCCCAATCAGTTCCACCAGGGTGGTGTCCGTTGGGCTGTTGGTGGGGGTATCCCCGCCGCAGAGCCTGGGCAGGGCCTCCATCAGGGCCAGGGCCAGGGGGCTGGGGGCTAGCGGGGCATGGGGGAGTGGCGCCGTGGTGCCTCGTTCTGGATTGCCTTGCTGAGCTGGATTGCCATCAGGGCGGGGTTTGGGCGGTTTGGCTGGGGTCATGGGCTCCCCTGGCGCAGGAGCGCGTCTAAGGCCAGCACCCGGTTGAGGGGCGGGCGCTCCACCAGGCAGCCCGGCACGGGGTCGGCCGTGGTGGGGCCGGGGAGGCCCCTTAGGAACAGGTAGGCGTAGCCGCCTAGATGGGTGCTCGGGTCGTAATCAGGCAGGCGCCAACGCAGATAACGATGCAGAGCCACCAGGTACAGGTGGGCCTGCAGGGGGTAGTGGTGGTGTTCCATCTGGTTCACCATCGCCGCCCGGTCGTAGTGGAGCGGCCCGCAGGCGCTGGGTTGGCCGGCTGGGTCGCGCTCGCCGATCCAATTGCTTTTCCAATCGACCACCCACCAGCGCCCAGCCACCCGGCAGACCAGGTCCATCGAACCCGTTAGAAAGCCGCGGCTGGCGATGTTGAGGCGCCCTAGCCCGCGCCCATAGGTCTCGCCAAAAAGTCCGCCCGGGTGGCTGGCGAACACCTGGGCCAGGCCCTTTGCGGTGATCAGGGGCTGATTGCTGCCACCAGCGCCAGGGCCGCCTGCTTGGGCCACGGCCAGGGGCAGGTCGAAGCCCATCTCGTTGATGCGTTGGCCGGCGGGCAGCTCAGCCAGACAAAATCGGCCAAGGGGTCCGCCCAGGGGGGTGTGGCGCAGCTGGTCTAGGGCCTGCTGAACGGGGCCCAGTTCCGTGGCGGCCAGGCCGGCCCGGGCCAGTTCCCGGCGGATCACGGCCGTGCTGGCGTCGCTGTCACCAGCCTGCTGAAAGTCGACCTGCTCAAGGATGCGGTGCAGGGCATCCCCCGGTCCGGCGCCCCGGGGAAAGTGGCTTAAGGGGCCCTGGGGGCTCCAGGCTTCGCCGCCTGGGGCGCCGGAACTACCGCCAGAAGCTGGTAGCCCCGATGGCCTGGGGGCTGGGTCGGGACCAGGCTCGAAATCGCCGCTGCTCCCATCGAGGGTTTCGTTCTCAGCTAGCAGCAGGTCCGCTTCTCTGCCTTCCTCGCTCACCTGGGGCGGCAGGGGCACCTGGCTGCCATGGGTCCAGCCCGAATAGCTGCTGCGTCCCCAGCTGCGGTCGAGCCGGTGCCGGGGCACGGGCCCGCAGCTGAGGGTTTCCGGCGTTGAGGGCGGTGTCCAACGGCTGGGCAGGGCTGGCAGGGGGGCGGGTTCGAGGCGCTGCAGGGGTAGATCCCGCCCGCGGCCATCGGCTTCGAACAACCAGGGGCCGATGGCCCCGGCCTGGCTGGCCGGCTCCTTGGGCAGGCCCAGCACCAGTAGGTGCCGCGCCCGGGTGGCGGCCACGTAGGCCAGCCGCTCCCGTTCCTGGGCCTGGGCGGCCTGGTCCTGGAGGCTGGCCTGGCGGCCGACGCCCCAGTGGGGGTCAAGGTGCAGGTCCAGCCGCGGCCGGCTGGCCCCAGCGGGCTGCCAGCGACGACCGAGCTGGGCCAGGCCGGCCTTGATCGCCGCCTGGCCCTGCCAGAGGTAGGGGCAGATCACCACCGGGTATTCCAGGCCCTTACTGCGGTACACCGT
Source organism: Synechococcus sp. Baikal-G1 (assembly GCA_002737305.1). Lineage (GTDB taxonomy): Bacteria > Cyanobacteriota > Cyanobacteriia > PCC-6307 > Cyanobiaceae > BAIKAL-G1. The sequence continues at coordinate 3,908 of NSII01000229.1, forward strand.
CACCACCGCAATCGCCGCCTGGGCCGCATCGCTATTGAGTTGGTGGTTGGCGGGCACCGAGCGATCCTCTGCCAACCGCAGGCTGCGTAACCAGTCCGCCGCCGCGCCGGCCCCCAGTTGCTCGCAGTGCATGCGTTCCTGCACCAACTCGGCGGCCTGCATCAGGTCGGCCAGGAGCCGCCCGCCCAGGGCCAACCGGGCCAGGCCCTGGTGATCCAGCAGCTGGGCCAGGCTGGCGAGTAGCCCTTGACGAGGCAGGTCCAGGGCGAGGTTGCTGATGGCGTCTGCCAGCCGATCCCAGCGCTCTGGATCGGCCTCTGCCAGCTCCTGGGCACTCCAGCCCAGCAGGGGGGAGGCGGCCAAAAGGCGCAGGCGCCGGGTGCTGCCCGGATCGGCCAGGGCATCGAGGAGCCGCTGCAGACCCGTGGCGCCGGCGCTGGCGAACACATCGCCAATACTGACCAGCCGGCTTGGCAGGCCGCGCCGTTGCAGGGCTAGTCGCAGGTCCTCCGCCTCCCGGTGTTTGCCTACGAGCAGGCAGAGATCGCCGGGGCTCAGGGGCCGCTGCTTGCTATCGAGGAGCCTCCCTGCGCCGTCCTCGCCGCTTGCTGGCTTGGTTTTGCCCTCCCGCAGCTGGAGCTGGCGTTGCAAGAGCTGCAGGCAAAGGCCCGCCACCTGGTCGGCCAGCTGGTCGTTATCGAGGGGCAGGAGCTGCAGGGGCTGCTCGCCGTCGTCAAGCAGCAGCTCCCCCTTTTCGGCGCAGGATTCCACCTCAGGCACCTCCAGCTTGGAGAGGGGCAGTCCCGGCGCCATCAGGGCGTTGAGGGCCTGCACCAGGGGTTTGGAGGAGCGGCGGTTCTGGCGCAGGCCATGGAGGCCATCGGCCCGGGACCGGGCCCGTTGGTAGGTGGCCAGGTCGCCGCCGCGGAAGCGGTAGATGGCCTGCTTGGGGTCCCCTACTAACACCACGAGGTGACTGGCATTGGCTCCGGGTTCGGCGAGGAACGCCCGCTCCAGGATTCGCCACTGGATTGGATCGGTGTCTTGGAATTCATCGACCAGGGCAACCCGGTAGCGCCGGCGTAGCGCCGTGATCAGGGCACCATGCTCCTGGCCGGAAGGGCCCGGGTCGAGGCCTTCGAGCAACTGGGCAAAGCCCATGCGGCCGCTGCGCTGGCGCCGGCGCAGCAACTCCTGGCGGGCCCAATGGCCGAAGTGCAGCAGGGTCAGCTCCAGGGGCCCATCCACCAGCTCGGCGATCGCCTCGAGCAGGGGCCGCTGCGGCAGGGAGATCGGCCCGTCCTCGTAGGGGGCCACCATGCGGGTGAACGGCCCAGGGTGGAAGTACTCCCGCAACAGCTTCTCTTGCAGCACCGCCTGGTAGCTGGGCAGGGCCGCTAGCAGCTCCTGGTCAGCGATCCAGGCGCTGAGGGCCCCGACCCGGTTGCTCCGGGGTTTGGCTGAGTATTTGCAGGCTGATGGCAGCGCCTTGGAGCCGAACCGGCCGCGCAGGTCGGCGGCCGTGAGGCAAAAGGCCTGCTCCAGGGCCCCGGCGTTCTGGTGCCAGAGGCGGACAAACCGCTGCCAGCGCTGGGGCCAGATTGCTAGCAGTTGGGGGGCTAGGGGCTGGGCGGCGTGGATCTCCGCCGGCAACGGATCGAGCTCTAGGGCGGGATCGCTATCAAGCCGGGTGAGCACGCCCACTAGGTGCTCGAAGCGCAGGCCCCGCTCCTGCAGGCCGCCCAGGAGCTCCGGCGGCAGGGACAGCAGCTGACCTTGCCAGTAGTCATGCACGATTTCCAGCCGCAGCTGGCTGTCGTCGCTCTCGAGCTCGACGGCCGGGCCCAGGCCCGCCTCCAGGGCCTGCCGTTGCAGGCTGCGGCGGCAGAAGCCATGGATCGTGGTGATGTCGGCCCGATCGAGATCCTCGAGGGCTTCGAGCAGGCGGGCGCGCAGGGTCCACTGGGCCTGGGGGTCGGGGTTTTGGCCTTGGTGCCACTGGGCCAGGGTGTCGTCTGGATAGGTCTGGGAGTCGCCCGGGGCTTCGAGGGCTTCGAGGCCCTGCTGCAGTCGCCGGGCGATCCGATCGCGCAATTCGCCTGCGGCCGCCTCGGTGAAGGTCACCACCAGCAGCTCCTGCAGCCGTTGCTGGCGTTCGGCCACCAGGCGCAGCACCAGATGGGCCAGGGCAAAAGTCTTGCCCGTGCCAGCACTGGCCTCCAGCAGCTGCAGGCCCGGATCGAGCGGAAATTGGTTGGCGTCGAAATCCTCCATGGGCCGTGCCTCCGCCCAGGCGGTTTCGCTCCCCGGGTCCGGGGTCGCCCCGGCCGGGCTGGGGGACCATGGAGGCCCAGCTGGGGCGCTGTCGATTGGCAGAATCGGCTTGGTGGGGCTCATGCTTTGAGCGCCTCCAGCCGCCCTAGCAGGGGGCCATGGAAGGCCGAAGCCAAATCGCCGAAGCTCCCGTCCACCAGCTCCCGGCCTGGACGATCGGCGCCAAAGCAGAGGGCCAAGCTGGCCTGCTGGCGTTCGCCGCGGCGGTTGGGGGGCCCTTCCCAACACTCGATGGCCCTGGCCTGGCCAGTGCCGGCCTGGCGCCGTTCAGCTTGGGCATAGGCCCAGCCCGTTTCCGGCGGCAGGGGCCAGCAATGCTGGCGGCCCTGCTGCCGCCAGGCGATCAGTTGCTGCAGCAGGCTGCTGGCCTCCAGGGGACTGGCGGGCGGGGTGATCTGGGCCACGGACCGGAACTGGTCACCATCGCGGCCGATCAGCAGGCCCCGGCGGGGCGCTGCCCCAGCGGCGGTGGCGAGCAGCAGGGCCAGCCAGAGCTCCTGGTGGTGGGCGCAGCGCACCTGGGCCGAATGCCAAACCACCAGGGCTTCGCCATGCCAAAGCAACTGCGCCTGCAGGCCCCCATGCACCGCCAGGCGCCGCTCCCCGGGGCCGAGGTCCTGCAGGCTCTGGTGCAAGGAGCCATAGCGCTTGTTGAGGCGCCCCGACTCCAAAATCCCGGCCGAGCGGGCAGGCAGCAGCCCCTGGCCGCGGTGCTGCACCAACCAATCCGGCGGGACCAGGGGATCTGGGGCGTCCGGGCCCGCTCCCCCCAGGGTGGGCGTGGCCTCCAGGCTTTGGCGCAGCAGGCTGGCGCGCAACCGTTCATCGAGCTCCAGGGGATCGAAATCTTCGAGGCCCAGGTCCCATTCCCGCGGCCGCAGGCCCAGCTGCTCCAGCCAGCAGTCCTGGGGCTGGAGCAACCAGTGGCGCAACTCGTCAAACGTCCCATCCGCCCCCCCCGCCCCCGGGCGCCCGGCCAGGGGACTTGCGCCAGGGGCAGGACCAGCCGCCAGGGCCAGGGGGGCCTGGACCGTGCGGGCATCAAGGGCCTGGCGGGCCGCCAGCAGGCGCCGGTCGCAGCTGGGGGCGGGCCTGGCGCCGAGGGGTAGGAAATTGGCCCGCTCCAGGGGGTTGGGGCTGTGCTCGACCACGAGCTCCCGGGCCCGCGTCTCGCCGAGTTGCTGCTCCAACAGGGCCAGCCATTGGCGCACCGGCGGCGCCGGTTGGCGTGCGTCGCCGTTGCGTTCGTCGCGACTGCACCAGCTCACCAGCAGGTGGTCCCGGGCTGAGAGCAGGCTTTCGAGCAAGACATAGCGGTCCTGGTCGCCGGGGTTGGGATCGCCCAGGAGCCGCTGCTGCTCCATCAGGTGGAAGCCGGGCCGCTCCCCCTGGCGGGGGAAGCTGCCACCATCGAGGCCCATCAGCACGATCACCCGGTGGGGAATGGCCCGCATCGGCTCCAGGGCGCTGATTGTTAGCGAGCCACTGCGATGGCCGAAGCGGCCGCTATCGGCATTGAGGCGCTCGGCCAATACTTCCGCCAGCACCGGCGCCCCTAGGCGCAGGGGGCTGCTGGACGCCACCTCCTGCCAGTCGGCGATGGCACTACGCAGTAGTTGCAGTTCCCAGGCCCGTTCGCCCCCGTCGCCGAACCAGCTGAGCAGGAGGGAGTCCAGCATCGGCGCCCAGTCGGCCGGGCTGCGGGCGATGGCTAGTCCCTTGAGGCTGTGGCGCAGCCTGTTGAGTAGCTGCAGCCAGCGGCCCTGGCGTTCCAGGCTGCCGGCCATGGCCATAGGGGCGCAACCGCCGGGGGCCAGCCCTGGCTGCTCCGGTAGCGCCAGCCCCAACACCAGCCGATCGATCGCCCAGGCCAGGCTGTGGGTTGGGTCGCCGCCCCGATCGCCCCCATCGAGACCCCAGCGGAAGCCGGCCCGTTGCAACAGCTCGCCCAGGTCCGAAAGCTCGCTGGCCCCCAGGCCCAGGGTCTCCAACAAGGGACTGTGACTGAGTAGGGCCTCCAGGCCCGAGGCGGTTAGCCGTTCCCCCCCTAGCCGCAGCAGGGCCAGCAGGCTGGTGGCTAGGCCGCCCTGGTCCTGTTGGCTGCGGTCGGTGAGCCGCCAGGGCAGGGCAATGCCGGTGGCGGCCGTGTCACCGAACACCGCCGCCACCAGGGGGGCGAAGGCCTCCACCTGGGGGGTCATCACCAGGATGTCCCGGGGGGTGAGACTGGCATCGGCGGCGAGCAGTTGCAGCAAGCGATCCCGCAGGATCTGCACCTGGCGCAGCCGGCCCGGGCAGGCGTGAAATTCCAGGGAGCTATCGCCTGGGGGGCGTTCGAGGGAGCGGTCCTCGTCCGGTTCCACCAGGGCCTGTTGCAGCTGCTCCAACAGGCTGGCCGGCCGCGGCTCCTGGCTGGGGGTGCCCGCTTCAGCGATGGCCGCGGCGGCGGCAAACAGGTCCTGTTGCTGGGATTCGCCCAGCTGGGTCTCGCCGCTGCCCTCAAGCAATTGCTGGAATTCGGCGCCGAGCCGGCCAAAACGGGCCTCCAGGCTGGGCACCCCCAGGCGCCAGTCGTCGCCTAGGGGCTCCAATCCCGAAGGATCGAGGCCGGCGCCATCGGGGTTGGCCAGCCCAGCTGCCATGGCCCCGGGCCCCCGGCGTTGCCATAGGTCCCGGCAGGGGGTGAGCAGGTAGATCTCCACCTCCAGCTGGCCGGAGAGGGCCTGGAGCAGGTCCACCTGGATTGGCGCCATGCTGCTCAGCCCGAACAACCGCAGGGGTGAGGGCAAGGCCCTGGCGGCTGCCAGGGTGGCGGGATCGCCGGTTTTGAGGGCTGCGATCGCCTCCAGCACCCGCAGGCCGAAGGGCCGCACCCCGAGGCGACTGGCCAATTGGCGGAGCAGCAGCGGTTGCCAGCGCTGGTGCTCCGGCAGGGGCCGGCCCAGGCCGTCTTGCTCCTGGCCTTGCCACCAGGCCGCCACCATCGCCGGCCGGTAGAGGGTGTAGTCGTCGAAGGCATCGGCGATGGCCCGGCCCAGTTGCCAAAGGGCTCGGTCCACCACCCCTAGGCCCTGGCCCCGGTCCGCCGCCGCCTCGAGGTCGCTGGCCAGGCTGCCCCGGCCCCGCAGCCACTGGCCCAGTTGGCCGGCCTCCGGCCGTTCCATCAGGGCGGGCAACAGCTCCAGCAGCGGCCAGACCAGCTGGTTGGCGCGCCAGGGGTCGTTGCCGCCGGCGCCGGGGGTGCCGCCGGCCGGGGGGACTGCCTCCAGGCTGGCCGGCGGGGGCAAACCGTCCAGCAGCCGGCGCAGGTGGCTACCGGGAAAGGGAAAGCGCAGGTTGGCGCTGATGCCGCCGGCAAAGGTCCGATCGTCCGGGTCGCTGCCCAATTCCAGGGCGAGCTGTTCGCCCAACCAGCGGCTGGTGGGCCAGGTGTTGACGACCACCTGGGCCTGCTCAAACGGAGAGGGTGGCTCGGCTTGCAGTTTGGCGGCGAGCACCTGGGCCAGCCACTCGATCCGGTTGCTGCGGTAAAGGGTCAGCAAGGATCGGGCCCGGGGGGATCAGGGGGTGTCGCTTGCCAGGGTCCAGGACGGGGCGCCCTGGGAAACGGAGGGATTTTGGGCCGCGGCTGGGATCCGAAAGGGAGCCGTCCCTGTCGCCAGCCTCTCTAGGGCGGCCAGGGACGGCCGGGTGGCCAGGGCCTGGGCTGCCCATTCCTTCGCCGCCAGGCTGGGGTGGCCGCCCCGCAGCGGATCGGGCAGGGAGCGCAGGCCGGGGCTGGTGGTGACGAGGCCCGTTTCCGGGCAATAGGCCGTGAGGTCGCCTCCGTAGCAGGCGCCCGTGTCGACCATGACGATGCCATTGATTTTGCGCAGCCCGGGGCCCGGGGTGTGGCCGATCACCACCTCGCCGAAGCGGCCGTCGTAGGCCTGCCAAAAGGCCATCCGCACCGACAGATCCGGGCGCCAGCTGATCGGATCAAAGCCGGCATGGGTGGCGACCCAGCCGTTGCCCCAATAGGCCACGGGCAGGCTGTCGAGCCGCTCAAGCCAGGTGCGGCAACGGCGCTCGCCCAGGTGGCGGAAGGTGTCGCAGCCGGCCAGGCCCTGCTGGGAGCGCCAGCTGCCCAGGCGCAGGGCGTCGACCAGGTCCTGTTCGTGGTTGCCCTTGAGCCACACGGCCCGGTCCTGCTCCACCAGGTCCCAGACGCGGTCCATGGTGGCGCCGATTTGGGGACCCCGATTGATCACATCTCCGCAGAAGATGAGGCGATCACAGGCCGGAAGTTTGTCAAGCAGGGCCTCCAAGGAGGCAGCGCAGCCATGGACGTCGCCAATCACCCAGTGGTGGCGACTGCTGCTTGAGGACTCCATGAAGAGGTCGCATTACGACAAGTTTGGCCCCAGGAGGTGGCATTTGTCATCCCTAGGGTCGCCAAACCGACCCCAGGTCCAGCCAAGCTCCACCGAAGTCAGGCCTCCCAGGGCCCGCCTGTCGGTTCGTTGGCGCACCAAGGCCTGGCGCGCCAAGGCCCTGCGCCCCAAAGCCTGGCGCCCCAAAGCCTGGGGCACTGTTACTTTGCCGGCACGCCGCGGCCGAGCCCATGGACCTCCAGTCCCTGCCTGTGGGCCAGCGAATTGGCCTGCTGCTCAAGGCCCTTGATGGGGCCCAGCGCACCAATGAGGCCCTGGCCCGCTGCAGCGATGGCGAGGCGATGCTGGAGGTGCTGCTCGATGCTTCGAAAACACTGGGCCTGGGCCTAAGCCGTCAGGACCTCAAAACCACGCCACCGATCCGGGACTGGATCTGGTGGAAGAACAAGGAAGCCCTGCTCACCATCGGCGACAACAAGCCCCGCTACCAGCAGGACGGCACCCAGCAGGACCGCAACCAGGGGAAGGCCGCCGGCCAGGCCAAAGCCGATCCCCAGACTGAGCGGGCCCCGGGTGGGGCCGCCGAGCGTAAAAAGTTTCTCGGTCTGTTCTGACCAGCCCGACTGGGGAGCAGCCCCATCCAGCCCAGTCAACCAAGCCCCAGGCCCAAGCCCCCTTAGCCCAAGTTGGCCAAGGGATCGGCGATCGAACCGCTGGGCGCGCTGAACTGCCCCGTAGCCACGAACTCCAGCCGCAGTTTTAAGAAGGTGATGAAATGGCCATCGGTGGACACCACCGCCGCCGCAGGCCGGGGCACCCGCGCCGCCAGGCTGGCCAGCTCCGGGGCCTCGAGGAATGCCGGCTGCCGCACTAGCCAGAAATCGATCGTCTTGCCCTGCTCCTGGTAGTAGCGCACCCGCTCCCGCAGCACTTCCTCCAGGGGTTCTTCCACGGTGAGGAAGGATTCGCTGGCTGCCACGAAGTGGTACGTGGTTGCTGAGGTCTCGCTCATGGGGTGGTGCTGCCGAAAAGGGGATCGCGGCGGGGATTCTGAACCAGGGCCCTCATTTGACGCACGGCCGTCTCCAAGCCCACCGCCAGCGCCCGCGCCACGATCGTGTGGCCGATGTTGAGCTCCTCCATCCCCTCGATCGCCGCCACCGGCTCCACGTTTTGATAGGTGAGCCCATGGCCGGCGTTGACCCGCAGGCCCAGGCTGCGGGCGATGAAGCTGCCCTCGCACAGTCGGGCCAGTTCCAGGGGTTGGGCCCGGGCGCTGGCTTCGGCGTAGGCGCCCGTGTGCAATTCCACCCAGCGGGCACCGCTGCGGTGGCAGGCCTCCAGCTGGCCCCGTTCCGCATCCACGAAGAGGCTCACCGGGATGCCGGCGTCCTGAAGCCGGCCCACCAAGCCGGTGATGGGTCCCAGTTGGCCGGCCACATCGAGGCCCCCTTCGGTGGTTACTTCCTGGCGTTTCTCCGGCACCAGGGTCACCATGTCGGGCCGGATCTGCAGGGCGATCGCCTCCATCTCGGCAGTGGCGGCCATCTCCAGGTTGAGGCGGCTGCGCAGGGTGGCCCGCAACAGCGCCACATCCCGGTCCTGGATGTGGCGCCGGTCCTCGCGCAGGTGCACGGTGATGCCGTCGGCGCCGCCCAGTTCGGCGAGTAAGGCAAAGGTCACCGGGTCCGGTTCCAGGGCGCGGCGGGCCTGGCGCACGTTGGCGATGTGATCGATGTTCACGCCGAGGCTGGCCATGGCGATGCCGGGGGTTGGTGGGGGTTGGATGGGGCGAATCCGGATCCTATGGACTGGCCCTGGCGACAGCCCTAGCCCTGGCTTGGGCGCTGGTTGTCTGCCGTAGGTGGACGTGTTGCTTTTGTTGCTGGGGGCTTCGCTAGGGCTGTTGTTTCCATCACGCTGCAGCCGCAGGGGCAACTGCCCCAGGTGGACCGGGGGGCCCGATCTTGCCCCCTACGTTGTGGAACCCACCCGGAATCCCCTTACCCGGGCCCACCAACCCCCTTGCCAGGGCGCATGACGGCGCAGCTCACCCCTCCGATGACCCCCGAGGCCAGTCTCAGCGCCCGGGCCGCCAGTTCGGACGTGGTAGCCATCAACCCCGCCCTCGGCCGCCTGGCGATGGTGGTGACCCAGGATCTAGCCCTGCCCCTGTTTTTCCGGGAGCTCACCGTGCTCGGCGCCGAGCATCTGCCCCTCGAGGGACCGGTGCTGCTGGCCCCCACCCACCGATCCCGTTGGGATGCCCTGCTGCTGCCCCATGCGGCTGGCCGGCGCCGCACCGGGCGTGATTGTCGCTTCATGGTCTCGATCGATGAGATGGAGGGGCTGCAGGGCTGGTTCCTGCAGCGGTTGGGCTGCTTCCCGGTCAATCCCCGCCGCCCGGGCCCCTCCTCCTTGCGCCTGGCCGTGGAGTTGCTCCACGGCCACCAGCAGCTGGTGGTCTTTCCCGAGGGCCGCATCCAGCAGGACGACGAACCGTTGCGGCTGATGCCGGGCCTGGCCCGCCTCGCCCAGCTGGCCCTCGCCCAGGGACTGCCGGTGCAGGTGCTTCCGGTCGGCATTAGCTATGGCCACAGCCGGCCCCGGCCCTGGGACCGGGCGGCCATCTGCTTCGGTCCACCCCAGCCCCTAGAGGGCGACGGACGTCGGGCCTTGGCCAGCTTTACCCACCAGTTGGCGGCGGCGATGCAATCAGCTGAGGAAGCGGCCCGCCGGGCCGTAGGCCGCCCGCAGCGGGCCGCCTAAAGTTGAACGAAGTTTGCTCCTTTGCTGTGCGCCGGCCCTTCGCCGCCCTCCGGACCGCTGCCCTGGCCAGTGGATCTGCCCTTGCCCTAGTGCTTGCGGCGGGCCTGCCCCTGGCAACGGCCAACCCGGCCGGGGCCCAAGCCCAACCGGTTAGGGCCCTCGATTCCAGTGTTGGTGGCTTCAATCTGGCCTCAGTGAATGCCCTGCTGGCCAAAGGTGATGCTGCCGCGGCGAGTGGCAATTACACCCAGGCCCGCAAGGACTACGACGAGGCCCGAGAGGCCTGCCGTCGCCTACTCGGCTTCTACCGGGACCTGGCCGGCGCCTTCCGGGGCCTCGATGCCCGCATCCCCCGGGAGATGGACCAGAAGGGCCGGGACGCCCTCGAAGCCCAGGCCCAGGCCAGCCTGCGACTGGCGGCCCTGTTCCGTCGCCAGAACCAGCCGGAGGTGGCCGTTCCCCTGCTGGTGGAAGTGGTCAAAATCATGACTCCAGCCCGCGAGGAGGGCCGCAAGGCCTACCAGGGTTTGGTGGAGCTGGGTTTTGTTACTACCCCCTATAACTCCGCCGGCCCAACGCTCAACTGAGCGGCCCCTTTGGCCCTCACGAACGCCTCTCCAGCTCCACAACGTCCCCCTGCCTTGCCGGTTCCCCGCCCATGGTTCAACCCGATCAGGTGAAGGACGCCATCCGCTTGGTGATGCCCGATGCCCATGTGGAGGTCGAAGACCTCACTGGCGGCGGCGACCATCTGCAGGTGAAGGTCGTGTCCACGGCCTTTGCAGGCCTCTCCAAGGTGAAGCAGCACCAGCTGGTGTACGGGGCCCTGCGTAGCGAGCTCGCTAGTGAGGCCATCCACGCCCTTGCCCTCACCACCACCTCCCCGGCTACTTGACGCCTAGGGCTTGCTAGCGCGAGTTCCCTTGGCTGAGTGCCAGATTGTTTAGTAGTACCCGTTTCTTCCCACCATCTCCATGGATCCCAACACCCGCCAGCGCATCGAAACCCTTGTTGCCAGCAGCCCTGTGGTTGTGTTTATGAAGGGAAACAAGCTGATGCCCCAGTGCGGCTTTTCCAACAACGTTTGCCAGATTCTCAATGCCCTGGCCGTGCCGTTTGAAACCTTTGATGTGCTTTCCGATCCGGAGGTGCGCCAGGGCATCAAGGAATTTTCGGATTGGCCCACCATCCCGCAGGTCTATGTGCAAGGGCAATTCATGGGCGGATCCGATATTTTGATCGAGATGTATAACTCCGGCGAACTGCTCGAAAAAATCACCATCGCCCTGGCCTGAGGTCCTTAATCCCCCTAAGGGCCTTGATCAGGCTCTTCGGGGGGTCCTGCTCAAACTTGCCTAAGCCTCGTTTGGAGCACCGGTGGAAGCCTCGGCTCAGGCCCCACTCACCCCTCAGTTGCGTCCGGTTTCGTAGAGGGTGCTGAAGTCTCCGCCTGGTCCCACGAAGCTGGAGGGGTCCATGACCCAGCGGTCCACCACCTCCTCAAGGCGCCGTTGCGAGAGCGGATCCAGCACGGCGGTTCGCCGCAGGGCATGGAGGTAGCCGTCGGCATAGAGCCGCAGTTCGGCTGGCCCGTGGTATCGGCTGGCCAGGCTTTGGCAGGCGTCACATAGCGACTGGAAATGGCGGATCGAATCGGGGTTCTGAAGGGCTGTCATGGTTGGACAGGCAACAGGGGACGCACGCAGGTAGGGGGTTTGGGGAGGGTGTTGACAGATTGCAAGGCATCGCCAAATACCAGTTTGCTCCCCGGTTTGCCGATAACCTAGGAAAAGATATCCAAATACGGTTGGAGGGCTCCGCGAACCAGATCACTGCCACGGCCACCGCCACCTCCCCGGCGACAGCCCTGCCCAATTTCGGTGAGGGTGCCCTTAAGCGCGTTCTTGTGGTAGAGCCCCACCCCACCCTGCGCACCGTGTTGGCCCAGCGCCTTCGCCAGGACGGCCACTTGGCAGCGGCGGTGGCCACGGCTGCTGAAGCGATTGATCTGTGCGAGGAGCAAACCCCCGATCTGATCATCAGCGCCGAACTGCTGGACCAGAGTTCGGCCCTGAGGTTGGCGGCCCAGCTCCGCACCCCGGTGATGGTGCTCACGGCCCGCACCGGAGCTGAGCCGGTGGTGGCCTTGCTCGATGCCGGCGCCGATGACGTGCTGCGCAAACCCTTTGGCCTGGAGGAATTGGCGGCCCGGTGCCGCAGCTTGCTCCGCCGCAGTGGTAGTGGCCTGCAGGAACGGGTCTGCGTTGGGCCCCTCGAGGTGCACCTGCTGCTGCGCCAGGTGACCCTGCGGGACCAGCCCGTGGAATTGAGCCCCCGGGAATTTGCCCTGCTCTGCGCCCTATTAATGCCCCCAGGCCTGGTGCGCAGCCGCCATGAATTGCTGCGCATGGCCTGGCCGCCCTTCAGTGGCGGGCCCCGCTCGGTGGACACCCAGGTGTTGACCTTGCGCCGCAAGCTCGAGCAGGCCGGCCTCGGCGAAGGCGGCGGCATCGATACGGTGCGTCAGCAGGGCTATCGCTTCAGCCTCGACACCATTCCCGATTCATCTAGCCCTGCCCAAGCCGTGGCGACCGGCCCCAGCACCGCAGTCTGAGCGCACTCAAGTGATCGCAATCGCCTGACGATGGCCGAGAGAGCGCGTCGATCGACTCAAGCTGGTCTGGGGGCTGTCAAACGGTGTTTCTCCCGGCTTAGGTCACCAGGTTTCCGGCCGATTGAAGTCCTAGGGCGGCCAGTTCACCCAGCAGCATCAAGGCCGTGAGTCCGGCTAGCAACTGGTAGGTCCAGGGTGGCGAGATCCTGCCAATGGCCCGGGTGTCTAGCCCCGAGTTCTGCTGCAGCTGGTTGAGGAAATCGGCGAAATGGGTAACCCTTTGGGGCAGCAAATAGCTCCCTTTGGCGCTGCGCAGGTAATACACCCGTCCCCCCTGGCTGGTGGCCACGGCCGTTAGAGCCGTGATCTCGTTCCATTCCAAGCTCCAACCGCGGCGCAGCCACCAGCCGCACCAGGGCGGATGGCCTACCACCAGACCTTTAGCGTCCACCGTCACGCTTTCACTGGTGATCGCCAGCACCAGCACCAGCCCCAGGGGCACGGCGATCGAGAGCAGGGGTCGCAAGCCGCCGCTGGCGAGGAGCGGCAGGGGCAGCACCAGGGCCAGGTAAAGACCCACCAGGGTGCCGCGGATCAGGGTCGCCATGCCGTAGTGCCGCCGCTCCAGGGTTGCCATCTGATCAGCTCCGGGTTGGCTCGCCTCTCCCCCAGCCTCCGTAGGGCTCATCGGTCTTCGGGGGAGCCGGGCAGGGGCTCCAGCAGGCTCGCTGGGCGGTAGCGGCCGGCAAAGACTTCGTCCTCGCGCCCTTTCCAGAAGCTGCCCAGGCGCATGAGGTCGGCGTGGGCCTCCTGCAGATGCTCGAGGTAGGTGTCGGGATCCATGGAGTCCTTGGCCTCCTTGAGTTTTGACAGGCGCAGCAGGTGCCACATCCAGGGTTTGCCTAGTTCGCCGCGCTGCTCCAGGTAGCGGGCGAGGTCGGCCGAGCTGGGGATCGGACTGGGCTGGGAGCTCATGGAGGACTTAGGCCAGGACGACAGCCTATGGAGCCTGGCCAGGGCGTTGTGGTCGGCGTCCGGCTGCTTTGAGCTTGCCCTAGTAGGAAAAGGACGCCTTAGGGCCTGGAAATCAAGGTGTAGGTCCGATAGGCAAACCAAGGGGAAACGGTTGCTGGCGCGCCGCCACTGAGATTTGCTCGGACAAGTTCTACGCCAACTTCAATGTGAAGCCCAAGATGGCGCCGTTCCCTGCCGGCCTGATTAATCCGGCAACGCCCAGGGGTTGAGGCCGAGATCGGCGCCAAGGCGATGGGCGCAGGCGAAACCGCTGAAGGCCACGGCATTGAGCCCCTGGCCGGGGAAGCAGGAATCGCCGACGCAATAGAGCCCGGAAATCGCCGTGCGGTTAAAGGGCATCGGCAGCAGCCCCGGCAGGCGCAGGGCTGGCACCGGGCCATAGCTGCCGCTGCTGCGGCCAAGGAAACGGCGGTGGCTGCGGGGGGTGCCCACGTTTCGGTGGCGGATCGCCGCCCCAAGGCCGGGCAGGATCGCTTCCAGCCGGCTGATCAGGCGATCGGCATCGGCCTGCTTTTTGGCGGCATAGGCCGTTGGCCCAAGCCCGATCCAGGCCTCCATTGAGGAGGGGGTGAAGGCATGGACGATGTGACGATCCGGAGGCGCCAGGCTGGGATCGAGCAGGGAGGGCATGGACACAAACACCACTCCCTGTTCGTCCTCCATCGCTTGCCAGTCCTCCAGCAGCAGGTGGTGGCAGTGGGTTCCGGCCGGGATCAGGGAGGCTTCTACCCCCAGATGCAACGACAGGAACGACGGAGAGGGCTTGTAGCGCCGGCGCCAGGTGCGCTCCTGGACGGGGGCGTCCTGCTCCTCGATCAGGCCGCCGAAGGTGTCCCAGCGGGTGGCATTGCTCACCACCCGGCGGGCCCGGATCTCCTCCCCATCGGCCAGGCGCACGCCAACCGCCTTGCCGTTGTCAAGCAGCACCTTGGTGACCCGGGCTTTGTAGCGAATGGCGCCGCCATGGCGCTCCAATCCTGCCACCAGCTTCTGGGCGATCACGCCCACGCCCCCCTTGGGGTAATTGATGCCACCAGCGTGGCGATCGGAGAACACCATGCCGGCATTGATCATCGGCGTGAGGTCGGCCGGCATCACCGACCAGCAGAAACACTCCATGTCGATGAACTTGAGCAGGGCTGGATCTTGGATGTGTTTGCGGGCCACATCGCCCACATTCACCGGCAACCAGCGGGCCAATCCCAGGCAGGCCAGGGGCGCCCGAAAGAACACCTTGGCCAGGTAGGCCGGATCCTCGAGCGAGAGCAGCGGCATCGCATCGAGGCAGTTGAACACGCTCCAGCAGGTGTCATAGAAGGCGCGAATCCCCTGGGCTTCGGCGGGGAATCGGGCGCTTAGCCGGGCCACAAAACTCTCGTAATCCCGATCGACGGCCACATCCAGGCCATCGGGCAGGTGATACTCCAGCTGGGCCGGATCGGCGATCGTTTCACACACCTCACCCACATCGGCCAGAGCCCTCGTGAGCAGGTTGGTGTGCCCCTTCTGGCCGAAACCAAAGATCATCGAGGCGCCCACATCAAACGTGTAACCCTCTCGTCTAAAGCTGCCACCTGAACCGCCTGGAATTAGGTAGCGCTCCAGCACCAACACCCTTGCCCCCTTGACGGCCAGCTGGCTGGCGGTGACCAGTCCGCCGATGCCGGATCCAATCACCACCACGTCCCACGGGCCCTTGCCTACGGCCTGATCAGCGGCGTCCAGGGCGGGGTCGTTCTGGCTAGCGGAAGCGGATGACAGGCTGGCGGACACGAGGCTCAAGCTGGGGTGGGGCAGTGGGCCGACCCTAAGCAGGGGCCAGCTGGGGTTGCGCCGGAGCTGGGTGCCGCGCAAAAGCTGCCAGGTCGGCCAGGGCCCGGTCGCGGTAGGCGCCGTAGCGGCGCCGTTTGTCGTGGATGCGCTCGGGCAGCTCCGGTAGGAGCCCGAAGTTGGGGGGCATGGGCTGGAATTTGCCGCTGGGTGCTTCGGCGATGAAGTGGGTCAGGGCGCCAATCATGGTCGTGGGCGGCAGGCTGATCGGCTCCTCTCCCAGGGCTAGCCGGGCGGCATTGGTGCCAGCCAGCCAGCCGCCCGCCACGGCTGCCGCGTAGCCCTCGGTGCCGGTGATCTGGCCGGCGGCCAGCAGGTTGGGCCGGCTGCGGAATTGCAGGGTGGGATCGAGCAGCTGGGGGGCTTCGAGGAAGGTGTTGCGGTGCATCACGCCAAAGCGCACGAACTCGGCGTTCTCCAGGCCCGGGATCAGCCGTAACACCCGCTTTTGCTCGCCCCATTTGAGGTTGGTCTGGAAGCCCACCAGGTTCCAGAGCCGGCCGTCCTTGTCTTCCTGGCGCAGCTGCACCACGGCATAGGCCCGTTTGGCCCGCCGCACCGCTTGGTCCTGAAGGTCGCCCCAGCGGGGATCCCAGAGCCCGATCGGCTTGAGCGGTCCGTAGCGCATCGTGTCTTCGCCGCGGCGGGCCAGCTCCTCAATGGGCAAGCAGCCCTCAAAGAAGTTGGCGTTGCCCAGCTCAAAATCCTTCAGTTCGGCCTGTTCCGCTGTCAGCAACGCCTCCCGAAAGGCGAGGAACTGCTGCTTGTCCATCGGACAGTTGATGTAGTCGGCATCGCCCTTGTCGTAACGGCTGGCCCGGAAGGCCAGCGAGAGATCAATGCTGTCCCCTTCCACGATCGGGCTGGCCGCATCAAAGAAGTGGCAGTCTTCGCGTCCCGTGAAGCTGCGCAGCTGTTCAGCGAGGGCGTCACTGGTGAGGGGTCCGGTTGCCAGCACGGCGATCTGGCCAGGGCCGGGGAGCTCCAGCTGCTCGCGCCGCTCCACGGTCACAAGCGGGTGGTTCTCCAGGGCTGCGGTTAGGGCGGCGCTGTAGCGACCCCGATCCACCGCTAGGGCGCCACCGGCGGGCACCGCGTGGTGATCGGCTGTGGCGATCACCAGGGAACCCAATTGGCGGAGTTCGGTTTGCAGCAATCCTGCGGCCCGGTCGCTGCCTAGGGCCCCAAAACTGTTGCTGCAGACCAGTTCAGCAAACTCAGCGCTGTGGTGGGCCGGGGAGCGACGCCCCGGCCGCATCTCCACTAGCCGAACAGCCAGGCCGGCTGAGGCAATTTGCCAAGCAGCCTCTGTTCCAGCCAAGCCAGCCCCAATCACGAGCAGGGGATCGGTTGGGCTGCGGTGAGACGGGCTCAGGGGTGACACCAACGAAATCGCGAGGGCCGACTCGAATAGTTCCGCCTGAACTCAGGCGCGGGCGCGCTTGAGCAAGAGTTGAAGTTGACCCACGGCAGCGCGGCCGATGTTGAAGCCAGCCCAACCCACGGCGAGCAGCACGGGGGTGGCAACCAGCAGAAGCCGAGCATCCATGGGGTGTTGGGGAGCAATCGCGTGGCTTGATCCTACGGAACTGAAGCGTCTAATCGCGGCCAGATCAGCCGACCCGATCGAAATTGCAGCATTTGGTTCGGGGAATGTGCGAGCGCCCGCGAGGGGCCTGACCTTCAGCCTTAACCAGCAGAACGGCAAGGGTTGATCCGTTGCCGGCCTGAACTTGGGGCCAAGGCACCGATGCTGAACCCCTGCCATGGCGCTGGTCCATCTCTTGTTCTTGGCAGCCAACCTGGCGCTCAGGACCCGAAGCCCGTGCTCTGGGAGCGACCGGCATGGGCCTGGGCCAACTGTTGGTAGCGGCGCGCATGCTGGCGTTGCTCGGCGACCACCTCGGCTGAGAGCTCCCTTTTGACCTGGGCAGGAGCCCCCATCACGAGGGAGCGGGGGGGCACGTCGCGGGTGACGACTGAACCGGCGGCCACCAGGGCCCCTGCGCCCACGGTGACGCCATTGAGCACGATTGCGCCGATGCCGATCAGGCAGCCGTCCTCCAGGGTCGCCCCATGGATCACGGCCCGGTGGCCGATGGTCACATCGGCGCCAATCGTCACGGGCTGATCCGGGTCCCCGTGCAAGATCGCCCCGTCCTGCACATTGCTGCCAGGTCCAACCACGATGGGACAAACATCGCCGCGGGCCACGGCCGTGGGCCAAAGGCTGGCCCCCGCGGCTAGCTGCACATCGCCAATCACCACCGCACTGCTCGCCACCCAGGCATCGGGATGCAAGCGCGGCTCGGGCCAGGGAAACGTAGTCATGCCAGGGGTTACCAAGGGCCGTTAGGGCCAGTGTGCCCCGTTCCAGCCCCCGCCGAGGACCTGCGGCCACTTGGAGGAGACCCCGGCTGGGTGATACGTTCCTTGGGTGCCCGAAAGGGCTGCCCTTGGGCCTGTCCCACGCGGCGGGTCGCTAGCTCAGCGGTAGAGCACTCGGCTTTTAACCGATTAGTCCTGAGTTCGAATCTCAGGCGACCCATGTCTTATTGCCCAAGGGTTTTCGGTCAAACCCCCTGAGGCTGCTGAGTTTTCAGCCTCTTGCCTGGTTTGCCACGGTCCGCCTGGACGGGCCCCTGTGGGGCCAGGTTTGACAGGAATCTGTTCCATTGTCTGTTCCACTTACAGGCAGCCCCGGCCAGAATTGGAGCCCGAATTTGGGTGGGTGCATGCGGGGGAGGAGTGGGCTTGAGCAGGCGACTCAGCGGCTGAGGCTGGCTGGCTGCCCCTGGAGAGTTCGAGAGAACCCGAACGGGCGTAGCCCCTATCCAGTGGTTTATGAAACCCGCCGGGGCGGCCGCTCGATGGCGGCCAAGCGTTTTCCTCTGGATGACGACATTGCCCTTGAGGACCTGGCCTCGCTGCTGCTCAAGGCCCATAAGGACATGCAAGCCGGTGGCCAGGGCCTCGACTGGAGCCTTCTTGTGGAGACGGGCGGAAGCCCTGCCCTTCAGGGACAGACCTGGGGCGAGATTCGGCAATTAGTGCTAGCCGACATTGCCCCTGGTGGCCCCAAAGCAAGGGACCGGAACCCGTTTGTCTGCTTCCGCGACGCAGCGCATTTCGGCCGCAGCTTTGAGGATGCCCAGGTGGCCTTAGTGGAGGACCTGGAAACCTTTGCCCTGTACACCCCCGGCTCGATTGAGGCGCACCGGGCGGATGCAACTGCCGCGCTGGTCAAGCGTCCCTACAACGCCAAGGGCTTCCTACAGGTGATCCAGATGGTGAACTACCTGGCACTCAAAGGCGTCCAGATCGCGACCCCGGAGCTGCGGGCCAGGTTGCATGGGCTCAAGGTGTCCTCCGGGAAACTGCAGGCCCCCAAGCCCCGGTTCATCCCTAAAACGAACGAAATCGAGGAGTGGCTTGACCAGCTCCAGGAGCTGGAGCCGTTTCGGGCTTGGGTGATGGCAATGGTGGCCACCTACGGCCTGCGCAACCACGAGGTTTGGCACCTCGACAGCCTGCCGGGGGAAGACCGTGATGACGGGCGGTTGATCTCGGTGGGCCATTTTTTAGCTGATGGCAGCGGCACCCAAACGAAGACCGGCCACCGTTTCGCTATCGCCTTACCGGAGGCCTGGATTGATCGCTACCGGCTCAACGATCGGACCCATGCCAGGGCGATGCTGGCTGAGCTGCGCCGCCGAAACCCGATCAAGACGGCCGAGCGATCGGATCGAACCGTGCAGTTCATTAACAACGAACAGCTGGGCCGGGTTCTGACCCAATGGATGAGGAACAGCGCGCGACCGGATCGGGAATTGCCGGTTCACCTCTACGGGTATCACCAGCCTCGGCAGCTACCTGGCAAGTCCAAGCCCAAGGAGAAGCGGGAGCGCTGCAAGCTCTATGACTTGCGCCACGCCTGGGCCCTGAGGGCCCGTGAAACAACCACCTGGTCAACCTCCTTGAAGGCCCAAGCCATGGGCCACAGCGAAGCGGTCCATGCCCGCCGCTATCTCGTGGAAGAACGGGCAGAGCATCGCCGCCAGGGGCTGCTGCAGCTGGTGGCCCACGACGAGGGGCGGACAAGTGCCAGTGCCAGTGCCAGTGGAACTGAGGCCATCAGCCCGGAAATCATCGCCCTGGCCAGGCAGCTGGCCGCGCTCAAGGGCTAAGCCCAGCCCTGCGTTGCCAGCCCCCTGGATTGGCGGATAAGGCGTCCCGGTCGCTGGGTATTGGCGGCTGTGCATCCACAGAACTACGGGGACCGCCTTGAGGGGCAGCGATAGGGTTACCGCAAAGGAGACCAGCAGAACGATTGCAGGGGAAGCGGTTACCTGTTGGGCGGCCAATTAGGCTACTAAAAGATAACTTTTGGATGCATGATTTCGTTGTCTTTATCTCAAGAAATGACTCCTATGTGGCGGATTAGGACCTATCGAGTCGCCTAGTTTTCTGCCCAGACGAGTTGCGGCGAACCATGGCCTATTCCCACTCCACCCGAGAAGCCTGCGCAGCGTTGCGCATCAGTGATCGCACCCTGTTTCGCCTGCGCAGGGACGGGATTCTTAAGGCTGGCGACCATTTCCGGGCCGCTGGCGCCGGGATCAGCCGGCCGCCATTGCTGTGGAACGTGGAGGAAGTGGAGCGAACCCTGGCCCGCCGCAGTCGCCGCGTTCTTTAAGCCTCAGAAGCCCTATCAGCCCAGGTCCAACAGGCCCTGGGCGTCCTGCACTGATCGGGCCACCCCAGCGATGCCGCCGAGCTTCTGAACGATGGCGAGAAAGCGGCCTTGCTCCTCGCTGAGCCGGCCGCTCGGGGTCTTGATTT
>NSII01000230.1 GCA_002737305.1 Synechococcus sp. Baikal-G1
TCCCCGCGGGCCCCGGGGTGGTGAGCCGCCGCGCCCTCTCGGGCGGAAGCCTGGGAGTGGCCGATCCCAGGCGCCGGGATGGGGCTGCGGTCCCTGAATCGATCGGAAGCTTGCCCAGGCTTACTGGGGTTGGGCGAGTCCCCTAGCGCCCCACTGGGGCCCGATTTTCGCGGTGCCAGGCCTCAGGCGATCTCGGCGAAGCTGTCGCGGAAGGCGGCAATCGTGGTGTCGATGTCGTCGTCGCTGTGGGCCAGGGAGGTGAAACCGGCCTCAAAGGCGCTGGGGGCCAGATACACGCCCCGCTCGAGCATGGCCCGGTGCAACTTGCCGAAACGCACCGTGTCGGCGGCCTTGGCTTCTTCGAAGTTGTGCACCGGCCCCTCGCAGAGGAAGAAGCCGAACATGGCGCTGATCGAGCTGCCGCAGATCGGCAGGCCTACGGCTTCTGCCGCCGCCAGGATGCCGCCCGAGAGCCGCTTGGTGATCGCGTCGAGGCGCTCGTAGGTGCCGGGCTGCTTGAGCAGTTCCAAGGTCTTGATGCCGGCGGTCATGGCCAGGGGGTTGCCGCTGAGGGTGCCCGCCTGGTACATCGGGCCGGCCGGGGCCACCATCCCCATGATGTCGGCGCGGCCGCCGTAGGCGCCCACGGGCAGGCCGCCGCCGATCACCTTGCCCATGGTGGTGAGGTCGGGGGTGATGCCGAACTTGGCCTGGGCGCCGCCGTAGCTGATGCGGAAGCCCGTCATCACCTCGTCAAACACCAGCAGGGCGTCATTTTCCTTGGTGATTTCGCGGATGCCCTCGAGGAAGCCGGGCTCGGGAGTGATGAAGCCGGCATTGCCCACCACCGGCTCGAGGATCACCCCGGCAATGGCGCCCGGGTTTTCGGCGAACAGGGTTTTCACCGCCTCCAAATCGTTGTAGGGGGCGGTGAGGGTGCTGGCGGCGGTGGAGCGGGGCACGCCGGGAGAATCGGGCAGCCCCAGGGTGGCGACCCCGGAGCCGGCCTTCACCAGGAACATGTCGGCGTGGCCGTGGTAACAGCCCTCGAACTTGATGATCTTTTCGCGGCCGGTGAAGGCGCGCATCAGCCGCAACACCGACATGCAGGCTTCGGTGCCGCTGTTGACGAAACGCACCATCTCCACCGAGGGCACGGCGTCAATCACCATGGCCGCCAGGGTGTTTTCCAGCTCGCAGGGGGCGCCAAAGCTGGTGCCCCGATCGAGGGCCTCATGCAGGGCGGCGATCACCTCTGGATGGGCGTGGCCGCAGATGGCCGGACCCCAGCTGCCGATGTAATCGATATAGCGGTTGCCATCCACGTCCCAGGCGTAGGCGCCCTTGACCCGGTCAAACACGATCGGCTGGCCGCCCACGGAGCGGAAGGCCCGTACGGGGGAGCTGACCCCACCGGGCATCAGGGCCTGGGCGGCGCTGAACAGGGCCTGGGAACGGGCGGTGTTCAGGGCAGAGGCCGAAACAGAGGCCAAGGTCAAGACAGGTTCCGCAGACGGTGGGGGAGATGGCGCCAGCCGAAGCGGAACCAGCCATCGCCCATCTTGACGCAACCCCGGGCCGATCGGGCTCGGTGCCCCTCACTCATTAAGATGAGAGTGTTGATCAAGCCCCATGGGGTCTGGGATCAACCAGCAATTCCCTGCGGCCCAGGCGCCGTCAGTTCGTGTTTGAACCCCTGGACCCTGCCCAAACCCGAGCCCAGGGTTCCGGCCCATCCCGAGCCCAGGGCCCGGCTGCGGGGCCCGGCCCCGGCCATCGCCACGACTGGCCGGAGCTGGCCCGGGCCCTGCGCCAGCTGCTGCCGGCGAAGGCCGTGGTGACAGCCCGCCAGGAGCTGCTCGCCTACGACAGCGACGGCCTCACCCTGGAGCGCCACCAGCCGCCCTTGGTGGTGTTGCCCGAAACCACCGAGCAGGTGGCGGCGGTGCTGCGGCTTTGCCACGAGCGTGCGATTCCCTTTGTGGCCCGGGGCAGTGGCACGGGCCTCTCCGGTGGCGCCGTGGCCGAGGTGGAGGCCCTGGTGATTGCCACCAGCCGCATGCGCCAGGTGCTCTCGGTGGATCTGGCCAACCAGCGCATCACCGTGCAGCCCGGGGTGATCAACAGCTGGGTGACCCGATCGGTGGTGGGCGACGGTTTTTATTACGCCCCCGATCCCTCCAGCCAACAGGTCTGCACGATCGGAGGCAACGTTGCTGAAAATTCCGGCGGCGTCCATTGCCTGAAGTACGGCGTCACCAGCAACCACGTGCTGGCCCTGGAGGTGGTGCTGCCCGATGGCACCGTGACCACCCTGGGCGGCCCCCAGCCCGAGATGGCGGCCCTGGATCTGCGCGGGGTCTTTATCGGCAGCGAGGGCACCTTGGGCATCGCCACGGCGATCACCCTGCGGCTGCTGCCGGCCCCGGCGACGGTGGCCGTATTGCTGGCCGATTTCGCCTCGATGGCGGCCGCCGGCGAGGCCGTGCGCCAGATCACCGGCGCCGGGGTGTTGCCCGCCGGCATGGAAATGATGGACAGCCCCTGCATCCAGGCGGTGGACGACTACTTCGGCTTCGATGAATACCCGCGGGAGGCGGCCGCCGTGCTGCTGATCGAGCTCGATGGCCAGGAGCAGGAGGTGCAGGATTCGGTGCAGTTGGCCACCCGCCTGTGCCTGGAGGCTGGTGCCGGCAGCGTGCGCCAGGCCTGGGACGAATCAGCCCGGGCCCGGCTCTGGAAGGGGCGTAAATCGGCAATCACGGCCATCGGCCGCCAGTCGCCCAGCTACTACCTCCAGGACGGTGTGGTGCCCCGCACCGCCCTGCCGGAGGTGTTGGCGGCGATCGGCGACTTGAGCCGGGAGCATGGCCTGAGCGTGGCCAATGTGTTCCACGCCGGCGATGGCAATCTCCATCCCTTGATCCTTTATCGCGGCTCCGATCCGGGTGTGCAGGAGCGGGTGCATCGCTTGGGGGGCGAGATCCTGCGGCTTTGCATCGCCGCCGGCGGCAGCATCACCGGCGAGCACGGTGTGGGTAGCGACAAGCGCTGCTACATGGACTGGATGTTCAGCGCCGATGACCAGGCCACCATGCTTTTGGTACGCCAGGCCTTTGATCCCGAGCGCCGGGCCAACCCCGGCAAGATTTTCCCCACCCCGAAAACCTGCGCCGAATCGGCCCGCCGGGCCGTGGAGCTCAAGGTGCAAGGGGTAGCCCTTCCTGACCAGGTGGTGGCCTTTTAGGGCAGGGGCTTGGGAGGGTTGGGATCAGGGACCCTACGGCTCCTGAGCTGCGGCTCTGGGGGCGCCGGGCTCAGGGTCCTGGCCCCCAAACTCCCCTTTATTCCCCGTCTTCGCCTTCGTCCGCCCCATCGCCGCCGGGGGGCCAGGCCAGGTTCACCACCACCGGCGCGTGGTCACTGGGGCGCTCGTTACCCCGTACCGCCTTGTCGATCACGCTGCTGGTGGCACAGGCCACCAGCTCCTCGGAGAGATAGATGTGGTCGATGCGCCAGCCCCGGTCCAGGTCCCAGCCGCCGCTGCGATAATCCCACCAGCTCCAGTGGCCGCTTTCCGGCTCAAACAGGCGGAAGCTGTCCTGCAGGCCTTCGCCCAGGGCCTGGCGCAGGGCCAGCCGCTCGGCGTCGCTGGCCATGATGCCGCCCTCGAGCCGGGCGGGGTTGTGGATGTCGCGGGCCTCCAGGGCGATGTTGAAATCCCCCACCACGCACAAGGGGTCGCCTTGGCGCTCCAGGGCCTCCAGGTAGCGCTGCAGGCAGGCCAGCCACTCGAGCTTGTAGGCGTATTTCTCGGAGGTGAGCGAGGAGCCGTTGGGCACATAGAGATTCAGCACCCGCACGCCATCAACTAGGGCACTGATGACGCGCTTTTGCTCCCCCAGCCGCCCGGCATCGGCATCTCCCGTCAAGAGGGCAGCGAAGCCGATCTGCACGTCTTCCAGGGGCACGCGGCTGAGCAGGGCGACGCCGTTGTAGGCCTTCTGGCCGCTGATCGCGGCGCTGTAGCCCAGGGCACGGAAGGCTTCATGGGGAAAGCTGCCGTCTTCAACCTTGGTTTCCTGCAGGCAGAGCAGCTCGGGCTGGTGCTGCTCCAGCCAGGCGCTCACCTGCTCGAGGCGGCTGCGCACCGAATTGACATTCCAGCTGGCAATCCGCATGGATCTGGCCGTAAGAGCAATCCGCTCCATTTAGCATTGGGGAACACCTGTTCCCCCTAATCCCCCTGGCAATGGCCCCCCTTCGCCGCCGCCGCCGCGCCCCAGCCGACCGCCGTTGGCCCGTCGTGTTGCCGGGTTTTGGCCTGGTCTCGTGCCTTTGCCTTGGCGCCTTGCTGGCCCCCGGCTCCGCCCGCGCTGATTACGCGGCTGGCCAGTCCAAGCAGGAGCAGCAGGTTTATGACTACGGCCCCAGCAGCGGCTCCGGTAAGGGAGGTGGCTCGATCCTCGATTCCGCCAACCCGATGGATCTGATGAACAAGCTGCGCAAGAGCACGGCCATGGATGACGCCACGCCCCCGGGCGACGCCATCGACCGGGCCCTCAAGCTCCTCAATTCGCCGCCGCCCCCGGCCCAGCAGACCGTGCAGGTGCCCCTGAAGGCCCCCTGAGGTCCGCCAAACCCCAGCTCACCGCCACCTGGTCCAGCCGTTGGGCCCCCTGGCCCCCGAGCCGGGAGCGGGCCTCGACTAAGGCGCGCTGGCTGGCTTGACCATCGCCCTGCTGCTGGCGCACCAGGGCTAGGGCCAGCCAGGGCCTGGCATCGCTGGGGAACTGCTGGCTGAGTTGTTGATTGAGCTGGGCCGCCGCCGGCAGGTCCCCCTGGCGTTGCATCAGGTCGGCCAGGAGCAGGCCGATCGCCAGGGCCTGGGGCCGCAGCGTGGGGGTTTGGGCCTGGCGATGCAGGCCCTGGAGCTGGGTGCGGGCTTCGCTGCCGCGTCCTTGCTCGAGCTGGAGCAGGGCCATCCGCTGCAGGGCTTCGATCTGGCCGGGATCCTGGTTGAGGATCTGGCGCAGCTCCCGTTCGGCTCCGCTGCGGTCATTGGCGTTGCGGCGCAGGTCGGCCAGCAGCAACCGCAGGGACCAGCGACCGGGGTCCTGGTCGGCCATTTGCTCCAGCAGGGTGATCGCTTCGGCTTGGCGAGCAAGGCCCACCAGCAGGCTGAGCAGGCGTCGGCGATCCTCGGCGCTGGCCGCTCCGCGCCCCAGCCGGTCCTGGAGTTGGCCCACCTCCTTTTCAACCTGCTGATGCAGCTGCTGCTGGGCGCTGCCCCGGGGCTCGCTGTTGCGTTGGCCCAGCCCCCAGCCGGCCCAGGCACAGCTGGCCAGCAGGGTGATGAGCGCCAGGCGCTTCAGGGCGGGTCGCCCGCGGGCCCTGCTGGGGGAGACTCCGGTTGGCACTCCAGAACCGGCTCGCTCGGACATGGGGGCGGGCGGACACCGTTGGGCCCCAGTCTGGGGCCTGCGGCTCTGGCTACATTGGCCCGTGGGCCCAGGACACCAGCACGCCCAGGGGGCTCTAGCGACGATGCGTCACCATCCGATTTCGCCGGTTACCGAACCGATGCAGTACCGGGCCATCGGGGTGGTCCGGGGGACCTATCGGCCCAGCGATCCCGAGCAATTGACCCGGGGGGTGATCGAAACCGAGGACGGCACCGCGATCGAGGCGGTGGTGCTGGGCCGGGTGCTCACCCTGATGCGCCGCCACCTCGACCTGGCCGAGCCCCATCTTTGGGTGGTCTACCCCCGTTCCCGCGACGAGGACCAGCTGCACCTGCAACTGGTGGGGGTCTGGGAACCAAGCACCCTCGCCAGCGAGACCAGCCCCGGGGCTAGCGAGCTCGAGGCGGCTGATCCAGCCAGTGAAGCCGCGGTTGAACCCGCTGGCGAGCCCAGTGGGGGCGATGGCGATGCGGTTCCCGAAGGCGACGACTATTTCTCCGTGCGGGGCGAATTGATCTACACCCGGCCCGAGAGCGGTGATGTGGTGGTGAAGATCCGCCAGCTCCCCCGCCCCGATGGCAGCCGGCCGACCCCCTTCAAATTGCAGCTCAAGGGCGAGATTCCCCTAGAAAGCCTGCGCCATTTCGTGGCCCTCAACCTGCGCCGCCAGGGCCAGGTCCTGCAGTTGGAAAGCCACGAGGTGATTGCCCCCATGCCCCAGCGGGGCAACCGCGGCGGCAAGGGCCGGGGCTCCGCCGCCAAGGGTGGCGGTGGCGGTCGGGGTGCCGCTGCTGCCCCCGGTGAGGCCCCCCGCGGGGACTCCCCCCGGGCTGAGGGGCCGCGCCGCAATTCCAGCGCTGTTAGCCGTCCCAGCCGCTGATGGCGGACTCCGCCGGCCCTGGGGCCCTACGGGCAGGCCTCGTGGTTGGCGGCATCACGGCCCTGGCCGTGGTCGGGCCCCTGCTGGGGGTATCGCCTGCCTGGATTGTCCTAGCGGTGATTCTGGCTTTGGCAGCCCTCAGCCTGGATGCGGCCCGTTTCGGTGGCCGCGGCGGCCATCTGCTGGCCGAAGCCCTGCCGGGTGGCGAGGCGCGCCTGCGCCGGATTGCGGTGCATGAGGCTGGCCATGGCCTGCTGGCCGCCGCGGAAGGTCTTCCCCTGAGCCGGGTGTTGGTGGGCAGCCTGGCCTGCCTTCGGGCGGGCCTCAATAGCAATGGCAGCACGGAATTTGCCTCCGAGTTTGTGATGCCGTTCCTGGCCAGGCCGGCGGCAGCCGGTGGCGCCCAGCTGGAGGCGGCTCCTCGGGATGGGTCCGCCGATCCGGTTGAAGGGGGGCTTCCAGGGGCCCTCGCCCCAGGCCTACCCGCCGAGGAGCTGCGCCGCTGGAGCCGGGTGTTGCTCGCCGGCATGGTGGCCGAGGAGCTCATTTACGGCGAGTCGGAAGGGGGCAGCGATGACCGGGCCCTGCTGGGCCGGATCTGGGGCCTGTCGGGCTTTGATGTGGCCACGGCCCAGCTGGAACAGCGGCGGGCCCGCCGCGAGGTGGAGCAAGCTCTCAGCCGGTGTCGCCTGGAGCTAGAGCAACGGTCCGAGCGCTTGCTGGCCGAGGCTCCACGCCTGTTTCGCCAAGCCTCCAGCCGGCCCGCGGGCGAGATCGTCCAGAACGAGCCCATCAAGAGCGAGCCCAGCAAGAACGGGCTGAAGCCATGAGTCTTGCCCTGGTCGATTGCCCGACGGGCCTGGCCGGCAACATGCTGCTGGCGGCCCTTTTTGATTTAGGACTGCCCCAAGAGGTCCTCGACGTTCCCCTGGCGGCCCTAGGGCTGGCCGGGGCCTACGCCATCGATCTGGAGGAACGCCGCAGTGGCGGCCTGCGGGGCCTGCACCTGGCCGTGCGGGGCTTGGAGCCCGATCCCCCCCATCGCCACTGGGCGGAGCTGGAGGCCACGATCAGGGGCGCCGTCCTTGAGCCCCAGCTCAAGCAAACGGTGCTTGCGGTGTTTGGCCTGCTGGCTGAGGCGGAGGCCCAGGTCCATGGCCAGCCCGCCGAGCGGGTCCATTTTCATGAGGTGGGCGCCATCGATGCCCTGGTCGATGTGGTGGGGGTCTGCGCTGGCCTGGCCCATTTCGGCATCCACCAGCTGGTCTGCGCCAGCCCGCCGGCGGGCCATGGCACGGTGCAAACGGCCCATGGGCTCCTGCCCCTGCCGGCTCCGGCGGTGCTCGAACTGGCCCGGCTCAAGGGGATTCGCCTGGCCAGCAGCGAGGGCTTTCCTGCCGGTGAGCTCACCACCCCCACGGGCCTGGCCCTGATGGCGGTGCTGGCCGAGCGCTTTGGCCCGGCGCCGGCCCTGGTGCCCCAGGCCGTGGGCATTGGCCTGGGCAGCCGCCAGCTGGATCGTCCCAACTTGCTGCGCCTGGTGCTGGCGGCGGAGGCCCAGGGGGCCGAGCCAGGCTTGCCCGAAACGGCCCTACCGGAAATCCTGTTGCAACAGCAGGCCCAGATCGATGACGCCACGCCGGAGGATCTGGCCTTTTTGGCCGATGAACTGCGCCGGGCCGGTGCCCTGGAGGTGTTCAGCCAGCCGCTGTTGATGAAAAAGGGGCGTCCGGGGGTGCTGGTCACGGTGTTGGCCCGGCCCGAGCAGGCCGAGGGCCTGCGCCGGATCTGGTGGCGCCAGGGCACCAGCCTGGGGGTGCGCGAGCAGCTGCAACAACGCTGGGCCCTGCCCCGCAGTAGCCGGGAGCTGGCCACGCCCCTGGGACCGGTGCGCCTCAAGCAAGTCGAGTTGCCGCAAGGTGAACGGCGCTCTAAACCCGAATTCGAGGACCTGGCAGACCTGGCCCGGCGCCATGGCCTGCCCCTGGCCCAGGTGCGCCAGATCGTGGCGGTGGCCCTGGCCCAGGAGGAGCTCCAGCCATGAGCCTGGGCCCAGCTCCCCCCCAGGGCGACGCACCAAAGCCCCCGGAGCCAGGGTCGTCCGGGAGGCTGGAGCCCTTTTTAAGGACCCTGCTGGCGGGTGGTCGGCAGCTGGGGGGCCGCCTCGGGCGACTCGCGGCCCGGCTCCAAGGCCTACCGGGCGGCGCCAGCCTGTGGGTGGGCCTGGCCAGTGCCGGCTTCCTGCTGGCGGCCCTAGGGGCCAATGGCCGCCAGCTGCAACAGCTCAGCCTCGATGGCCAGGGATGGGCCTGGCTGCTGTTGGGCCTGGGCCTGGCCCTGCTCAGCCTGGTGGTGAATGGCCTGGCCTGGACCCTGGGCCTGGCCTGGCTGGGCCACCGACCCCGCTGGCTCCCGGCGGTGCTGCTGTTCCTGCGCTCCAACCTGCGCAAATACCTGCCCGGTGGCGTTTGGCACCTGCTGCAGCGCCTCGCCGTGCTGCGCCAGGGCGCTCCCGCTCCTGGGATGGCTGGATTCGAGAGCCCGGTGGCGGAGCCCCTGGACCTGCGCCAGGGGCTGGTGGCGGTGCTATTGGATCCGGTGCTGATGGCGGTGGCGGCCCTGGCCCTGGTGGCCTGCGGCGGCTGGCAGGGGGGCTTGGCGGCCCTGGGCCTGGCGCCCTTGCTGCTGCTGCGGCCCCGCTGGTTCCGGCCCCTGTTGCTGCGGCTGGAGCGGCGGCGCCAGGGCCAGCTGCAACGCCAGGGCTGGCTGGGCGAGGAGCCCGAGCCGGCTGGCGAGGCCAACGATCCCCAAGGCTTGTCCCTGGAACCCGCTGCCACCGGCCCGATCTTGCAGCGCTATCCCCTGGTGCCCCTGGCGGGCGAACTGGCCTTTGTGCTGGTGCGTTTCAGTGGCTTTGCCTGCTGCGTGCTGGCCTTCGATGTCGCACCACTGCTGCCCTGGAACCAGTGGCTCAGTGGCTTTGCCCTCGCCTGGACCCTGGGCCTGGTGGTGCCCGGGGCCCCGGGCGGCCTTGGCGTGTTTGAGGCGGCCCTGCTGTTGCGCCTGGGCGGCCTAGTTCCGGAAGCCCCCTTGCTGGCCATTGCCCTCAGCTATCGCCTTGTCACCTCCCTGGCCGACCTGCTGGGGGCTGCCACGGCGGAACTGGATCAGCGCTGGTCTTCAGGCCGTTGAGGGTCTTGGCCCTGGTGTGAGGCCAATCCTCTTGGGGCGCTGAAGCTCAGGCATCCTTCGCTCCGGTGATCAGCTCTCCCTCCAAAATCATGTTGAAGCGCAGCAAGTCCTCATCGTTGAGTTGCTGGCGGCTGGAGCGCTCGAAGTGATGTTCGAGTGCTGCGCGGCCCTTGGCCGCATCCCAGCCCAATTGGGCCAGCAGCTCGTCGCTTTGGGCCAGCAGATCGCCTCGCCTGATGGGTACGGCAACGTCAGCTGGATCCGCGGGAGCTTCGAATTGGCGCACCGCATTCAGGTAGGCCACCAGGTCGCCGTAGCTCGTAAGACGGCTACGGCTGGGGTGGCCGTAGGCCCGCTGCAGATAGATCGATTCTTGCTCGCGTTGCCAGCCGAGCCGTTGCAGCTGTACTTCCAGGGCTGCCAGTTCATCGCTCCAGTCCTCCGGATCGGCGGCCTGCTCGGCGGCAGCACCAGCTGCCGCTGGACCGGATACGGCCGCAACGGGCTCCGCGGTGCTGCTCTCCAAGTCCAGCTGGCCCCTTCCTCCGGCTGAAGTCCCAGCCGCGTCCTGGCCGCTGGGGTCCATGGGGGCTGCTGGCCCTGCGCCGGGGGCTAGGGGCCTGGGCTGCCCTTCCGCCGCTTCCAGGGTGCTTCCCACCCCAGTCCCTGACGCTGATTTGGCTGTGATGGCCTTGGGCATGGGCGACGCCTGGCCCTTGGGCCGCGAGGGCTTGGGCTGCTCCCCCGGCAGGGAGGGTTCCTTGTTGGCGCTTCGCTCGGAGACAGGGTTTGGGGGCTGCCTCGGGGGCGTTGCCGGGGCCTGGGTTTGGTCCGGATTTTGCTTCTGTCCTGGGATCTGGATTGCTGCTGGCAGCGGTCCTTGGATTGGGGTTGGTTGGCTCGCTTGGGCTGGGGAGTGGGCCAGCCGCTGCCCCAGCCGTGCGACCGCCCGGTCCTCGGCCTCTTCGGCGTTGCCGGCTTCGCCCAGGGCGCTGCCGAGGCATTGGTCGCCGATCCAGCCCGTCACCAGCACCACCAACCGGCCCCCTTCGGCATGGACGAGTTGAACCTGGAGCTGCATGGCGTTGGGGTGGGTCCCTGGGCTGGCTTAGGGCTTTCTAGAGTGCCTGCTTCGGCTGTGCTGCAGAACCCATGGAAGCGCAGGCGATCCCCACGATCACCCCCCTGATTGAGTCGGCCGACCAGTGGGGCGAAATGTTGGTGCTACTGCCCCTGCTGGTGGCCCTGGAAGTGGTGCTTTCCGCCGATAACGCGATTGCCCTGGCGGTGATCTCCCGAGGCCTGAAGGATCCCACCCTCCAGAGCCAGGCCCTCAACCTTGGCCTGGCCCTCGCCCTGGTGTTTCGCCTCGGCCTGATTGCTGCTGCCGAATGGGTGATTGATTTCTGGCCCTTGCAACTGGCTGCGGCTGGCTACCTGCTCTGGCTGGCCACCACCAGCCTGCTGCCTTTGCTGCGCAACGGGGCCGCTGAAGCCGACGGGGCCCCAGAGCTCGAGGTTTCCGCGGATGGGACCCCCGGGTTGGGGGAGGCCCAGGCGCCCCATAACCGCGGCTTGGCCTCGGTGATCGCCACCTTGGCCCTCACCGACCTGGCCTTCTCCCTCGACAGCGTCGCGGCCGCCGTGGCCGTCAGCGACCGGCTGCCCCTGGTGATGACCGGAGCGGCAATCGGGGTGGTGGCCCTACGGCTGACGGCGGGCCTGTTCGTCCGCTGGTTGGCGGTGTTTCGTCACCTGGAGGCGGCCGGCTATCTCGCCGTGGGCCTGGTGGGGGTGCGCCTGATCGTGCGTCTGGGGGCTCCCCAGCTGGTGCCGCCCGAGTGGGTGCTGCTCAGCGTCGTGGGGCTTCTCTTTGCCTGGGGCTTTTCGGCCCGCAAGCCGGCCGAGGCCGAGCCCCTCCCCCAGGCTCCCTCCTGATGCGGGTGGAGTTGCTCCAGGCCGGCTCCGGCCAGTGGCTCGAGCAGCTGGAGCTCGAGGAGGTGCCCTATCCCGGCCGCTGGCTGGAGCTCGGCGAGCGTAGTTTTCTGGTGCTGCAGCGGCACCACCGCTACCAGTTGCGCAACGGCCGCTATGAGCTGGCCAGCGTTGCCTTGCAGGTGAAGGCTGAACGTCAGCCAGCCGAGGCCCGCTGGTGGCAGGGGCGCTGGGTGATCGGCGATCCCAACTGCCGCTTCAATGCCCGCACGCCCCTGTTGCGCTGTGCCGTGTTGCCGGAAGGGCCCTGCCAGCTCTGCAGCCACTTTGAACCGGCCAGTTGAGCGTCCAGGTGCCCTTGGCGAGGCCCATCTAGGGTCGCCCTAGGGTGAACTGATCTTTTCCAGTCTTGCCATCGCTCTCCTGACCCACCCCGCTCCGGGCCAGGAGCCAGGCGCCAGTCTCCCATCCCCTTCCCCTGATCCCGCCGCCGGCGGCGCTGCTCCGCCCGTCGACTTTGAGTCCTTGGGCCTGTGTCGGCCCCTGCTCGAAGCGATTGCAGCCAAGGGCTACACCAGCCCCTCACCGATCCAGCTGCAGTGCATTCCGGCTGTGCTCGCCGGCCATGACGTGATGGCCGCCGCCCAGACGGGAACTGGTAAAACGGCTGGCTTCACCCTGCCGATGCTCGAACGGCTCCGCCACGGTCCCCACGCCCGCAACAACATCGTGCGGGCCCTGGTGCTCACCCCCACCCGGGAGCTGGCCGCCCAGGTGGCTGAAAGCGTGGCGGCCTACGGCAAATTTCTCGATCTGCGTTCCGATGTGGTGTTCGGCGGCGTCAAGATCAACCCCCAGATGATGCGGCTGCGCCGGGGCGCCGATGTGCTGGTGGCCACCCCCGGCCGCCTGATGGACCTGCAGCAACAGAACGCCATCCGCCTCGATCGGGTTGAGATCCTGGTGCTCGATGAGGCCGATCGCATGCTCGATATGGGCTTTATTCGCGATATTCAAAAAATCCTGGCCCTGATGCCGCCGAAGCGGCAAAATCTTCTCTTTTCAGCCACGTTTAACCCTTCGATTCGTAAATTGGCTACGGGCCTGTTGCACAACCCGGTGCAACTGCAGGCCACGCCGGAAAATCGCACGGCTACTTCGGTGGAGCAGGTGATGCATCCCTGCGACATGGCCCGCAAGCCCGACCTGCTGCATCACCTAATCGCCAGCAACAACTGGCAGCAGGTGTTGGTGTTTGCCCGCACCAAGCACGGCTCCAACCGCATGGCTGAACGGTTGATTAAGGAAGGCATTGCGGCTGCGGCCATCCATGGCAACAAGAGCCAGGGGGCCCGCACCCGGGCCCTAGCCGAATTCAAAAGCGGCGTGGTGCGGGTGCTGGTGGCCACCGACCTGGCCGCCCGCGGCATTGACATCCAGCAGTTGCCCCATGTGGTGAATTTGGACCTGCCCAATGTGGCCGAAGACTATGTGCATCGCATCGGCCGCACCGGCCGGGCCGGCCTGAGCGGCCATGCGATTTCCCTGGTGGCCGCCGAAGAGCACGAACTGCTGCGGGCGATTGAACGCATGATCGGCAATCCCCTGCCGCGCCAAGACGTGCCAGGGTTTGAAGCCACCATTTTGTCTGCGCCTCCCCTTGATCTCAGTGGCGGCCGCGGCAAGGGTGGCTCCAGGGGGCGCAGCGGTGGCGGTGGCTCCTCCTATGGCTCTGGCGGTGCTCGGGCTGGAGCTGGCGGCGGCGGCCGGGGCGGATCTGGTGCTGGTGGCGGCGCTGGCGGCCGTGCCCGCGGCCCCCGCAGTGCCGGAGGTCGGGGCGCAGAAGCGCCCACTCGGCGCAGTCGGCCGGCTTAAATCAACAGCTACGGCAATGTTGATGGGTCCGACCGATTTGTTGCATCAAAACAGGATTAAAAATCGCCGCTTAAGGAGCGGCGATGAGGACCCTGCCGGGCAGCTCTTGGGCCAAAATCGCTGCCCCCCGTTCCCAGGCGCTGCGGCGCGAAAGCAGTTCTAAATCATCAAACCAACTGGTTTTGGTCATCTGGCCGCCATGGAGGCGGATGTGATACACGTAGGCATTAATTACTATCCCTGGCGCCAGGCTGGTGACGGCCATCATCATGCCGATGTCTTCCCCCTGGGGTAGGCCCATCCAGCCACCGGCCCGTTTGAGCAGGTTGGCCTGCACCAGCAGGGTGGTGGGACCCAGGGGAATCGGGTGGTGGGGGCTGGGCCAGGCCTGCCAAATGGCACCTGGAGAACAGACTCCTGCCGGCATGATTTCCGGGTCGACGCTGTCATCGTCAGTGCAATAGCCCGCCGCCCAGAGGGCCCCGGGCTGGGCGTGAATGGCCTCCAGGCGGCGATCGATCGAATGGGGATGGAGCCAGTCGTCGTCATCGGCGCTGGTGACCCAACCCCCCTTGGCCACCACCAGGCCGAGGTTGCGGGCTGCCGCCTGGCCGATCGGCCTGGGACTAGTGATGATCGTGGCCCGCTCGACTAGCTCCGCTGGGATCGAAGCGCCGGGATTGCCATCAACCACAATCACATGCTCCACCGGGCAGCGGTTACTGCGGAGGCTTTGGTTGAGTTCTACGAGCATGCCCACCCGGTCCGGCAGCAGCCTGGTGGGGGTGATGACGCTGACGCCCGTGGAATCGGCTAGCGAAGGGGCTGCTGCTGTCATAAAGCCATCGCTGGGGTTAGAACCGATGCCGCTGGGCTTGATCCCGAGTGCTGCCGCAATGGCTCCCGGCTGGCTGGAGCACCACCACCTGCTGGATGCTGGGAACTGGCTAGGTCCTCTCCGGGTTTCCGCTGGTTTGTGGCGGCGGGGTTCAAGTTTGCTTTTACCTGAATCTCGCTAGGGCTTCTCTTGCCGATGGGACTGTTCAAATCACCATGGCTGGCGCCAACCCATTGAATTCTGCTACAAATTTAGGTTAGGGATGGCCATGGTTCAAATGTGGGATTTTTTTCAGATTATGGCAATAATGTTGGTTTCCAGTTGTTGCGTTGAGGGGGCTGATTGGCAACAGCCGCCGATCGATTGGTTGGGCTGCCCAGGGCAGGGCCTGCTGGCGAAAGCCTGCTGCTGAAGGGCCTCGCCCGCTGGCTGGTTGGGGCGGGTGAGGTGCTGCTGCAGGGGTGATCCGCTGAGCTAGGGCGCCTCAGGTTTGCTCGCCTGGGTTTGGGCCTAGCCGCTCCCCCAACCGATCCCCTCGCTGGGCCCCCAGCTGTTGCAGTAAGGCCTGGCCGCTGAGCACGCCCTTGCCCTCCAGCTGGGCGGAGCGCAGCAGCACTGGGCAGCCCCCGGTGGCTAGCACGAGCCCCAGCTCCTTCACCAGGGCCAGCACCGTGCCGGGTATGGCCCGTTGGCGATCGGGGCCGGCGGGATTTGCTGCCGCAGTGCTCGCCGCCTGGGTGGCGGGATCGGAGCGCAGCAGCTCGGCGGCTTCTGGGCTGAGTTGGTCCGCCAGCCGTTGCACCAACGGTTCTGTGGCCAGCAGTTTGAGCCGTTTGCCGGCCCAGCTGGTTTGGGCGTTGGGATAGAGGCCCATGACGCGGCGGTGGATCTCCAGGGCGGACTGGCTCCAGTCGATCTGCAGGTCGGCCTTGGTAAGCAGCCGGGCCGTGGTCAGGCCCTCGTCGCCTTGGCGGCGTACCCCAAGGCGGGCTAGCCGCTCGGCCTCCGGGCCCGGGCCGGCGGCGGCGATCAGGGGTAGGGCCTCCACCAGCAACTCGGCGGTGAGTTGGGAGAGGCGTTCGCCCAACTGGGCCGCGTTCTCGAGCAGGCCGATGGCCAGGGCGCGCTCCAGCAGCACCGGGCCGGTGTCTAGGCCGGCCTCCATCGCCATGATCCCCACCCCGGTTGTGGCATCGCCCTCGAGCAGGCTCCACTGGATCGGGCCGGCGCCGCGCCAGCGGGGTAGCAGGGAGCCGTGGCCGTTCCAGCAGCCCAGGGGTGGCTGGTCCAGCACCGCCTGGGGCAGGATCTGGCCAAAGGCCACCACCACCGAAAGGTCGGCCGCCAGGGCGGCCAGTTGGTCCTGGCAGTGGCGATCACGGCGGATCCGCTCGGGCGTGAACACGGGCACCCCTAGCTCCAGGGCCCGGGCCTTCACGGGGGAGGCCAGCAGCTCCTTGCCCCGGCCCCGGCGCCGGTCCGGCTGGCTTACCACGCCCACCAGGGTGTGGCCGGCGGCCACCAGGGCCTCCAGGCTGGGAACGGCGTAGGCGGGGGTGCCCCAGAACAGGATCTTCATGGCGGCAGGGGGGGCTGGGATCCCGTCGGAGCCTTAGGCCTCGCCCGTGATCGAGAGACCCTCGACCCACACATGGGGGCAGAGGCCATCGGGGGTGACCTTGGCCTCGCCCTCAAAGCCAACGATGGCGTTGAGCAGGCTGCGGATGTCGCCGGCCACGGTGGCCGCCTCGATTGAGCGGGCTTCGCCGCCCTTGAGCAACCAGCCGTCAAAGGGCAGGGAGAAGGAGCCCTGGCTGGCCTTCACCCCCGCATGCAGGGCGGAGAGGGAATCGATCAGCACCAGGCCAGGGCCGCCCTGCCTGCTGGCGGCCAGGCGATCGAGGCCCAAGGTGGCCCCGGTGGCCCCTGGGGTGGCGCCAATCTCAAACCAGTCAGGTCCCACCGATACCTTGGCCCCCAGGCCGGCATGGCCCGTGGGGGCTACCCCGAAGGCCCGGGCCGTGGCTTCGGAATGGAGGAAGTTCTGCAGCACGCCGCCCTCCACCAGGCTGAGCCGGCGGGTGGGGGTGCCTTCGCCATCGAAGTTGGAGGCGCCGATGTTGCCGGGATGAAGGCCGTTGTCGGCGATCGAGAGGAAGGGCACCGCCAGGCTCTGGCCCAGGGAGTTGCGGCTACTGAGGCTGACGCCATCGAGCACGGCGCGGGCGTTGAACAGGCTGCTAAACGCCCCAATCAGATCCAGAAAGGCCTCGGGGCTGAACACGCAGGTGTAGTGGCCCGTGGGGATTGGCGCGTAGTCCAGGTGGGCGATGGTGCGCTCGGCTGCCTCGCCAACACAGCCGGCGATATCGAGGTCGGAGGCGCCGTAGGCAAGGCGCACGGCGCCGGCGCTGCGCGGTTTGCGGCCGGCCTGTTCGGCGCGGGCATAGAGGTAGACGCTGGCGGTGGTGAGCTGCTGCTGGCGGCAGGCCCCCTCGCTGTTGAGGTAGATGCGCTCGCTGCTGCGTTCAGCCAGGCCGTTGTAAGGAACGGTCGTCAGGGCCGGATGGCGATCAAGCAGCTGGCGCTCAGCGTCCTTGAGGCTGGTGAGCAGCTCCAAGATGCCGCGGGGCTCGTGCAAGGGCTGCTCCAGCACTTGCAGGGGCGCCGTGGCCAGGGGCGAAAAGGCGGGGCAGTCGTCGGGATTGCCGAAGGCGCTGGCGTCCTGGGCCCCGGCCAGGGCCTTTTGCAGGCCGCGATCGGAGAGGTCCGAGGTGCTGGTGATGCCCACCAAGCCATCGCCATTCCAGACCCGCACCGTGATCGAACTGCGCTGGGCCGCCTTCATCTGTTTGGCCTCGCCCCGGTCCACCTGCACGGAGCTGTCGTTGCTGCTGGCGGCCCCCAGGTCCCAACGGCCGATGGCCTGGACCTGGGCGAAGGTTTCGATCCGGCTTCTCAGGGCGGGTGCGTCGAGCTTGTCCATGCTCAGCGGCCTCCAACGGTGATCGAATCCACCTTGATATGGGGTTGGCCGACGGTGACAAAAATGCTGCCGCTCACCGACCCACAGAACCCGGCGGCCAGTTCCAGGTCGTTGGCGCACATGGAGATCCGCGGCATCACTTCCTTGGCTTCTCCGATCAAGGTGGCGCCTTTCACCGGTTTGGTCAGCTGGCCATCCTCAATTAAGTACCCCTCTTCCACCGCAAAATTGAACTGGCCCGTGGGGCCCACGCTGCCGCCGCCCATGGCCTTGCAATAGAGGCCCTTCTCCACCGAGGCGATCAGCTCTGCGGGGCTGTGGGGGCCGGCGGCGATGTAGGTGTTGCGCATGCGGCTGGCG
This sequence comes from Synechococcus sp. Baikal-G1, assembly GCA_002737305.1. Classification (GTDB taxonomy): domain Bacteria; phylum Cyanobacteriota; class Cyanobacteriia; order PCC-6307; family Cyanobiaceae; genus BAIKAL-G1. The sequence goes on from NSII01000230.1 coordinate 17,532, forward strand.
GCGGCAAAGGCATGGCTCTGGCGCCGGCCACTGCCGGTGCGTGCGTGGCCGGTGCGGCGCTCGCCGGCCCGGTCGCTGAGGAAGCGGCGCAATACGCCGTTTTCAATCAAGACCGTGCGCTGGGGCTCCATGCCCTCGTCATCCATCGAGAGGGAGCCAAAGGCGCCATCGCTGAGGCCCTCATCAATGGCGGTTACGGCCTCGTGGGCAATGAGCTCGCCCACCTGGTCGGCAAAGGGGGTTGTGCCCCGCTCCACCTGGGTGGTTTCCAGCAGGTGGCCGCAGGCCTCGTGGAAGATCACGCCACCGAAGCGGTTGGCGAGCACCACGGGCACCTGGCAGGCCTCCACGTAGTCGGAATAGAGCATGGTGCCGGCGCTGCTGCACACCTCTTGGGCCGAGGCCTCCACATCCCATTGGGCCAGGTGTTCGGGGCGGCCGGAGCTGCCGTAGCGGCGACCGGCGCTGGCGCGGTGCTCGCCATCGGCGGCCAGCACGGTGAGGCCCAGGGATTGGTGCAGGCGGATGTCGCGGGCAAAGGTGCCGTCACTGGCGGCCACCAGCACCTCCTGCCAGTCGCGGGCGTAGCTGCCGCGGCGGGCCTGCAGGTGGGCGCCTTGGCGTTCGAGCTGGTCGGTGCCCTCCAAAAGCCTGGTGGTGGCTTCGGCCAGGGTTGGACAGGCCCCGAGCCAGGGGGCCTTGCTGGCGCCGAAATCCCGCAGGGTCGCCAGGCCGTTGAACCCGGACGGTCCGGGGTTGGCCAGGCTGGGAGCGGCCAAGCCGAGCATGCCCAGGGCCTGCTCGAGGGCGCGGCGCAGGCCGGCCTCACTCAGGTCGTTGGTGGACACAAAGCCATCCCGCTCGCCCCGAAAGACGCGGATGCCGGCGCCGGTGCCAAAGGCGGGGCTGACGCTGGTGATGCGCTCCTGTTCGGCCAGCACCCCGAGGTGGTCGGTGCGTTCGAGGAACACTTCGACCAGGTCGGCGCCGGCAGCGCTACCTAGGCCCAGCAGGCTCTCCAGGGGCGATCGCCAGGCTTGGTCGAAGTGGTCGGCCAGGCCCGAGGGACTGGCGCTAGAGGGGGACAGGGTGACGACCAACGGATGGGTGCGGAGGGAAAGGGCCTGGTGGGGAGCTGGTCGACCGAGGGCGGAACTCCTCAGCGCACCGCCGGTTGGAACTGCTCGCTGCGAATCGGCGCCATGAAGAACAACTTGGCCATCTCGGCGCCGTTGGCTAGCCACAGGGGCAGCTTGCGCAGCAGCCGCACGGGGGCCGGAGCGCCACTGGCGTCGGCGGCGCTGAGGGCCTCGTTGTTCTGCACGAGGCGTTCGAGGCGCACGTAGAACTTGGGATGGTCCACGTTCAACACCACGGGGAAGACGCGCGCCGAGGTTTCGTTGGTTTTGGCAATCACCATTTTGTCGTATTCGCGGGCATCGAGGCCCAGCGCTTCGTAGAACTCCTTGCGGGCCACATCACGCACATACATGGTGGCAAACACGGCCAGGAGGAAGAAGCGGCACCAAAGGCGTGCCTGCAGGCCCCGCACCGTGTCTGGCTGGGCCTTCATCAGGGCATCAAAGAAATCGCCGTGGCGATTTTCGTCTTGGCACCAGTTTTCAAAGAAGTTGAAGATCGGGAAGATCTTGCTTTCGGGATGCTTCTCTAGGTGGCGGAAGATGGCGATATAACGCCAGTAGCCGATCTTCTCGGAGAGGTAGGTGGCGTAGAAGATGAACTTCGGTTGGAAGAAGGTGTAGGCCTTACTAGCGGTGAGGAAGCCCAGGTCCAGTTGCAGGCCAAAATCGCCCATGGCCTTATTGAGGAAGCCGGCGTGGCGGGCCTCATCGCGGGCCATGTGGGCGAAGCATTCCGCCAGCAGGGGATTTTTCGCCTTGATGCGGCGGCTCAGTTCCTTGTAGAGCAGGAAGCCCGAGAATTCAGAGGTGCAGCTCTGCTCGAGGAATTCAACAAAGACGCGGCGGGTGTCCGGGTCGAGCTTGTCGGCGGCGCCTTCGAACTCGCCCTGGCGGACGAAGTGGTGGCGGTTGTAATCCTTGCGGAATTCTTCACAGATCGCTTCGAGCTCCACCACATTGGGCTGGAGGTCCATCGCCGCCATGGCGTCGAAGTCCGTGGTGTAGAAGCGGGGGGTCAGGATTGTGTCCTTAGCCGGTGCTTTGGTCGAGGGGGCTTCGGGGGTGCCCAGGCTTGGGCCCGTGGTGGGCAGGGCGGTGGCGGTGGGGGGCACCATCGGGCAACGCGGCAGCAGGATCTGGGCCCATGGTAGGGGCCGTGAGGTCGTCCCTGGTGGCGCTGTTAAGCCGGGTTGCTAAGGGCTGGGCAGCCGCCTGGGCTGGTGGGCTCTGGGCTTAGTTGGCCCCCAGCCACTTCTGGCCATTGAGCCGGGACACCACCCGGGACACCAGCAGGGCCAGGGTCATTTTTTTCTCATCGATCAGGAACGATTCCAGCAGGCTGGCCTCGGCGCCCGCTTCGGCCAGGGCAATCGTTTTGGTTGAGCCAATGTCTTCGGCGGTGAAACAGAGCCAGAAGCGACGACCGCCCGCAAAGGTTCCCTTGACCAGGGAACAGGGGCTGCCCACCACGGGCATGGGACCCTGCTCGAAGCCCAGCTCCACCGCGGCGCCGCCGTAGGCCTGGATCTCCTTGGCCAGGGCCGGCAGCAGCAGATTCGGCACAAATTGGCCGAAGGGCTGCTCCTCCGGGGCTGGCGGTTTGGGCTTAGCGGCGGGAGCGGCTACGGCGGCAGGGGCAGCAGCGGCAGCAGGCACCTGGGCGGCCGGGCTGGCTTGACTGGCCGCACTGGATTGGCTGGAAAGACTGGATTGGCTGGACAAACTGTCGTTCTGGGGCGCGGGGGTGGCGGAGTCAGTCACCGGCTCAGGCCTCAGGCATAACACTGGGAGAACTGTAGGGAGGGGACCCCTCACCAATCGGCGTCCGCTCCTAGCTGCCAGCTGCGATCGACGGTCGCCGGGTCTGCGGGACTAGGGCCTCCAGCCCCTTGGGCTGGCCGGGTCTGCTGGCGGTTCCCCAGGGGCCAGAGGCCTGGGCGGCGGCTTCCCTGGGGGGCGGCCTGGGGATCGGGCTGGGGATTGGGCTGGGGATCGGGCTGGGGCCCTGCGGAGGCCTTCCCTCGGCGGATGACCCGGAACGGAACCGAGAGGGTGGGTTGCGGTTCGGCAGGATGGCGACTTGGCCCTGCCGAGGCCTGGCCTGGCCAGGGGGCAGCAGGCCCGTCCCGGCTGTCCCGGCCCCGGCCTGGAGCTGGCCCCTGGCTGCTCCTGTCCCCCCAGGCTTCTGTCGGGCCGTCCGCCGGGTTCTCGTCCCGGCCCCACGGCCAGACGCGCCGGGAGCGTCCTTCAGGGAAGGGGCGGCGCAGCTGGTGTCGGTTGCCGGCGCCACCAGCCTGCAGGGCCAGGGCCGTGGCCGAGGCGCTGAGGGCAGCACCGCCCCCGGCCGCCAGGGCTATCCAGCTGCCGATGCTCCATTCCGGCGAGCGCCAGATCAGGAGCCGCAAGCCCACCCAGGGCCTGGGATTGATCGTCCCCACCAGCAGCACCGCCAGAAGGGGCGCCAGCAGGGGAAGCAGCAACAGGCGACGCAGCAGCACGGCGGGGGACATTAGGGGGGCGGGCCTCCTGTTAACGGGACTTGGCTTGCCGGGACTTGGCTTGCCGGGACTTGGCTTGATGGGACTTGGCTTGATAGTGGACCGTCGACGGGGCCCTGCCAGCGCTGTAGCGCCCCCAGGTCGTAGCCCAGGCAGTCGAACACCCGGATCACCAGGAAATCAACCATCTGCTCGATCGTGGTGGGCTGGTGATACCAGGCCGGCACCGGCGGGGCGATGCGGGCGCCGGCTTCGGCAAGGGTGGTGAGGTTGCGCAGGTGGATCAGGCTCCAGGGCAGTTCCCGGGGGCAGATCACCAGGGGCCGGCCTTCCTTGAGGTGCACGTCGGCGGCCCGCTCGAGCAGGTCGGTGGCCACGCCGGCGGCGATGCGGCCGACACTGCCCATGCTTGCCGGCAGGATCACCATGCCGCGGGTGCGAAAGCTGCCGCTGGCGATGGCCGCCGCCTGGTCGTTCCAGCGGTGGCAACGTAGTTCGCCGCTCTGGCAGCCGGTGCGCTCGCGCCAGAAGAGCTCCTGGGC
>NSII01000231.1 GCA_002737305.1 Synechococcus sp. Baikal-G1
CAGCGGCAAAATCGCTAAAGACCTGTTGCCCGAGTTGTTAGCCCAGGGCGGTTCGCCAAAGGCGATCGTTGAGGCCAAGGGTCTGGGCATGATCAGCGATCCGGCGGCGATCACGGCGATCGTGGACCAGCTGCTCGCGGCCCATCCCGCCGAGGTGGAGGCGTTCCGGGGCGGCAAAACCAAATTGCAGGGCTTCTTTGTCGGCCAGCTGATGAAGCAAACCGGTGGCAAAGCGGATCCCAAGCTGGCCAATCAGATTTTGATCGAGAAGCTCAAGGGTTGAAACTGGTCCTTTTGTCGGTGAGGTTGAACGGGTTTTGGCGTTCAAGCTCGAGCGGTGGGTGCCTAATCGGACGATCAGCTTTTGGTTGTCCCCCCTGGCCGAAGCGCTTCTGGGCTGCCTTTGGCTAGCAGGTCCTGCAAAGTTCCAATCCACTGGCCAGCTTCGCCCCGGTTGCTGACCAGGGCATCGGCCAAGGCCCGTTTGCGCGCCAAGGGCCACTGGGCGGCGATGCGGGCCCGAGCTTCGGCTTCGCTGCAGTGGTCGCGCGCGATCAGGCGTTGCAATTGCTGCTCTTCGTCGCAGTCCACGAGCCAGACCTCGCTGCAAAGCCCGGTGAGGCCCGCCTCAAACAACAGGGGCACCATCAGCACCAGCACCGGCGCATCGGCCCCGGCGGCCAACTCTTGGTCGAAGCGGGCACGCACCAGGGGATGAATCAGCTGCTCCAGCCAGAGGCGCTCGGCTGGGTCGTTGAAGACGATGCGTCCCAGGGCCGAGCGTTTCACCCCAAGGGGGGCTGCGCCGGCGCCTGGGATCGCTCCTGGGTGGTCGAGCACCGCAGCGCCATACCGCTCCAGCACGGCCTTGGCTCCTAGGGATCCGGGAGCCAAGGCCTCGCGGGCGTACTGATCGGCATCCAGCACGGGCAGCCCCGCCCCGGCGGCCAGCCAGTGGCCGGCGCTGCTTTTTCCCGTGGCAATACCACCGGTGAGGCCGATGCGCCGTTGGGGGCCCTGCCAGCGGGGCGTGTCAGCCATGGGGGGTCGCCGCTGGGGCTAGGTCTGTCCGATGCTCAGGTTCGCAGCAAAGGCGCCCCGTGACCCATCCCTGGCACCCGATCGAAGGGGGCGTCACCGCCCCCGAGGGTTTCCTGGCCGCCGGGATCACGGCTGGCCTCAAGGCCTCGGGCAAGCCCGATCTCTCCTTGCTGCTGGCGCCGCCAGGGGCGGTTTGCGCTGGCACCTTCACCACCAGCGTCGTGCGTGCCGCCTGCGTTGATCTTTGCGCCCAGCGGCTTGTGGCCAGCGGCGGTCACGCCCGCGCCGTGCTCACCAACTCGGGCCAGGCCAATGCCTGCACGGGCGAGCGGGGCTTAGCTGACAGCCTCACGGCCACCAGGGAGCTGGCAGGGCGTCTGGGCCTGGAGCCCGAGGACGTGCTCATTTGCTCGACCGGCGTGATCGGCGTGCCGATCCCCATGGACACGCTGCTGGCTGGCTTTGGGCCGTTGGTGGCCGCCCTTAACTCTGATCAGGCGGCCGGCGATGCGGCGGCGCGGGCGATTCTCACCACCGATCTAATTGATAAACAGATCGCGCTTGAGGCCGATCTGGGCGGCCGCCGGGTGCGCATCGGCGGCATGGCCAAGGGATCGGGGATGATCCACCCCGACATGGGGCCACCCCAGGCCACCATGCTCGGCTATCTGAGCTGTGACGCCGGGGTGCCGGCTGAGCTCTGGCAGGCCATGGTCAACCGGGCGGTGGATCGGGCCTTCAATGCGATCACGGTCGACGGAGACACCAGCACCAACGACACCTACCTGGCCTTTGCAGCCGGCCAGCCCTTGAGCCCCGAGCACCTGGATGCGCTCGAGGCCGGTCTCACGGCGGTGTCGCAACATCTGGCCCGTGCCATCGCCCGTGATGGCGAAGGTGCCACCTGCCTGATCGAGGTGCAGGTTGAGGGTGCCGCCACGGAGGTCGATGCCCGGGCCATCGCCCGCACCATCTGTGGCTCGTCCCTAGTGAAATGCGCCGTCCATGGCCGCGACCCCAACTGGGGCCGGATCCTGGCGGCGGCTGGCCGCTCCGGCGTGGCCTTCGATCCTGGCGCCGTGGCCCTCTGGCTGGGGGACCACCAATTGATGGCCGCCGGCCAACCTTTGGGCTTCGATCGCCCTGCAGCCTCCACCTACATCCGGGATCGGGCCGCCGCTGCCTATCTGCAGGACGACACCGTGCTGATTCGCCTGGGCGTTGGGACCGGCCCTGGCCAGGGCCGCGCCTGGGGGTGTGATCTCTCGGATCAATATATCCATATTAACGCCGATTACACGACGTAATTGATCGTCGAAGCGCCCTTGCCAGGGAGGAGATTGGCCGGTCTGACAAGGCGGTGGGATTGGGGTCTGGGGGGGTGACCTTGGGCTGCTTGCAGAAAAGTCCGAAACCCCTGGCAGGATGCCAGGGCTAATCGGTTGGGAAGGGATGGCCACGGCCGCGCCAGCGCTGCAGCGTCGCCCTCGCTCCTGGGTGGGGCCCCTGGTGGTGGGGGTGTGCTTTGGCCTGGGCTACGGGGTGAGCCAGCGCCTGTTCAACCTCCAGGTGGGCGAACTGGTGCACTTCGGTCGCAATTTCGATGTGCAGCCGTTTCCGGGGACCAGCCTCGAAAGCCTGAGGTTGCGATTTGGCTCCGGCAGCGAGTCGATCGGTGCCGACCTGGAATCGCTGGACCAGCAACGCCTGCAGGCCGAGGACGCCGCCAGGGCTGCGGCTGAGGCCAAAGAGGCTGCCGCTAGCCAGGATGCGGGCCTGGCTCCGCTTGAGCCGGCCCCTCGCCCGGGGCCCGACCCGGTCCCCCCCAGCGCGCCAGACCTGCCTGCGACGCCAATAGCCCCCAGCGCCCCCTTGCTGCCAGCGCCGTAGGGCGCGAGCCCCGGTAGCCGGCCCTGATCTGCCACAGTTTCAGCAGCCTTTTGCCTTGCCTGGCCGGCCCCCCATGTCTGCGCCCCAGTCCCTGATTCAGGCCGCGCTCAATCGCCTGGTGGTGCGCCTCGGCAGCGGCCTGGCCGATGCGGCCGCCGAGCTGGCCCTCTTGGCCCAGGACGCCCCCGGGCGGCTGCGCCGCGAATGGCAGTTGTTTGTTGAAGAGGTGGAGTTGGAGGCCGATCGCCTCGACCATGAAGAGGCGTCCTCGCCAACTCCGGGCTCTGAAGCTTGGGCTGTGGATGGTTCAGCGGCCTCGCCTGGAGCCAGCGCCCACGGCACCCAGCCCCTAGCCGATCCCCAGGACCAGATCGACCAGCTGCGGGCCCAGGTGGCCGCCATGGCGCGCCAGCTTGAGGAGAGCTCCTGATGGCGCGCCTGCTGGGGGGGCTGCGCAGCGTCCGGCGCTCCTTGCGCATCTGGCTGTCGATGCTGCGCCTGCTGGCTGGCCTCTGGGCCGATGGCGCCGATTGGACCTACCGCGGCGGTGTCACTCCGGAGCGCCGGGCCTCCCGCCAGCAACGGCGGGCCCATTGGCTCACCGGTGAGTTATTGGGCCTGGGATCGGCCTTCATCAAGCTCGGGCAACTCCTCTCGGCCCGGCCGGATGTGTTGCCGGCTGGCTATGTGGAGGAACTGGCCCGGCTGCAGGACCAGGTGCCCGCCTTCCCCTTTGCGGTAGCCCAGCAGTTGCTGGAGCAGGAGCTCGGCGAACGCTGCGTTGAGGTGGTGGATCTGGAGGAGAGCCCCCTCGGGGCGGCCAGCCTGGCCCAGGTGCACCGGGCCAGCCTGCGCAGCGGCCGCCAGGTGGTGTTCAAAATTCAGCGGCCTGGCCTCGAGCGCCTGTTCCGGCTCGACCTGGAGGTGTTGCAGCAGATCGCCGCCGTGTTGCAGCGCCACCCCCGTTGGGGTCAGGGCCGCGACTGGGTGTCGATTGCCCAGGAATGCCGGCGGGTGTTGCTGCGGGAGCTGGATTTCCGCCTGGAAGCCGAACATGCGGCCCGCTTCCGCCAGCAATTTCTTGAAGATCGCGGCATCCGCATTCCGGGGGTGGTTTGGGAGCTCACCAGCCGGCGGGTGCTCTGCCTCGATTACGTACCCGGCATCAAAATCACCGACCGCCAGGCCCTGATTGAGGCCGGCATTGACCCGGCGGCCGTGGCCGAAAAGGGGGCGGCCAGTTACCTCCAGCAGTTGGTGCGCTTCGGCTTCTTCCACGCCGATCCCCACCCGGGAAACCTGGCTGTGGCCAGCGATGGGGCCCTGATTTACTACGACTTCGGCATGATGGGCCAGATCTCCCAGCGGTTGCGCAGCCGCCTGGGACGGATGGTGACCGCCGCCGCCGCCCGCGATGCCGGTGGCCTGGTGAGCGAGTTGCAGGCGGCCGGAGTGATTGCCACGGGCATTGATCCGGGGCCTGTGCGGCGGCTGGTGCGGGTGATGCTCACCGATGCCCTCACGCCCCCGTTCGATTCCAACGTGCTGGCCAAGTTGTCGGGGGATCTCTACGACCTGGTGTATGGCCAGCCCTTTCGCCTGCCCTCGGAGCTGATCTTCGTGATGCGGGCCCTCTCCACCTTCGAGGGGGTGGGCCGCAGCCTCGATCCCGGCTTTAGCCTGATTGCCATCGCCCGCCCCTACCTGCTTCCCCTGATGACCGCAAGCGGCAGTAGCGCCAATGACCTGATTAACCAGCTGGGTCGCCAGGCGGCCGAGGTGGGCAGCCGCGCCCTGGGGATTCCGCGCCGCCTTGAGGAAAGCCTGGCCCGCATTGAGCAAGGTGACCTGCAGGTGCAGATCCGAGCCGGTGAAACGGACCGGCTGCTGCGTCGTCTGGCCGTGGCCCAGCAGGTAACGGGCCAATCCTTTCTGCTCGGCGCCCTGGCCATGGCGGCAGCCCTACTGGGCGCCAGCACCCGGCCAGCTTTAGCGGCGATCCCCCTGGTGGCAGGCCTGCCGGTGGGCCTGGGCTGGCTGAAGTTGCAAGGCCGGCTCAAGCGCGATCTGCGCCTAGACAAACTGCCCGGGGCCCAGGCCCCCGCTGGCCCCGATTCCCCGGCGACCTAACGGTCTCCTGGGCCCTCAGCCCTTGCCGCGGGGGCCCCGGTCTTCGGCGCCGGCGTAGAGCGCCTGGCTGCCCAGTTCGTCTTCGATGCGCAGCAACTGGTTGTACTTAGCGACCCTGTCGCTGCGGCTGAGCGAGCCGGTCTTGATCTGGCCGGCCCTGGTGGCTACGGCCAGGTCGGCGATGGTGGTGTCTTCGGTTTCGCCGCTGCGGTGGCTGATCACGCTGGTGTAACCGGCCCGGCCGGCCAGGTCGATCGCCTGCAGGGTTTCGGTGAGGGAGCCGATCTGGTTGACCTTGATCAGGATCGAGTTGGCGATGCCCTGGTCGATGCCTCGCTGCAGGCGGCTGCTGTTGGTCACAAACAGGTCGTCGCCGACCAGTTGCACGGTTTTGCCGAGGCGCTCGGTGAGCAGGCCCCAGCCCTCCCAGTCGTCTTCGGCCAGGCCGTCCTCGATCGAGATGATCGGGTAGCGGCTCACCAGCTGGGCCAGCTGGTCGACCATTTCGGCGCTGGTGTAGCTGCCGCCGCCAAAGGCGTAGCGGCCATCCTTGTAGAACTCGGTGCTGGCCACATCAAGGGCTAGGGAGATCTGGTCGCCGGGGCGGTAGCCCGCCTTCTCGATCGCCTGGATCAGCAGCGCACCGGCGGCGTCGTTGCCAGAAAGATCCGGTGCAAATCCGCCCTCATCGCCCACCGCTGTGGAGAGACCCTGGGCCGAGAGCAGGCCCTTGAGGGTGTGGAACACCTCGGCGCCCATGCGCAGGGCCTCGCGGAAGCTGCTGGCGCCGTGGGGCACGAGCATGAATTCCTGGAAATCCAGATTGTTTGACGCATGGGCGCCGCCGTTGATCACGTTCATCAGCGGCACCGGCAGCAGGGTGGCCATCGGGCCGCCGAGGTAGCGGTAAAGCGGCAGGCCCACCCCATGGGCGGCGGCCCGGGCCACGGCCATGCTCACGGCCAGCACGGCATTGGCGCCCAGGGCCGATTTGTTGTCACTGCCATCGAGCTCGCGCATGGCGGCATCGACGGTGCCCTGGTCGAGGGCGCTCAGGCCCAGCAGGGCCGGGGCTATCTTCTCCTCAACATTGCTGACGGCTTGGAGAACTCCCTTGCCGAAATAGCGCTTGGCATCGCCATCGCGCAGCTCGTGGGCCTCGTGGGCGCCGGTGCTGGCGCCACTGGGCACAATCGCCCGACCGATGGCACCCCCTTCGAGCAGCACCTCCGCTTCGACGGTTGGGGTGCCACGGGAATCGAGAACTTCCCGGGCCACGATGGAATCGATGACGAGGTCGAGGGAGTCGATCACAACAGGCCAAAAGGGATTGAGCTGATCCTATGGGCCGCCCCCCTCCGGCCATTTGTGCTGGTTGGCACTGAATGGCCGCTGGCTGCAGGCAGCTGGCTGGACAGAATGGCGGACCCTGTGCCGGCCAGCCCCATGCGTCTGCTCCACACCATGCTGCGGATTACGGATCTGGAGCGGTCCCTCAGCTTTTACACCGAAGTGATGGGCATGGAGTTGTTGCGCCGCCGCGATTACCCCGGTGGCCGCTTCACCCTGGCCTTTGTGGGCTACGGCAAGGAAGCCGACACGGCCGTGATTGAGCTCACCCACAACTGGGATACCAGCAGCTACGACCTGGGCACGGCCTACGGCCACATCGCCATCGGTGTCGACGACATCGTGGGCACCTGCGAAGCGATCCGCAGCAAGGGGGGCAAGGTGGTGCGCGAACCGGGGCCGATGAGCGAGGGGGGCACGGTGATCGCCTTCGTGGAGGATCCCGATGGCTACAAGCTGGAGTTGATCCAGCTCGCCTCCCGCGCCCATGCAACCTGATCCCATGGCGCAGGGCCAATGACTTCAGGACTGACTTCCACTGGCAACCCCGCTGGTCGCTCCGGCGCCGATTCGGGGCGGGGCAGCCTCACCGCCGAGCCGGATCGCTTCAGCGAGGTGGCCTGGGAGCTGCTGCTCGCCAGCCAGGACCAGGCCCGGCGCTGGCGCCATGGCCAGATGGATGTGGAGCACCTGATGCAGGTGCTGTTCAGTGATCCGCGCTACGGCGCCTGGGTCGATCCCCTGCCGCTGCAGCCTGAGCGCCTGCTCGATCGGCTCGATGCCTTCTGCGCCGACCAGCCGAGTGGCTCCGGCGCCCAGCTGTTCGTTGGTGATGCCCTCGAGGACCTGCTGGAAGCGGCCGACCGGCGCCGGGCCAGCTGGGGCTCCCGCTGGCTCGATGGGCCCCACCTGCTGTTGGCCCTGCTTGATGAGCCCCGTTGCGGTGCCTCCCTGCTGGCCGCCGAGGGTCTGAGCGAGGAGCTGCTGCTGCGCCAGCTGCGCAGCGCCGGCGGCGCCAGTGAACGCCAGGCTCCCCCAGCCCCTCCCCAGCGGGCGGCCCCCCGGCCCCCTGAGCGCCGTCCGGAGTTCAGCTCGAGCCTGGAGCGGGACCGCCGGGCTGCCGACGACTGGATTGATGTTCCCGAGGGGGCCCGCCTTGCCAAGGGGGAATCCCTGGTTCGAGCACCGATCGCTGCTTCCGCTGGTGCATCCCTCTCCCGTTCTGGGGCGAGCTCCCAGGGCCCGGGCTCCGCTCCGGTGGCGGAGCTTGGCGAGGGCCCTGGCCTGCGTCTGGAGCGGGAACCCGGTGCCCTAGAGGCCTACGGCCGCGACCTCACCGCCGCCGCCCGCGCCGGCGAGCTTGATCCGGTGATCGGCCGCGACACCGAAATCCGCCGCCTGATCCAGGTGTTGTCGCGCCGGGGCAAGAACAACCCGGTGTTGATCGGGGAGCCCGGCGTGGGCAAAACGGCGATTGCAGAATTGCTGGCCCAGCGGATCGTGGCCGGCGAGGTGCCCGATTCGCTCAAGGGCCAGCGGCTGATCGCCCTCGACCTGGGGGCCCTGATCGCCGGCGCCAAGTTTCGCGGCCAGTTCGAGGAACGGCTGCGCAGTGTGTTGATGGAGGTGGCCGCCAGCGAGGCCACCGAAAGCGGCGCCGGCGTGATCCTGTTCATCGATGAGCTGCACACGGTCGTCAGCAGCGACCGCTCCAGCGCCGACGCGGGCAGCATCCTCAAACCGGTGCTGGCCCGGGGCGATCTGCGCTGCATCGGCGCCACCACGGCCGAGGACTACCGCCGCACCGTGGAGAAGGATCCGGCCCTGAATCGCCGCTTCCAGCAGGTGCTGATCAAGGAGCCGGGCCGGGAGGAGAGCACCCAGATCTTGCGCGGCCTCAAGGAGCGCTACGAGCTGCACCACGGCGTCACGATTACCGATGGGGCCGTGGTGGCCGCCACCCAGTTGGCCGACCGCTACATCAGCGACCGCTGCCTGCCCGATTCGGCCATTGACCTGATTGATGAGGCCGCCGCCCAGCTGAAGATGGAGGCCACCTCCAAGCCGCGGTTGGTGGAGGAGGCCGAAGCGGAGCTGCGCCGGGTGGAGCTGGCCCTGCTGGCGGCCGAGGCAGCGCCGATGGCGGAGCGCCGCCAGCTCCAGGAGCAGCGCCAGCTTGCGATCGAAACCCTCCAGGACCTGCAGCAGCGCTGGCAGGCGGAGCGGGCCCAGCAGGCCGAATGGCGCCAATTGCTGGTGGATGACGGCGAGCTGCGCCAGGCGATCGCCGAGGCGGAGCGCGATGGCGACCTGGAGGAGGCGGCCCGGCTCGAATATGGCCAGCTCCATGGGGTGCAGCAACGGCGCCTGGACCTGGAGCAGGAGCTCCAGGCCGATCGGGCCAGGGGCCTGTCGTTGTTGCGCGAGCAGGTGGAGGCCGATGACATTGCCGATGTGGTGGCCCGCTGGACGGGCATCCCGGTGCAGCGGCTGCTGGCGGGCGAACGCCAGAAACTGCTGGAGCTGGAGCAGCGCCTCGCCGAACGGGTGATCGGCCAGCCCGAGGCGGTGGCGGCGGCGGCGGCGGCGATCCGCCGCGCCCGGGCCGGCATGAAGGATCCGCGCCGGCCGGTGGGCTCGTTCCTTTTCCTTGGTCCCACGGGGGTGGGCAAAACGGAATTGGCCAAGGCCCTGGCCGCGGCCCTCTTCGATGAGGAGGAGGCCCTGGTGCGGCTCGACATGAGCGAATTCATGGAGCGCAATGCGGTGGCCCGGTTGCTGGGGGCCCCTCCCGGTTATGTGGGCTACGAGGAGGGCGGCCAACTCACCGAGGCGGTGCGGCGCCGGCCCTATGCGGTATTGCTGCTCGATGAGGTGGAGAAGGCCCATCCGGATGTGTTCAACATCCTGTTGCAGGTGCTCGATGACGGCCGCCTGAGCGATTCCCAGGGGCGCACGGTTGATTTCCGCCACACGGTGGTGGTGATGACCAGCAACCTGGCTAGCCGGGCGATCTTGGACAGCGCCCGGGCCGCCAGTGGCGCCCGGGCCACCCCCGAGGAGCTGGCCGAGCGCGATGCGGCCCTGGGCGAGGCGGTGGACCGGGCCCTGGCCCAGCAGTTCCGCCCGGAGCTGCTGAACCGCATTGATGAGGTGATCCGATTCCGGCCCCTGCGGCCCGAGGACCTGGCCCGGATCGTGCACCTGCAGCTCGCCGAGCTGGCGGCCTTGCTCCTGGAGCAGCAGCTGGTGTTGCAAGTGGACGAGGCCGTGGTTGCCCGTCTGGCCCGCCAGGGCTACGAGCCCGAATACGGGGCCCGCCCCCTGCGGCGCCTGCTGCGTCGCAGCCTGGAGAATCCCCTGGCCACCGAGCTGCTGGAGGAGCGCTATCGGGGCTTCTGGGGGGTGCGGGTGAGTGGGGCCCCTGGCGATGAGCAGGGCCTGGAGCCCCTGCTGTTCACCCCCCTGGTCGAACCCCCGCCCCAGGCCGGGGAGGACCCCCTCGATCGGCCAGAAGGCGGGTTTGCGGGGGGGTGGGAACCAGATCCGGTAGGGTGATTGTTTGCCGGTGTGTCAACCCTCACCGGTGTGACCCCCTGCCGTGGATCAGCGCTCCCCCTCACCCCAGGCCCCGGACGACTCCCTGCCCCAGGCAGAGGGGGTTGCCGCCGTGGCCACGGCCAGCGATGGCGACGGGCCCGAGGGGGCTGATGACGGCTTCGTCGCGTCGACCCTGGCCGAGCTGCGCAAGGTCGTGTGGCCCAGTCGCCAGCAGCTCTTCAGTGAATCGGTGGCGGTGATTTTGATGGTGACGCTCTCCGCCTTTGCCATCGCCGCCGTCAGTCGCTTTTACGGCTGGGCCGCCAGCCAGATCTTCCGCTGAATCCCCCTTCCCCGACTCCCGTGTCTGACGTCGATTTCGCCACCGCCGATCCGGCCTTCGCCGCCGCCCCCGGGCTGGTGGAGGACGAAGCGCTTACCCTTGCCGCGCCTGTGGTGCTGGACCTGGGTGCCCCATCGGATAGCGCTGGTGAGGAGACCCGGCCCCAGGTGGCCCGCTGGTATGCGGTGCAGGTGGCCTCCAGCTGCGAGAAAAAAGTGAAGGCCACCCTGGAGCAGCGGGCGGTCACCCTGGGCGTTGACAGCCGCATCCTGGAGATCGAGATTCCCCAGACCCCGGCGGTGAAGGTCAAGAAGGACGGCAGCCGCCAGTCCACCGAGGAAAAGGTATTTCCAGGCTATGTGCTCGTGCGGATGATCCTCGATGAGGACACGATGATGGCGGTGCGCAGCACCCCGAACGTGATCAACTTCGTGGGCCAGGAAGAACGGCGCGCCACCGGTAAGGTGCGCGGCCATATCAAACCGCGTCCCCTTAGCCGCCAAGAGGTGGATCGCATCTTCCGCCGCGCCGCCGAGAAGAAGGCCGTGGTGAAGGTGGATCTCACCGAAGGTGATCAAATTCTGGTCACCGCCGGTCCGTTCAAGGACTTCCAAGGCGAAGTGATTGAAGTGTCGGGGGAACGCAGCAAGCTCAAGGCCCTGCTCTCGATCTTTGGCCGGGAAACCCCGGTGGAACTGGAGTTTTCCCAGATCAGCAAACAGAGCTGATCCGCAGCGGCCGTCTCCCTGCGGAGGGCGGCCCTTGGCGAGTCACCCCCACCGGGTGCTTCGCCCCAGCGCCAGTCCTTCCGGGCTGGCGATCCGCAGCTCCCAGTCCTGGGAGGTCCGATCCGCACTCCCGCTGGGGAGTCCTGTCCCGTAACACTGCCGATGGCCAAGAAAGTCGTTGCCATTATCAAGCTGGCGCTCAATGCCGGCAAAGCCAACCCCGCACCACCGGTGGGCCCTGCCCTCGGTCAGCACGGGGTCAACATCATGGCCTTCTGCAAGGAGTACAACGCCCGTACTCAAGAGAAAGCTGGCTATGTGATCCCGGTTGAGATCTCCGTTTACGAAGATCGCAGCTTCACCTTCATCACCAAGACGCCCCCCGCGTCCGTGCTGATTTCCAAGGCCGCCGGGATTGAGAAAGGCGCCCCCACCTCCGCCAAGGGATCCGTGGGAGCCATCAGCCAGGCCCAGCTCGAAGAGATCGCCAAAACCAAGCTGCCCGACCTCAACTGCACCTCAGTTGATGCCGCCATGCGCATCATTGCCGGCACAGCCCGCAATATGGGCGTCGCAGTTAACGACTAAGGCGCCGGCACCGAACCAGGGGCTCCTTGAGCCGCTTGTCTCGATCCCATCCCGCCCTAGTCATCCAGCCCAAACCTGGGCAGTTCCCCATTCACCCCATTCGGGGGAGACCCCTCGGGTCGCCCGCACCCCGTTCCCGCCATGCCAAAAATTTCCAAACGGTTTTCAGGCCTGCTGAAGACGGTCGAAGAGCGCATTTACACGCCCGTCGATGCGATCGCGCTGGTCAAGCAGAACGCCACCGCCAAGTTTGATGAAACGATCGAGGTCCATGCGCGCCTCGGCATCGATCCCAAGTACACCGACCAGCAGCTGCGTACCACCGTCGCCCTGCCCCACGGCACCGGCCAGGCCATCCGCATCGCCGTGATCGCCCGGGGCGAGAAGGTGGCTGCCGCCAAGGCCGCCGGCGCCGACCTAGCAGGTGATGACGAGTTGGTCGACGCGATTGCTGCCGGTCAGATGGACTTCGACCTGCTGATCGCCACCCCGGACATGATGCCCAAGGTGGCCAAGCTGGGCCGGGTGCTCGGCCCCCGGGGCCTGATGCCCAACCCCAAGGCCGGCACCGTGACCGCCGACCTGGCTGGCGCCATCAAGGAATTCAAGGCCGGCAAACTGGAATTCCGGGCGGATCGCACCGGCATCGTGCACGTGCGCTTCGGCAAGGCCAGCTTTAGCGACGACAACCTGCTCGACAACCTCAAGGCCCTGCAGGAAACGATCGACCGCAACAAGCCCAGTGGCGCCAAGGGCCGTTACTGGAAGAGCCTCTTCATCACCTCCACCATGGGCCCCTCGGTCGCGGTTGATGTGACGGTCCTCCAGGACATCAAGAAGGAAAGCTGAGGCCCGAGGCATGGGGGTCCGACCCCCATGTTGTAAATTGACCTTCTGGCGAAAGCCAGAGGGCACGCGCCCTACCCAAGACAGCAGGTGAGCTGGGTGTCCCTGATTTCAGGGTTGCCAAGGTCATAAGCCCTGCCGAGGTGCTCGCAAGACTTTTGGACCCGATCGGGGCTTTGCCCCGGAACGGACGGAACGACAAGCGGCCTCGACAACGGGTTCCTTCGGGAACGCTTTGTTTTCTGGGGCCGCGTTCCCGGCTTGTTCCCCCGATCCGTTCCACTTCCTATGGGCCGCACGCTGGAGAACAAGCAACAGATCGTCGAAGAGCTCAAGGGGCTCCTCGGTGAGGCCGAACTGGCGTTGGTCCTTGATTTCAAGGGTCTCTCCATCAAGGAAATGTCTGATCTGCGGGTTCGCCTGCAGCCCAGCAACGGCACATGCAAGGTGACTAAAAACACCTTGATGCGCCGTGCCATTGATGGCAACAGCGCTTGGTCGGAACTCGATTCCCTGCTCACCGGTACCAACGCCTTCGTCCTGGTTAAGGGTGATGTCGGCGGTGCGGTGAAGGCCATTCAGTCCTTCCAGAAGGACACGAAGAAGTCGGATGTGAAAGGGGGCCTTTTCGAAGGCAAACTCCTTTCGCTCAAAGACATTCAGGCCATCGGGGATCTGCCCTCCAAGGAGGTGCTCATGGCCCAGATCGCCGGTGCGATCAATGCCGTGGCCACCAAGGTTGCAGTGGGCATCAACGAAGTTCCATCCGGTCTTGCTCGGGCGCTCAAGCAGCACGCCGAAGGCGAAGGCAGCTGAGATCGCCCTCTGCGTTGACGCAGATTGTGATTCCACTGAGCTCCACCGATCCAACTGTTCACCCAACAGATCTGTTGCTGATTCCCAACCATGTCTACCAAAACTGACGAGATTCTCGAATCACTGAAAACCCTTTCGCTGCTTGAAGCTTCCGAGCTCGTCAAGCAGATCGAAGAGGCTTTCGGTGTGTCCGCTGCCGCATCCGCCGGCGTCATGATGGCCGCAGCTCCTGCTGCCGCCGCTGAAGCCGTTGAAGAGCAGACCGAATTCGACGCCATCCTCGATGGTTTCGATGCCGCTGCCAAGATCAAGGTCCTCAAGGCCGTTCGCGAAGTCACCGGCCTCGGCCTGGGCGAAGCCAAGGCCCTGGTGGAAGGCGCTCCTACCCCCATCAAGGAAGGCGTGTCCAAGGCCGATGCCGAGGCGATCAAGAAGGCCGTCGAAGACGTCGGCGGCAAAGTCACCATCAAGTGAGCTTGGCCAGCTGGTGAATGGCCCCTCGGGCCCCTCGCTAGCCCCAATCCCATCCTTGTGGCCTTTGGGGCCGGTCCTGCGGGGCTGGCCCTTTTTGTTGCACGTTTGCCGGCCTGCCTAGGTGGGCCGGCAGTCCTGTTTAAGGACAAAAAAAAGCCCCGCCGAAGGCAGGGGCTTTGAGTTAGGAACGGTTTTCGGGAGTCTGTCCTCGTTTCGACCCCGAAAAGTCGTTCTGCACTCCTCACACCATGGAACTGTAAGGGGTTGGCAACGGGAGTTGGGCTGGCCCTAGGCCGCTGGGGCAAGTGTCCGCCGGGGGCCTGGGGGCCTTAGGGCTTGAACGGAATCACCTGCAGGGCGATCGGACCTTCGCCGACGCTCCGCCCCCCCTGGGAGCCTGGCAGGGGGGCCTGGGGCGCAGGCAGGCTGCTGGAGGCGCCCCCTGCTGGATAACCCGGCGCCTGGGCACTGCTGGCAAGCAGGCGGGCCAGGGGGGTGGCGTTGGCGAAATACACGTGGCTTAGGGCCTGCTGGCCATAGACGCGGCGTTGCAGTTCCCAGCCTGGTTCCAGTTGCAGGGCAACGAAACCATCGCGGTCGCGCCGGCTGAGGCGACCCTTGCCCACGACCAGTTCGGTGGCCTCCTTCGGGTTCATGGCCAGCAGCTGCAGGTTGGTGCCCTGTTGTTGCAGCCGCAGCCGGTAGCTGCCGCCCAGGTCGTTCTGGCCCACCCGCAGCGAATAGCCATTGCTATCGAGGTAACGGCTGCAGATGCCGGTGTAGTCGAAGCGGTTCAGGGCCGGGTCCACCAGCCCATCGGCGCGGCTGTCCCAGCAACGGGGCAAGGGCGCCAGCTGCTCAAGCACCAGGAGGGTCCAGTCGCTGCGGCCCACAGGCTTGGCCAGCACGGCAAAGCGGCTGTTGTCGAGCGGCTGGCTGGAGAACAGATCGCCGGCGCGGACCTGGGGAAGCAGGCTGACACTGGCGCCCGCCGCTAGGGCCGTCAGGCCCAGCCATGGGAGGTAAGTTCGCTGCATGGGGAAGGCTCCTCACCGACGCACTAGACCCGCTTTGTACCAGACCCTGCCGGAGGGGCCCAGTGACCCCTGACCAGTCCCCGCCCCGGGTGGTGGCCGCGGCCTGTGATGGGGCCTGCAGCGGTAACCCCGGCCCGGGGGGCTGGGGCAGCTTGCTGCGCTTTGAGGACGGCAGCGTCCAGGAATTCGGGGCGGCTGACCCGGCCACCACCAACAACCGCATGGAGCTCAAGGCGGCCCTTGTGCTGCTGGAGTGCCTCAAGGATCTGCCTTGTCACCCCAGCCTGACGATCCGCACCGATAGCCGCTACGTGATCGATGGCTTCTCCAAGTGGATGGTGGGCTGGAAGCGCAAGGGCTGGCGCACCGCCTCCGGGTCACCGGTGCTGAATCGCGAGCTCTGGGAGGCCCTCGATCGGGCCCGTTTGCCGGGGGTGCCGTTCAGCTATGTGAAAGGCCATAGCGGTGATCCCGACAACGATCGCTGTGATGCGATTGCGGTGGCCTTTGCCAAGGGGGGGCGGCCTGCCCTGGCCCAGGCCAATCCAAAGGTGGGACCGGTTCCAGGCCTTTCGCCCAGCCCGGTTGGGGCCGAACCCGTCCTTGAGCCGGCGCCCTTAGCCCTGGGCCAGCTCCTCAGCCGCCTGGAGTTGGCTGACCGCCTGGCGGCGGGGGGATACTCCCTGAGCCTGGTGGAACTGGCCCAGCTGGTGCAAGTGCCGATGAAGCAGCTGGCCGAGAAGGTCACAGCCTGGACCTGGCGGGATTGGAGGGTGCTGCCCAATGCCGATGGTCGCTGGCGCCTGGAGCGTGACGCGGCAGGATCGGAACCAATGATCCCCGGGACTTGAGGCCATGGCCGTGCCAAACCCGGCAGGAACAGCGGTTGCCACCAGCACCGCTGGCCTCTACAGCCAGTGGGTGGGCCCCCTGCTCAGCCGTGATGACGGCGCCGATGCCGAGCAGCTCAGCCAGCTGACCCTGGCGGCCCTGGGCCAGGCCTCCCTGAGGCGCCACTGGCCCCTGGTGTCCGGCAGTTTGGCCGGCCTGGGGGCCGAGCTGCAGCGGCGCGACCTGCGCCTGGAGCAGAGCCTGTTTGGCTGCCGTTTTGCCAATCCGGTCGGCCTGGCCGCCGGCTTTGACAAGAACGGCGTGGCCGCCGGCATCTGGCACCAGTTCGGTTTTGGCTTTGCCGAACTGGGCACGATCACCTGGCAGGCCCAGGCGGGCAATCCCCGGCCGCGCCTGTTCCGGCTGGCGGCAGAGCAGGCGGCCCTCAACCGCATGGGCTTCAACAACATCGGCGCCCAGGCGGTGCTGCGTTCGCTCGAACGGCAGGCCCTGGAGCCGCCAGGCCAGCGGCCGGCGGTGTTGGGCCTGAACCTGGGCAAATCCAAGGCCACCCCCCTGGAGCTGGCGGCGGACGACTACGCCTCCTCCCTGGAGTTGCTGGCTCCCCTGGCCGATTACGCCGTGATTAACGTCAGTTCGCCAAACACGCCGGGGCTGCGGGAGCTGCAGGGGGAGGCCCCGTTGCGCCGGCTGGTGGAACGGCTGCGGCGGCTGCCGGCCTGTCCGCCCCTGCTGGTCAAGATCGCCCCCGACCTGGAGGACGAGGCCATTGATGGCATTGCCCGCCTCGCCTATGAGGAGGGCCTGGCCGGTGTGATTGCGGTGAATACCAGCCTGGATCGCTTTGGCCTGGAGGGGCGCCGCCTGGCCCAAACCGGTCGCACCCTGGATGAGGAGGCGGGCGGCCTGAGTGGGGCGCCCCTGCGGCACCGGGCCCTGGAGGTGATGCGGCGGCTACGGGCGACGGCGGGCCCAGCCCTGCCCCTGATTGGCGTGGGTGGCATCGATTCCCCCCAGGCGGCCTGGGAGCGGATCACGGCGGGGGCCTGCCTGATTCAGGTTTATACCGGTTGGATCTATGGGGGCCCAGCCCTGGTGCCGGCGATCCTGGAGGGGTTGCTGACCCAGCTGGATCGCCATGGGTTCCGCTCCATCGGCGAAGCGGTGGGCAGTGGCGTGACTTGGCGCTAAACAGCCGATAATCTGCGTCAACTTGTTGGTGGTCGCGCTTGGTGTTTGCGGGAGTCGTTGATCGCCTGATTCCGCTCCAAACCTGGTTGTTTCCATCCCAGGTACTGCTTGAGCTGGACGATCACTTTGTGACCCTGCTGGCCTTGCACCATCAGGGCCCAATCCCCACTGTTAAGTGGCTCGAGCGGGTTCCCTTGCCGGCGGGCACCTGTGAGCAGGGCATCCCAGTGCGGACCGAGGCCCTGGCCGATTTCATCGGCGACTTGCTGGTGGAACGGGGTTTTGCCGCAGCCCGGGTGGCGGCGGTGCTGCCCGCGCTGGCGAGCGAATGGCACCTGGTGCAATGGCCTGGGCCTGGCTGGCCCGAGGATCCCCGTCGCCTGTTGATCGAGCGGGGCCGGGAGGCCGGTTTCCGCCTGCCGATCCAGTCGGCCGATCTGCGCGTGATCCGCCTGGAGCCGGATGCCGGCGCGACGGCGCCCAGCTCCCTGGTGATTGCGGTGCGCAAGGCGTTATTGCAGGGCTGGATTGACACCTTTGCCACCGCTGGCTTGAGCTTCGAGGGCCTGGAGGCGGGCCAGGTTTGCGTGATGCGGGCCCTGGAGCCCTTACTGGGCGAGACCCCGGACGGCCAAGTGGTGGCCGTGCTCGAACTCTTGAAGGACAGGGGCCATCTCCTCTTAGTGCAACGGGGAATTCCGGTCTATGAGCGGCGTCTGGCGGGCTCCCTGGCTGGAATCGGGCTGCTGGCCGAGGAGCTGCGGCGATCTGTGGACTATTGGCGCCAACAGGAGCGGGGTATTACCTCGGTTCAGCTCGTGCTGCATGGCTCCCAGGCCGCCTTGGCCGAGGCGGTGGTGGAGCCCCTGAGACAACTCCTACCGGCTTGGGAGCTGGTGGTGGCCGATCCCCTCGCCCTGGGCTGGCTGGCGGGTCCAGCCGAACCACAGAACGCCGAGGAGGGGGCCATCCCGGCCGGGGTGGAGTTGCTGCGCCTCCTGGGGCTGGCCCTGGTGGAGGCCTACCGATGACCAGCCTGTTCCACGGCCCCGTTGATTTGTTGCGGCAGCGCCGCCTTGAGGTTGGCTTGCCCGGGGACCGGTCCAGAACCAAGCCGGCCTGGCAGTTGCTGCTGGTGGGGGGCCTTTGGGGAGGGGCCCTGCTCCTACCTGCCGTGGGATTGCAACTAGCCCTGGGGCAATGGGAGTCCCAGGTCGCTGTCGAAATGGCGCAACTCACAGCGTTGCCCACCCGGGTCCAGGCCCTAGATGGGCAACTCAAGGGCGCCCTGGCAGGGGCCAAGACCCTGGAGGCGAGTAACCAGGGGTTGGCGAATGGGCTGGTGAGCGTGTCATCCGGTTCCGCCCTGGTTGCCAACCTGTTCGAGCTGGCCCCCAGTGGCGTGGAGCTGAAGGACGCCTCAGTTGTGGGACCGGTCTTTTCCCTCAAGGGTGGGGGCAATGATCCGGGCGCCTTCCAGCGCATCAATGCCCTGCAGCTGCAGCTGGCCTATTCGCCCATGTTCCAACCGGATTCCGTCAAGCTTCTCAAGGTCAGCCGCGAGGTGGGCAAGGCTGGGGTGGCCGCCGGCCAGGTCAGTTTTGAACTGGCTAGCAGTTTCAAGACCCTGGACCCCGGGGCCCAACTCAAGCAACTGCAACGGCTGGGGGCCAGCGGCATGGCCAGGCGCCTGGAGATCCTTCAGGCCGCAGGGGTGCTGCCATGACCAACCTCCAGGCCCAGGAGCCCAAGACCTGGCTTGAGCTTGTGGTGACGAGGGAGCGGGTGCTCTGGGCGGTGCCCGCCTTGGTGGGCGGTTTGGCGGCCCTGGGCACGGGTGTATTTCTGGTGTTGCCCAGTTGGAACAAACTTCAGGAGGATCGGGCCCAAGTGAGCCGGCTCACGGCCCTGGCCCAGAGCGTTCCCCAGTTTCGGCGCAAGATCGAGCGGGCCGAGCGGCGCCAGAGCGAGGCCCAGCTGCTGCAATCCAAGCTGATGTCGTTGATTGCCGGCAGTGGCGATATCTCCACCTTTATGGCCCAGATCGGGGCGGAGGCCAGCCGCAGCGGCGTCCAACTGGATAGCTACGAACCGAACCTGGTGGCGGCTAGCGCCCAACCCGGCGCCAGTCCTGCTGCGCCAGCGGCACCACCCGCTGCCGGCCAGGCTCCTGCCCAGCCCGACCCCCTGCTGGCTCCGGGGCTGCAAAAAACCTCCCTGCTGATCACGGCCCATGGCCCCGCTCCCAACCTGTTGACCTTCCTGCGGCGCCTAGAAGCGCTCAGTTTGTTGGTGGTTCAGAGCGATCTCAGCCTCAAACAGGCGGTAGGGGCTGCCCCGGCCGGCTCCAGCGCTAGGGCCCCGAGCTCCACAACCTTGAAGCTCAATTTGACCGTGTATTCCAAACAGGCTGCCGCTTCCGCCCCCCAGCCCCCAACACCAGCCAGGTCATGAACTTGCCCTTGATGCCTAGCCGCCGCGGCTCCGCCCCCATACGCTGCGCCCAGGATGGTGGTGCTGCTCGCGTGATTCAACGTCGTCCCGGGCGCTGGCTGAACTGGGTCGCGCTAGCGGGCCTGGCCTCCCCCCAGGCGCGGGGATCCCTGGCCGGTGTCCTGGTCTCTGCGGTCACCCTGCCTGTCGCGATTGTGGCTTTCGCGGTGGTGCCTTTGCAGGCAGCCGTTCCCAGTTCCCAACAGGCAGCCGCCACCCCGGGGGTCGCGGGCCAGCCCGGAGCGGGGGCCCAGCCGGCTCCCCAGGGCGTTGCTTCCCTGCATCTCAGCTTGCGGCGCCAGGCCGGTGGGGTGGATGTGGTGATCGAGGGCACGGGGGCAACGCCGGTGTTGCAGCAGGGCCGCAATGGCAATGGCTG
>NSII01000057.1 GCA_002737305.1 Synechococcus sp. Baikal-G1
CCCGTCAGGGTTTTCCGGCCATGGTTAAGGCCCTGCTGGAGGATTGGTGAAGGCAGCAGGGCTGGCCGGCAGCCCGACACCAGGGTTGCCACCAGCTCCGGGACCAGCCAAGCCAGCCGCGCCAGGGCCTAATTGGGTCG
The DNA here is from genome assembly GCA_002737305.1 of Synechococcus sp. Baikal-G1. GTDB lineage: Bacteria > Cyanobacteriota > Cyanobacteriia > PCC-6307 > Cyanobiaceae > BAIKAL-G1. Next base: position 141 of record NSII01000057.1, read on the forward strand.
ATCGCTTCGGTTGGCGCCGCTATTGCTCGTGCTGGGTTGGCTGGCGGTGGGGGCGGCAGCAGCAGCCGCTTCGGCAGCCGCTTGCTTTTCATACAGGCTGCCTAGGTATTTGCCACATTCCGGGAAATTTGTGGGGTTCTGGACCACCGCTTCGGTGATCATCACCGAGGCATGTTCCGGCGAGGTTTTGAACAGGCTGGCGCTTTGGCGTTTGATTAACGCATAGGCAGCGATCCAGCTGACCTCGTGGTTGTTGCCGGCAACGCGCATGTAGCAATACACCTGGGCGCCCTTGCCCCCCGGGGTGTCGCCAGCGGCCGCTAGGGCCGGGCGGCCCAGGAGCTGGCTTGGATCCAGGAGGCCTATGGCCAAACTGGGGATCAGCAGGGCCTGGCGCCAGCACTGGCCCGGACGCTGGGGCTTGCTGGCACTGGCAAGGGTGTGGATCGCCATGGGTTGGTGTCCGGCGCTGGGGGAGGTCAGAACACCGTATCGATCGCCTGGCGTCTGTCCAGGTTCGCCAGTTTTCAGGGCGGCTGGTCTGGGGCTGGCGCTGCTTCCCTCAACTGGTCGGTGGGGCCTGATTCAGGGAGAGCACCAGCCGCACCACGAGGGGCAACACCACCAGCACCGTGATCAGGCGCACCGCATGCAAAGCCGCCACGGCTGCCCCCACGCCAAATTCGGCGCCCACCAGGCTCATGCCGCTGATGCCCCCTGGGGCGGCGCCCAGCAGGGCCACGATTGGATCAATGCCCAGCAGGCGGCTGCACCAAAGCCCCACCACCAGGCCTGTCATCACCAGGGTCACGGTGATCAAGATGGCGGGACGCCACAACAGGCGTAATTCGGCCAAGGCCGTGCTGGTGAGGCTGGTGCCGATCACCGTGCCGATGGCGATTTCCAAGACCGTGCGGGTGCCTTGGGGCCATTGGGCCGCCTCCAGTCTGCCGCTCATGCTTACCAACCCGGCCCCGAGGAGGGCTCCCGCTAGGGGGGCGGCGGGAATGCCGGTGCGGATGGCCAGCAAGCCACCGACCAGGCCGGCCAGGAGATAGAGCAGCAGGGTGATGGGGCCGTGCATACGGGGCGAATCCTGGGGGTGAAGCCAGTCTGGGAGATCACTTGAGCTGGGGCCATTTTTGTGGTGTCATCGGCCCATCTATTTGCCATTCGACCGTGTCCGAATCCGTGTCCTTCCGAATTAGCCGCACCGCTGAGGACCTGGCCCAGACGGTGGCAGCCCTGTCCAAGCGGCTGGTGAGTCTTGAGCAACGGCTCGGCGCTCTGGAGCTCCAGGGCGCCAGCCTCCAGGCCCATGTCAGAACGGCTCCCGAGGTTGATCCGGCCGAGCTGGCTTGCCTGGATTCGGTCGACCAGCTACTGGCCGATTGCCGCAGCCTGTTGGCGGACACGGAGCTGTCCCCTATCCAGCTGCCGAACACTGGGCTGCCGAACACCGAGTTGACGAACACCGAGTGCCGATCGCCCCAGTCGATGCAAGCGATTCAGATTTGGCAGGCCTGGATCCAACCCTGGACTGGGATCGCCTGGCGGAGCTGGAGGCTCGAGACGCCGATGCCTCTGGGATGGAAACCGGACTGTCTAGCGAGGAGACCCTCACCTAGGCGGCTGGCTAAGGGCTGACCGTCGATGCCACAATGGGAAGAAAGGCAACGATGGCAACCTTCAACAGCCAGTGCGCTGGACAATCGCCCGTTTCCAGCCAGGCCAATAACGGGCGCCTTGGTACCAAGGTCGGGCCAGGGACACCCGCCTGTCAGGCCCTAGAGGAAGGGGGCCACCAACTGGAAAAGCTGGAATTCGCCCTGGCGGTTGCGATTACCCGGGGTGACGAGCAGCGCTCGGACCACCTCCGGGCCCAGATCGCCGAGTTGGGGGGCAACCGCGAAGAGCCGGGCACCTGACCCCTAAACCGGGCCAGCCCCATCCACGCCTGATCCACCCATCTTGAGGGACTGGGTTGGATCAGCCATCCAGCTCTGCCATGCCTGGATCAGCACCCTCGCTCACCCAAAGATTGTTTCGCCTGGGTCGCCAAGCTGGCTTGCTTTTGGCYGGTTGATCAAGGTTTCCAGCTTCCCAAGCCAAAATGTTTCGCCTGGCGGTATATTTCTATCAAGGTATCAGTTTTGTTCAGGCCAGACATGCAATCAGTCCTACCGRCCGTTGGCGGTGATAAGAAAAAGATCCTGATTGGTCAGGCTTCCGTTCATGAGGCCGCTGCTGAAGCTGCAGCGGTGCAGGGTGATGTCGAAGCAGCCGCCCGCTTGATTCTGCGGGCCCTTGATTGTGAGCGCCGCGCCGGCAGTCTCGGTCCCCAGGTGCTGCAGTTGATTAAGCCCCGCGGCTAAAGGGCCCCCTCGCCAGGGCTAGCCCGATCACTCCATGGGTGAACTGGCAATGATGTGCCATGGCTGGGGGCAAAGTTTTGGACTGAAAAGTTAGGCCTTAGTCTCAGGTGGCAGCTGAGCTCTCAAAGCGGGTGACCGGATTCGAACCGGCGACGTTCAGCTTGGGAAGCTGACATTCTACCACTGAATTACACCCGCACCGTTCAACATTAGCAGCCCTTGGTTGCCTGCCAGCCCAGCAAGCTGGCCTGGCCCTGGCTTGATAGGAGCATGGGCCGGGTCCGG
>NSII01000058.1 GCA_002737305.1 Synechococcus sp. Baikal-G1
TCCTGCAGGGTGGCCTCAATCGCCGCCACGGCGGTGATCACRTCGCGGTCGCAGACGAAGCCCAGGTGGCCGATGCGGAACACCTTGCCCTTGAGGTGGTCCTGGCCGCCGGCCAGCAGGATGTCGAAGCGATCCTTCACCTTCTTGCGCAGCACTTCGGCATCGATGCCCTCGGGGGCCACGGCCGTGATCGCCGGGCTGCCATAGCCCTCGGCGGCATAAAGGGGCAGGCCGATGGCCTTCATCGCCGCCTGGGTGGCGCGGCGGTGCCGGTCGTGGCGGGTGAAGATTGCCTCGAGGCCCTCGGCCTGCATGATCTCGAGGGAGGCCTCCAGGGCGAAGTAGAGGTTGATCGCCGGGGTAAAGGGATTGCTATCGGCGGCGGCTGATTTGCGGTATTTGCCCAGGTCGAGATAAAACTTCGGCAGGTCGGAGCGCTCGTAGGCGGTCCAGGCCCGCTCGCCCATGGCCACAAACGCCAGGCCCGGCGGCATCATGTAGCCCTTCTGGGAGCCGGAGCCCACCACGTCCAGACCCCACTCATCCATGGGCACGTTGGTGGCGCCCAGGCTGGTGACGCAGTCGGCGATGGTGAGGGCGGTGCCGTGGGCGCGCACGTGGCCGGCAATGGTCTGGAGGTCGTTGATCACCCCGGTGGAAGTTTCCGAGTGGGTGAGGATCACGGCTCGGATCGCCTTGGCTGTGTCTGCTTCCAGGGCAGTGCGGAAGGCTTCGGGATCGAGGGGCTGGCCCCAGTCCGCCTTAATCACCTGCACATCCAGGCCATAGGCCTTAGCCACCTTCACCCAGCGCTCACCGAACTTGCCGTTGTCGCCACAGAGCACCCGGTCGCCCTTGCTGAGCACGTTGATGATGCCGGCCTCCATYGCCGCCGTGCCGCTGCCGGTGAGGGCCAGCACGTCGCCGCTGGTTTGGTGCAGCCACTTGAGTTGGGCGGTGGTGCGTTTGACGATCTTCTGGAAATCGGCGCTGCGGTGGCCGATCGGGTGACGGCCCATCGCCAGCAGGACAGTTTCCGGCACCGGTGTGGGGCCCGGGATCATCAAGGTGAGTTTGTCCTGCATGGCAGTGGCGGGGGCGAGGGGCGGGGTGACGCCGCGGCGGCGCGATCGACCACCATAAAAAACGGTGAAMACCCCTGCTCCATTCCACCCCGCACCCCATCCTTTTAATGTTGCTCGCCGATCGGTTCGATGGCTGAGGGCTACACCCTGCCCGTTTGGGTGGCGGCGGCCGCCCGGGCGGCCCTACTGGCCCTGCAGGGACAGCCCTTTGCGGCCGACCAGCCCCTGGACCTGGTACAGCCCGCCGAGATCCGACCGGTGCCGGTGGTGGCGGCCGCGCCCCTGGGCGATGGCCAGGCCCTGGCGGTGGCCCACTGCGAACCTGGGGCCCTGCTCGACCTCACCCGCGGCCTGGTGGTGTGGGTGCTGGTGCGCTGCCAGCCCCTGGAGCCGGAGCAGCCCTGGCTGCAGTTGGAGGCCGGCGAAGGCGTGGGGGTGCATGGCCAAGACCGGGCCCTCTGCCATTCGGCCTACGCCCGCCAGCTGCTCGAAACCAACCTGCGGCCCCTGCTGCCCGCGGATCAGGCCCTCGTGCTGCGGCTGGTGTTTCCCCAGGGGCGGGCCCTGGCCGAACGCACCAGYAATGCGGCCTTTGGCGTGGTGGATGGCCTGGCCCTGATCGGCACCCAGGCCCTGGTGCAAAGCAGTGCCGCCCCGGACCAGCTGGCCCTGGCGCGCTCGGAGCTGGAGCGGCGCGCYGGCGCCGAAGGGTTCAACGGCGATCTGGTGTTGGTGATCGGCGAGAACGGCATGGATCTCGCCCCGCGCCTAGGTCTGGCGCCGGAGCTGCTTCTCAAGGCGGGCAACTGGCTGGGGCCCTTGCTGGTGGCTGCGGCGGAAGCGGGGGTGCGGCGGCTGCTGCTGTTTGGCTACCACGGCAAGTTGATCAAGYTGGCGGGCGGCATCTTTCACACCCACCACCACCTGGCCGATGGCCGCGCCGAGGTGCTGGTGGCCCTGGCGGCCCTGGAGGGGYTGGACGGCGCCGATCTACTGGCCCTGCATGGGGCGGCCA
>NSII01000059.1 GCA_002737305.1 Synechococcus sp. Baikal-G1
CTACCTGGCCCGCTACGGCCAGCAGTCCACCCGGGTGGGGGCCGTGCTCTTCGATCGCCAGCGCCAGATCACGGCCCAGGGTCCCCAGGGACAGCTGCTYTGGCAGGCCTTCCAGGCCTGACGCCTAGGCTTGGCCCAGAGACCTRGCGGCTGTAGCCCAGTCGCGACCCGTCGCCTTAATGAGCCCCTATGTCCGCTGCGCAGCAGAACGCCAACGGTGAGAGCGGYCGCTCCCCGGCGATCGTGATCCTTGATTTTGGCTCCCAGTATTCGGAACTGATTGCCCGCCGGGTGCGCGAGACCGAGGTGTACTCGCTGGTGATGGGCTATGCCACCACGGCCGAGGAGCTACGCCAGCTGGCGCCGAAAGGACTCATCCTCAGCGGTGGCCCCAGTTCGGTTTACGAAGAGGGTGCGCCGGTCTGCGATCCCGCCATCTGGGACCTGGGCATTCCGGTGCTGGGCGTTTGCTACGGCATGCAGCTGATGGTGCAGCAGCTGGGTGGCGCCGTGGTGGCTGCCGGTCGGGCCGAATACGGCAAGGCGCCGATCACAGTGGACGATCCGATCGACCTGCTCACCAATGTCGAGCAGGGCTCGACGATGTGGATGAGCCATGGCGATTCGGTGGAGTCGCTGCCCGAGGGATTTGTGCGGCTTGCCCACACGGAGAACACTCCTGAGGCGGCGGTTGCTAATCACGGGCGGCGCCTTTATGGCGTGCAGTTCCATCCGGAGGTGGTGCATTCCACGGGCGGCATGGTGATGCTGCGCAACTTTGTGTATCACATTTGCGGCTGTGAACCCGATTGGACCACGGCCGCGTTCATTGATGAAGCGATTGCTTCKGTGCGGGAGCAGGTAGGCGAGCGTCGGGTGCTCTTGGCCCTCTCAGGTGGGGTGGATTCTTCMACCCTGGCGTTCCTGTTGCACCAGGCGATCGGTGACCAACTCACCTGCATGTTTATTGATCAAGGCTTCATGCGCAAAGGTGAGCCAGAGTTTCTGGTGGAGTTTTTTGATAAGCGATTCCATATTAATGTGGAATACATTAATGCCCGCGATCGCTTCATTGGCAAGCTGGCTGGCATCACCGATCCCGAGGAGAAACGTAAGATTATTGGCACCGAATTCATTCGGGTTTTTGAGGAAGRAAGCAAGCGCCTCGGACCCTTTGATTTCCTGGCCCAGGGCACCCTCTATCCCGATGTGATCGAGTCGGCAGGCACCAACGTTGATCCCAAAACGGGCGAGCGGGTGGCCGTCAAGATCAAGAGCCACCACAACGTCGGTGGCCTGCCCAAGGATCTCCAGTTCAAGTTGGTGGAACCGCTGMGGCGCCTGTTTAAAGACGAGGTGCGCAAGGTGGGGCGCTCCCTGGGGCTCCCCCAGGAAATTGTTGGTCGCCATCCTTTCCCCGGTCCCGGCCTGGCGATTCGGATCCTGGGCGAAGTAACCGCCGAGAAACTCAACATCCTGCGCGACGCCGATCTGGTCGTGCGCGAGGAAGTGAAGACCGCCGGCCTCTATCACGACATCTGGCAGGCCTTTGCCGTGCTGCTCCCCGTTAAAAGTGTGGGCGTGATGGGGGACAAGCGCACCTACGCCTTTCCGATCGTGCTGCGCTGTGTGTCCTCCGAGGACGGCATGACCGCCGATTGGTCGCGGCTGCCCTACGACCTGCTGGAAACGATCTCCAATCGCATCGTCAATGAGGTGAAAGGGGTGAACCGGGTCGTGTACGACATCACCAGCAAGCCCCCCGGCACGATCGAGTGGGAATGAATGGGAATGAATGCA
>NSII01000060.1 GCA_002737305.1 Synechococcus sp. Baikal-G1
GGGGCTGGGCCTGGGGCTGGTGGCATCGGGCCGGTTTCGATACCATCGGGGCCCAGCCACTCACCCTTGACGGCCGCCATCGAGCAGGAGATCCAGCTGCAGCGCCGYCTTCAGCAGGACAGCATTCAGCTGGCTGGAAAGACGATCTATCTCAATCCGTTCCTGTATTGGCGCCGCTTTGACGCCAATACGGATCGCTGGCTGCGGGAGCCCGGCCAGCTGGCGGAGGACCAGATCCAGGCCAACCGGGCCCGCTTTTACCCGGAGCTGGTTTGGGAGCTGCTGCCCCCGGAGGAGACCGCCATCAAGGATGGCGCCGTGGAGATGTTCCTCAAGACCYTGGAGCTGATCAGCACCTTCAACCCAGAGCTCACCTCCGGCCAGCTGCTGGAGGTGGAGCGCAAGATGGCGGTCACCAAGAAGCGGGCGTTTGAGCGTTGGGTGGCCAAATCCCTGCGGCGCCGGYTGCAACAGCAGGCCAGTGAGCGCCGCCGCTTTGACCGCGAGCGCCTGCTCCGCAACTGGGCCGAGTGGTGCAGCCTGGAGGTGACCCGCCAGGCGGTGCTGCCGTTCACGGCCCTGCTGGTGCTCGCCCTGGTGGGCGGCTGGTGGCTGGGGTCGCGCCAGCAGCCGGCCAGCCACCAGGTGATTGTCCAGCCYGGGGTGAGCCGCACACCCTGAGCCCACGGCCGGCAGACTGGGGGTATTCAGTAAGTCGTGCGGAAGCACGTGGTACCTGCCATGGCGGCTGATCCCTTTGACGCCCTGCGGCTGACCCTGATGCAGGAGGTCTTGCCCGTGGGCATGGCGGTGGTGGAACGGGCCCGCCGCGGCGGACCCCGGGATGTGATCGAAGCCTTTACCGACTCCAGCGATCCCCTGGGCACCCTCAAACAGGAAGGGGATGGCGCCGCCCGCACCCTGCGCGACAGCCTCGACCGGCTCCAGCCCGGCCTGGGCAATCCGGTGGTCAAGGTCACGGTTGAGGAGATGGCCGATGGGGACCCGGAGCCCGGCGCCATCGCCAAGCCAGCGGCCCCCACCGCCGCTGAGCGGCTCCTGTTACAGCAAACCCTGGCCCGGGTCTCCAGCGATCTGGCCGATCTGCAACAGCGGTTGCTCACGGCCCCCTGAACGGGGCATTGGGCCTTGTTTTCCGAGAGCTCCCCTGCTCCTTAGGCCCTCAGGCCACCAGTTGCAGAGACGGTGTCAGCACCTGGTCGTAGTAGCGGCGCAGCTGGGCGGTGGCTCCGGCCCAGCCCCAGCGCTCGGCTTCCTGGCGGGCATCGAGGCGCAGTTGCTGGCGCCGGCTGGGATCGGCGAGCAACCGTTGGGTCGCGGCGGTGAGGCTGCCGCTCTCGTCGGGTTCATAGAGGCAGCCATTGACGCCATCGCTGACGATGTCGGGGATACCACCCCGGTTGGCGGCCACCACGGGACAGCCGGCGGCCATGGCTTCGAGCAGCACCAGGCCCAGGGTTTCGGTGCTGGAGGGGAAGAGGAAGGCATCGGCGCTGGCGTAGGCGCTGGCCAGGTCGGTGCCGGCCATGTAGCCCATGAAGGTGGTGGCGGTGCCTTCGAAGATTTTTTCCAGCTGGGC
>NSII01000061.1 GCA_002737305.1 Synechococcus sp. Baikal-G1
ATGTAGAGCAGCAGGCTGTCGCTGGCGCCGTGGCGGCCTAGCAGCCGTTGGCGCATGGCKTCGGAGCGGAGTTCAGGGCGAAACAGTTCCGTGTCGACTCCCCGCTGCCAGAGGGCGGTGTGCTGGATGCCGTGCTCGCGCAGCTCCTCGACCATGGCCGTGGAGGTGCAGAGGTTGAGCTGGGCCTGGTTGTGGGCGGCCTTGAGCAGTTCCCAGAGCAGGGGCTCCAGCATGCCCATGCCGTAGTGCTCCAGGTACTTGGGCAGGTGGGTGTGGTAGCTGGCCACTAGGGGGATGCCCTTGGTTTTGGCCAGCCAGATCCCGCCTAAGCCGAGCACCGCCGGGTTGACCACATGGACCAGGTCCGGGGCGAAGCTGTCGAGGGCTTCAGCCACCGAGGGCCTTGGCAGGGCCAGCTTCAGCTCCGGATAGAGGGGCAGGGGCATGGCTGGCACGCCGACCACCTGCGCCCCCAGGTAGGTCTCGGGGGCTCCTTCCGGACAGAAAATCATCACCGCATCGCCGGCGGCCACCAGGTGCTCCACCGTCTTGGTGAGCCGCGTCACRATGCCGTCGACCTTCGGCAGGAAGGTTTCGGTGAAGAAGGCGATCCTCACGAGGGCTGGTTAGGGCGCATGGGTGGGAGCGGAGGGGCGGTCGGGCTCACGGTCARGCCGGCGCCTGGATCGCGRCGGCCTGGGTGGTGGTCCAGGCGGAAACGCAGGGGATCTTGGAGCGGTCGCAGCGGTCGGCCCAGCGGCGGGCGACATCCACTACTTCGCTGAGTAGGCCGTCATCRAGGGTGGTGGGTTTGAGGCCCATCTCGATGAAGCAGCGGTTGTCSACGATCAGGTCGTTTTCAATCGCCTCCTTGCGGGGATTGGGCAGGTAGTTGATTTGGGCGCCGGTGAGGTCGGCCACCTTGCGGGCCAGTTCTCCCACCTGGTGGCTTTCGGTCATCTGGTTGAAGATCTTCACCTTCTCGCCGTGCTCGGGCGGATTTTCCAGGGCCAGTTGCACACAACGCACCGAATCGCGGATGTGGATGAAGGCGCGGGTCTGGCCGCCGGTGCCATGGACGGTGAGGGGATAGCCGATCGCCGCCTGCATCAGAAAACGGTTCAGCACCGTGCCGTAATCGCCGTCGTAATCGAACCGATTGGTGAGGCGCGGATCCTGCTCTGTCAGGGCGGTGTTGGTGCCCCAAACGATGCCCTGGTGCAGGTCGGTGACGCGGATGGCGTCGTTTTTGTTGTAGTAGAAGAAGAGCAGTTGGTCGAGCGTCTTGGTCATGTGATAGACGCTGCCGGGATCCGTGGGGTGCAGGATCTTCTCGGTGAAGCGGCTGCCATCGGGCTGGGGCACCTCAACGGTGAGATAGCCCTCGGGAATCGTGGCGCCGCGGTGGGAGCCGTAGCCGTACACCCCCATGGTCCCCAAGTGGACGATGTGGGGATCGAGGCCGCTTTCCACAATCGCCGCCAGCAGGTTGTGGGTGCCGTTGACGTTGTTATCGACGGTGTAGCGCTTGGTGGCGCTCGATTTCATCGAGTAGGGGGCAGCCCGCTGTTCGGCGAAATGGACGATCGCTTCGGGCCGCTCCGTTTGTAGCAAATACAACAGGCGCGCGTAATTCTTGGCAACGTCGAGGGAGACGAAGCGCATCGGCSGGCCGCCCACCTGCTCCCAGGCGGTGAGGC
>NSII01000062.1 GCA_002737305.1 Synechococcus sp. Baikal-G1
TTGGGCAGCATCCAGATGCGTTGCCAGTCAATCGCTTCGAGCAGGCCTTCGTGGCCGGCGGCCTGGCTTTGCACCCGGCGCACGGCGACGGTGACGATCTCGCAGCCACTGGCCACCAGGCTGGCCTGCATGGCCGCCAGGCTGGGGTACTTGCCAGTGCCGGTCATCAGGCGGCTGCGGAAGCGGCGACCGCCGATGACCAGGCCAGGATCGGCCGCGCTTGGGAAGGGATTGGGGCTATGGGCCATTCCGCTCGTGGATTTCTCCAGGGATGGACAACGGACAACTCCAGAATTGGAGCCTGGTTTGAAGGTACTGCCTGGCCCTAGTCACCGCCCTGGTTGCCCTTAACCTGTGGGCAATTCCAAGTGCAGCTGTGATTCCCTTCCTGTTGGCCGCGACCCCCTTGTCGGTGGGCACCATCGTGCCCTTCAAGGCGCCCCCCCGCAGCGAGCAGGCCGCTGATGCGGCCGTGCTGGGCCAACTGGCGCCGATCGATACCTTTGATCCCGTTGCCCGGGCGGCCCTGATCAGCAGCCAGTTGCCGCGCCAGTGGAACGGCACCTACCAGGCCTTCAATGGCGGTTCGCTGTTGCCAGTGACCCTCAAGCTGGTCTCGGTGCGGGCCCTTGGCCAGATGGTTGATCTCCACGGCGAGATGACCGTGGGTTCGGTGGCGGTGCCGGTTCAGGGCAATCTCAATGCCAAGTCAGACCAGCTCGACCTGTTGGTGCTCGCCACCAACAAGGTGGCCGGCTTGGAGATGGGCGGTGAATTTCAGGGGCTGGAATCCCTGGCCCTCAATGGTTGGATTGCGCCCCGACTGACCAATAGTGGCGGCCAGCTGGTCTTGAACCCGGTGCAGGTGGCTGGCCACACCTCCCGGGGCGCCACCAAGCCCCAGCCTGTTCAGGGTCTTTGGTAGGCGGCTGGGGAGGACGGGTTGACCTGGGGTTGGATCCAAGCTTGAACCCCAACGAGGCCCTTGGTTGCTATCGGGCTCCCGTGCTCCTCAGACCTTCGTGCGTTCCAGCCGCTTGAGTCTTTTGCGGGCCGTGCTGTTGGAGGAATCAAGCTCCAACACCTGGCGGTAGGTGGCTAGGGCTTCATCGGCCTTACTTTGCTTTTCTAGGGCAAAGGCCAAGTTGTTCAAGGCCACCGGATAGGCCTGCTTGAACTTCAGGGCGGAGCGGTAATGGCGGATCGCGGCGGCGTAATTGTTCTGGGCGGCCAGGGCAAAGCCGAGGGCGTTCTGAATCAGGGCCTGGGCTTCGGCCGGCTCGCCATCGGCGGTTTTGAGGGCCAGCTTGAGGCTGGTGGCGGCTTCGCCATAGAGCCGTTTACGCAGTTGTACGGAGCCAAGCTCGTAGAGGTCGGCGCAGGAGCGGTCGCTGGTTTTGGCAACCCCCTCGAGCCGGCCCAGGGTGGCTTCATCGCGGCGCACACGAAAAATCTGCCTGGCAACCACCACGGCGGCGCCACCAAGCAGAACAATTAAACCGATGAGATAAGCCTGGGGAAGCAGATGATCCATGGGCCTACCAGGCGAATTCAGCTATTGGCGGCGCCAACCACTGCGGTGAAACTGGTCGGGTCAACCACGGCCAGCTGGGCCAGCATCTTGCGGTTGATCTGCACATCGGCCTTCTTGAGGCCACCGATCAGCCGGCTGTAGCTGAGGCCATTGAGGCGAGCTGCGGCGTTGATGCGGGCAATCCAGAGGCGGCGGAAGTCGCGTTTGCGGCGGCGACGGTCCCGGTAGGCATTGCAGAGGGCCTTCATCACCCGCTGGTTGGCGGTACGGAATAGGGAGCCGCTGCTGCCCTGGAAGCCCCGGGCGAGGCGCAGGATTTTGTTGCGGCGTTTGCGGGCGACATTGCCCCTCTTAACGCGTGCCATGGATGGATCTCAGGGAAAGGGAAAAACGGGAACCCGCGCAGCGATCAGCTGTAGGGGAGCATGGCGCGCACGTTGTCGGCGTCGCGCTCGTCGACAAGGGCCATGGTGCCGAGGTGGCGCTTGCGCTTCGGGCTCTTGTGATCGAGCAGGTGATTGAGGAAAGCACGCCTCCGCATGAACTTCCCACTGCCGGTGGCCTTGAACCGCTTGGCGGCAGCTTTGCGGGTCTTGAGCTTCGGCATGTCTCTCGCCGCTCGGGCACAAACAATCAAAGTACGACGCGGAAGTGCCTTCCGCCAAGCTCCCGCCCCCAGGCCGTGCCCCCATCCCCCCTGCTCCACCCGTCGCGCCTGCGCATCAAGCCCCTGGGGCGCAGGCGTTTTGCCCTGGTTTCCCTGCTGCTGGCCTGGCCCCTACTGRCSCCCGGTTGCCGCGCCGCCGACGGGCTCGCCTGGCCCGTGCCACCGCCGCCGGCGGTCCGCAGCGACCAACCCTTGCTTTGGGTTGGCCTGGCGGCCCACCTWGGCAGCAAGCCCTCGGCGGCYCCGCTCCTGCTGGAGAGCGTCAAGGGGCCCTTGGAATTGGTGGATGCCAAGGGCCAGCGGCTGCTGGAACCCAGCCTGAAACTGGTCTGGCGCAGCGAGCCCCTAGCCAGTCCCCTGCGGATCAGCCGCACGGTGCTGGGCCCCTTTCCCAGCTATGAGGCCGCCAATTTGGCGGCCGACCGTTGGCGCCAGCAGGGGGTGGCGGTGGTGATCGCCCATCCCGCCGATTGGGAGGTGTGGGCGCCGCCGGGTACGGCGGCCCCGGCGGGACTCAAGGCCAGCCAGCTGAGCCTGCGCCTAGGGCGGCGCACCGCCCTGGCGGCCCAGGGGCCCAAGGGAACCGTGGCCCTGCAGGGGCCGATCAGCCTGAGGGCACCGGCGGGATTGCGTTGGGAYGGRGGTGTGTTCAAGGGACCCTTCCGGCTCCAGGGCGATGCCTATGGCAGCTGGACGTTGGTTGAAGTGGTGCCCCTGGAGCGCTATCTGTTGGGGGTTGTGCCCCATGAAATTGGCGCTGGTGCCCCTGGGGCGGCCCTCTCGGCCCAGGCGATCCTGGCCCGCACCTGGGCCCTGCGCAATCGCCAGCGCTTCATCGCCGATGGCTACCACCTCTGCGCCGACACCCAGTGCCAGGTCTATGGCGATCCGGGCCAGGCCAGCTCCGAGCTGCGCCGGGCCGTGGCCGCCACGAACCGCCAGCTGCTGAGTTGGCGCGATCAGCCGATCCATGCGGTGTATCACGCCAGCAATGGGGGCGTGTCGGCCGGATTCGAGGAGGCCTGGGGAGGGGCGCCCTTGCCCTACCTCCAGGCCTTTGCCGACGGTCCCGCCCCCTTCCGCCAGGCCTTCGCCCTGCCCTTGACCAAGCAGGGCCTGCAGGCCTTGCTGCGCCAGGGCGAAGCGGGCTATGGAGCTGACCATCCGCGCTACCGCTGGCAGCGCCAGCTCAGCGCCGCCCAGGTTGGCGAGGCTTTGGGTGCCGCCGGCACGGCCCTGGGGGCCGTGCGGCGCCTGGTGGTGCTGGAGCGGGGTGCCAGCGGCCGGGTCCTAGCCTTGGGYATCCAGGGCGCCAAGGGGTCGTTGGTGTTGCGCCGGGATGGGATTCGCCGGGCCCTGCGCCAGCTGCCCAGCACCCTGTTTGTGGTGCAGCCGGCCGGTCCAGGCCTCTGGACCCTGGTGGGCGGTGGCTTCGGCCATGGCGCCGGCCTCTCCCAAGCCGGCGCCATCGACCTGGCCCGGCGYGGCTGGAGCGTGGCCCGGATTCTTSAGCACTATTACCCCGGCACAGCCTTGGTGCCGATCGAAGCGCTCAAGCAGGGCCTTTAAGATGCCGCAACGGTTGGGGGACCCATGGACGCGGGCGGCATAGCCACAGGACGCCGTCGCGTGAAGGCCGCCCTGTTCCTTTTCTGTTGCGGACTCGGCGGCAGCTTGCCCCATGGCTTGGGGGTTTGGTCGCCGCTTCCTGCCGTGGTGGTGGCCATCGCCCTGGGGGGCTATGGCTTTAAGGCGGTCTTCCTAACCCCGTCCAGGGTTTTGCCCGACGGGGCCAAGCCGGGCGAGGSGGACCCCGTGCCAACCGATCTGCCGGCGGTCGACCTAGTGGTGGCGGCCCGGGATGAGGAGGCGGTGATCGGCCGCTTGGTTGAGCGGCTAAGCCAGCTCGATTACCCCCAGGACTTGCTGCGCTTTTGGGTGGTGGACGACGGCAGCGAGGACGGCACCGCAGCCGTGCTCGCCGAGCAGCAGCGCCTCCATCCCCAGCTCCAGGTGGTGCGCCGGCCCCGCAACGCCGGTGGGGGTAAGTCGGGCGCCCTCAATACGGTGTTGCCCCAGCTCACGGGCCGCTGGCTGATGGTGCTCGATGCCGATGCGGACCTGCAAAGCGATGTGCTCAGGCGGCTGCTGCCCGTTGCCGAGGCCGGCGGCTGGGCGGCGGTGCAATTGCGCAAGGCGGTGGTCAATGCCGGCTACAACCTGGTGACCCGCTGTCAGGCCATGGAGATGGCCCTCGATGCGGTGATCCAGGAGGGACGGCTGCAGACCGGCGGGGTGGTCGAGTTGCGCGGCAACGGCCAGCTGTTGCGCCGCGAGGTGGTGCTCGCTTGCGATGGGTTCAATGAGGCCACGGTCACCGATGACCTGGATCTCAGTTTTCGCTTGCTGCTCGAAGGTCAGCCCGTGGGCCTGCTCTGGAATCCACCGGTTCAGGAGGAGGCGGTGACGACGCTTGCGGCCCTGTGGCGCCAGCGGCAGCGTTGGGCAGAAGGGGGGTTGCAGCGCTTCTTTGACTATTGGCCCCGGCTCTGGTCTGGGGCCTTGCCGATCGAAAAACGGCTCGATCTGGCGGTGTTTTTCCTCTTGCAATATGGCCTGCCGGTGATGGCCTCCGCCGACTTGCTGACTTCSTTGCTGAGCCGCACGGCCCCAGCCTTTTGGCCCCTATCCGTGCTGGCTTTTGGTCTCTCCGGCGGAGCGATTCTCAAAGGGTGCCGCCGCCCCAGCGAAGGGCCGGCCCTGCCGGCCATGGACCTGGCCAACCTGGCCCTGGGCATCCTTTATCTCGGCCATTGGTTCGTGGTGATCCCCTACACCACCCTGCGCATGGCCTTGTTGCCCAAGACCCTGGTCTGGGCCAAGACCTTGCATGGGGGTGCCAGCGTTGAACCGGCCCTGGTGGATCCGACGCCGTAGCGGGGCTCCAATCGGGCCCCGTTCAGGCCATGTCGTCGTTGAAGTCTGAGATCACTTCGCCGTTGAAGAAATCGGCCAGGCGTTTGGCYTTTTCATCGATGCTGCCGGGCAGGGCCCGCTGGGGTGGGGCCGTTGCGGGTGGCGCGGCAGTGGCGATGCCAGCAGGCGTTGGCGCAGGGGCTGGTKCCACCACCGTTGCCGTCATGGCCACCGCGATCGGAGTCGCTATCCGACCTGGGATTGGTACCGGGCCCATGGCCCC
>NSII01000063.1 GCA_002737305.1 Synechococcus sp. Baikal-G1
GTCTGGTGGCCGTCGGCGCCTTCGAGGATCACCTGGCGCGGGCTGCCGAGGGCTGCCTGCATGGCCCGCTCCAGCAGGGGCAGGCGCCCTTGCACCATGGCCATCCAGTTGCCGGCCACCCGCACCACGGCCCGTTGGCCGTCCAGCCGCACCAAGGTGGCCTGCTGGGAGAGCAACATCCGGGTGGAGGGCAGCTCCAGGCCGGTGAGGATCTGTTGCCAGAGCTCCGGCAGGTTGGCGCCCGCCCCTGGTCCGCCTTGGCCGGCGGGTGCCGGTTCCGGGTTCGTCGTTGGGGCTGGCTCAGGGGCTGGGGTTGGGGCTGGGACCGTCTGGGCGGGACCGCTGGCATGGGCGACGGGGGCCTTTGCTGGGCCGCGGGCCTGGGGGCTGGCAGGAGCGCTCCCCATCGGCGCAGCTGGGACTGCAGCCTTGCCTTGGCCTGGGGGCGCGGCGACCCCGGTTGGTTGGGCCAACAGGCCCAACACCAACACCTCCAGCCAGAGGCGCGGCTGGACGCTATGGCGCAGCTGCTGTTCGCTCCCTTTCAGTTGGCTCTGCCACTGCAGCAACTTGGCCGTGCCCAACTGCTGGGCGAGCTCGGGCAGCTGGGGACGGAATTGGGGCGAAAAGCTGGTCAGTTCCAGCCGGTCCGGGGCCACTGCCGCCAGCACCAGGTCCCGCAGCAGGCTGGTCAGGCCCTGCAACACCGCCGACGGTTCCCGGCCCCGGTCGAGCAGCTCCCGGCAAGCCTCCACCACCCCAAGGGGCTCAAAGCGGGCCAGGGCCGTGGCCAAGGCCAGGAGCTCCTGTTCGGGCACTGCCCCCACCAGTTCCCACACGGCCATCGGCTCGATTGGCGCCGGCAGCAGGCTCAGTTGGTCGAGCAGGCTCTCGGCATCGCGCAGGCCGCCCTGGGCCCGTTGGGCCACCACATGCAGGGCTTCGGCGGTAATGCCGATTTGCTCTTCGGTGGCGATATAGCGCAGGTGGCCTTCGAGGGCGTCGAGGGGGATGCGGCGGAAATCAAACCGCTGGCAGCGACTGAGGATCGTTGGCAGCACCCGCTGGGGATCGGTGGTGGCAAGCACGAACACCACCCGCGGTGGCGGCTCCTCCAGGGTTTTGAGCAGGGCGTTGAAGGCGGCCGTCGAGAGCATGTGGCACTCGTCGATCACGTACACCTTCCAGCGGGCCTGCACCGGCGCAAAGCGGGAGCGCTCGATCAGTTCCCGGATGTTGTCAACGCCGGTGTTCGAGGCGGCATCGATCTCGATCACGTCGAGGGCGTTACCGGCGGCGATGCTGGTGCAGAGGGCGCAAATGCCGCAGGGGTCTGGGGTGGGGCCGTCGCCGCTGATGCAGTTGAGCGAGCGGGCCAGGATGCGGGCGCTGGAGGTTTTGCCCGTGCCCCGGGGCCCGCTGAACAAGTAGGCCGGCGCGATCCGGTTCTGGCGCAGGGCGTTGCCCAGGGTGGCGGCGATCGCCTCCTGGCCCACCAGCTGGCCGAAGGTTTGGGGCCGGTACTTGTGGTGCAGCGGCTGGTAGGCCTGGCTCATGGGTCGCTGCGTCCGGACTCCGTCCCCGCGAACGGACAGACCCTGAGGCTAAACCTCATGGCCCTTGAGCAGTTGGTCGAGCCGCTGTTGCAGCTCCTCCACCTCGCTGAGCTTGTCCTCCAGGCGTTGGGCCGCCAGCCGCAGTCCTTCGAAGGCTCCGGGGCCGGTTCCGGACCTGATGGGGCTGCCCTGGCCCCAGCGGGCTTCCGCCTTGGTGAGTTGCTGCTCCAGGGCCTGTTGCAGCCTGAGGCGCAGGCCTTCGAGCTGCTCCAGGCTGCGCAGCGCCAGCTCCCGGCCCTGGTCGATTGCCAGGCCATCGAGCCGCAGGTTCTGGCGCAGGAGCAGCCGAACCCCGGTCAGCAGGGCCGCCGGCACCATCTGGCCCAGGGCTAGGGCGCCGAGGCTGCCCGTGTGCAGCCAGCCCTCCACTTGGGCGCTGCGGTGGCGGCCGGTTTTGCACCAGTGGGCGAAGTGCTCGCAGTTGTTGAAGATCAGGTTGTACCGCTGTTCGCCCAGGCGCCCTAGGGCCCGGGCCAGGGTCACCCCTGGCGGCGAGCAGCTCCCCGGCGGGTAGGAGACGCTGGCGATGGGCTGGCCCAAGCTGAAATCCTGCAGGTTGCTGCGCAGGATCTGGCGGCCTTCCAGGTAGTGGGCCACCGTGCCATCCCCCAGGTCAATGCCGTGGTGCACGAACAGGCCGTGTTGGCGGGGCACCTTGAGATGGTCGGCGCTGGCCAAGGCAGGGGGGAGAGATCAGGGAACCGGAAAGGGACGGGGAATCAGGTGGGGCTTCAGGCTGACTCGCGCTGGCTCCGGTCGGCCTTGCTGCTGGGGATCTCCAGCACCTTGGCCTTGCTGCGCTGCTCCACCATGGCCTGGGTGATCGTGAAACTCTTGACCCCGGTGCTGGAGGGCAGGTCGTACATCACGTCGAGCATCAGCTCTTCGATGATGCCGCGCAGGGCCCGGGCTCCGGTCTTGCGGCGGTGGGCTTCGGCGGCGATCGCCTGCACGGCCCCCGGTTCGAATTCCAGCTGCACGTTATCCATGCTCAGCAGGGTCTGGAACTGCTTGACCAGGGCGTCGCGGGGGGTGGTGAGAATTGATTCGAGGGCGTGGCTGTCCAGGGGTTCGAGCATGGCGCTCACCGGCAGGCGGCCAATGAATTCAGGAATCAGGCCGTAGCGCACTAGGTCGTCGGCCTCCAGGTGGCGCAACACCTGGCTGGTCTGGAGGTCCTTGTGTGGGCGGCTGCGGCCATCGGCCGGCAGGAAACCGATCGAGTTGCGACCCAGGCGCCGTTGCACTAGATCGTCCAGCCCCACAAAGGCGCCACCGCAGATGAACAGGATCTGGCTGGTGTCGATTTGGATGCAGTCCTGGTAGGGATGCTTGCGGCCCCCCTGGGGCGGCACATTGGCCAGGGTGCCTTCCAGCAGTTTCAGCAGGGCCTGCTGCACCCCTTCGCCGGAGACATCGCGGGTGATCGAGGGGTTTTCGCTCTTGCGGGCGATCTTGTCAATCTCATCGATATAAATAATGCCGCGCTGGGCCTGCTCCACATCCATGTCCGACTTCTGCAGCAGCCGCAGCAGGATGTTTTCCACGTCTTCGCCGACGTAGCCCGCCTCGGTCAAGGTGGTGGCATCGGCCACGGCGAAGGGCACATCCAGCATCTCGGCCAGGGTCTGGGCGAGCAGGGTCTTGCCGCAGCCCGTGGGACCGATCAGCAGGATGTTCGACTTTTGGAGGCGGGTGGCGGTTTGATCCGTTTCTCCCTTGCCATCTCCCTGCCAGGCCAGCCGTTTGTAGTGGTTGTACACCGCCACCGCTAGCACTTTTTTGGCCTCCTCCTGGCCCACCACCTGCTGGTCGAGGAAGGCCTTGATTTGGTGGGGTTTGGGCACCTCGGCCAGGACCGGGGCCGGTTTGGATTGTTTCTTGCTGGGGGCCTTGCTCTTGGTTTCGGGGGCGCTGCGGGCGGCCCCCTGGCTTTCGGTCAGCTCCTCATCGAGAATCTCGTTGCAGAGATCGATGCATTCGTCGCAGATGTAGACGCCAGGGCCGGCAATCAACTTGCGCACCTGCTCCTGGGACTTGCCGCAGAACGAGCACTTCAGGTGGGCGTCGAACTTGGCCATCGAGGGAAGCGTCTAAGGGGTAGGTCCAGGCCAGGTGGGGCGTGGAGCTCTGATGCGGGGGCAGGAGCTGGCTGATTAGGCGGGGGTCACCTCGGTGACGACCCGGTCGATCAGGCCGTAGGTCACGGCCTCGGCAGGGGAGAGGAAATAATCCCGATCCGTATCTTCGGCGATTTTTTCGAGGGGTTGGCCCGTGTGTTCGGCCATTAGGCCATTGAGGGTGTCCTTAAGGAAGAGGATCTCCTTGGCCTGGATCTCGATGTCCACGGCCTGGCCCTGGGCGCCGCCAAGGGGTTGGTGGATCATGATCCGGGCATTGGGCAGGGCCAGGCGCTTGCCCTTGGTGCCGCCCGACAGCAAAAAGGCGCCCATGCTGGCGGCCAGGCCGTAGCAGATGGTCACGATGTCCGGGGCCACCTGCTGCATCGTGTCGTAGATGGCCAGGCCCGCGGTCACCGAGCCGCCGGGGGAATTCACATAGATCTGAATGTCCTTTTCGGGGTCTTCGGCCTCGAGGAATAGCAGCTGGGCCACCACGGCATCGGCCACGGCGTCATCGATGCCCGTGCCCAGGAAAATGATCCGCTCGCGCAGTAGGCGCGAATAGATGTCAAAGGCCCGGTCGCCCCGGCCGGACTGCTCCACCACCGTTGGCAGGACCCCAGGGGCGGCCTGGGGTCGGGGCGCGATCGCCTCGGGGCGGACGCCCTGCCATTGGTTCAAGACAGGGTGGTGGCGCAGGGCGTGGAGTTGGGCGTCGATCACGCGGCCGTCGGGCTTAGGGCAGTGGGGTCAATCTATGGCGCTCAAGCGGGCTCGGCGGCGTCGGCCCCGCTAGCGGTGGCCCCATCCTCCCCAGCCAGGTCCTCGCTGGACTTGGCGGTGATGGTGCTGTGGCTTTCCAGCCAGTCGAGCAGCTTCTGGCGCATCAGGTCTTCCTGCACGGCCTGGCGCAGGCGGGCTGGATCGATGTTGCCGCTTTCGCTGAGGCTGCGGGAGAGCTCCTTGAGCTTGGTTTCGAGCTCCTCCTCGCCCAATTCGATCGCTTCGGCCAGGGCCAGGGCCTTGAGGGCCAGGCTGCGGCGCAGGCGCTTTTCGGCTTCGGGCCGGGAGGTGTCCCGCAGGCTGCGCACCAGTTCGGGGGTAAAAAGTTTGCGCACATCCATGCCCTGCTGGGACAGCTGGCCGGCGGTCTGCTCCAGCAGGGCGCGGATCTCTTCTTGCACCAGGGTTTCGGGCAGTTCCACCTCGAGCTGCTCCACGAGGGCGTCGAGCAGGGCGTCATGGCGGTTGGCCTTGTCGCGCCGTTGGGCGTCCTCCTGGAGGCGGGCTTCCAGGTCGGTGCGCAGCTCGGCGAGGGTTTCCTTGTCGCTGGCCTGCTGGGCGAAGGCGTCGTCGAGCTCGGGCAGCTCCTTGGTTTTGAGGTCGGTGAGGGTGAGCACGAAGCTGGCGGCCCGGCCGCGGCAGTCCTCCTGGGGGTACTCCTCGGGGAACTGGCAGGCCACGGTTTTGGTGTCGCCTACCGCCATGCCGATCACCCCTGCGACGAAGCCGGGGATCATGCGGCCCTCCTCCAGTTCCACTTCCATGCCTTCGCCACTGCCGCCGCTGATTGGGCTGCCGTCATCGCTGAAGGTGCCGCTGAAGTCGACCACGCTCACATCTCCGGCCTGGGCGGGCCGGTCTTCGACCGGCACCAGGCTGGCCAGCTTCTGGCGGGACTGTTCGATCCAGTCCTCCACCCGGGCGGGGTCGTAGTTCACGGCTTCGCTGGCGACCACCAGCCCCTTGGTGACTTTCAGGCTGGGGGTGGGTTCCACATCCAGCTCCAGGATCAAGGTGAGCTCCTCGCCGGGGGCGAAACGCTCCAGCAGGGCCTCGAAGCCGCCGGCCAGTTCCGGTTGGCCGATCGCCGGGATCTCCTCCTGGGCCAGGGCATCGCGGAACACGGAATCGACCAGTTCCTCCAGGGCCGTGGCGCGCACCCGCAGGGGGCCGATTTGTTGCAGCAGCACCGGCCGGGGCACCTTGCCCTTGCGGAAGCCGGGCAACTTGACGCTGCGGCTGAGTTTCTCCAGGGCGGCGTCGTAGCTGGACTGGCTGCGGCCTGCCGGAACGGCGACTTCCAGGGCCAGGCGGCTGCCCGGGCGCGGGCTGGTGGTGACCTTCAGGCTGGCGGGGACGGCGGCGCTGGCGGCAGAACTCATGGCGGGCTGGTGGGGAGAAACGCCGGACCGGATCGGCGGGGCAGCCCCCGATCCTAGGAACTGACCTCACCAGCCCCGAGGGGCGCGGCCCCTGGGTCCCTTCGCCATGGACCGAATGGCCACGTATTGTTGAGTCCATCCCCTCCGGTGGGGGGTTGGGCCGGCCGCTGCCCCAACCCTTCGCCTCCCATACGTCCCCCTACCACCCGTTTCCACCGACCCCAGATCCAGGCCCCCTACTCAGATCCAGCCCTGAATCGAGTTTAAGTCCAGCCCTAATCCGGATCCTGCTGAAGTCCTGCCGACCCAGCCATAGGCCTTACCAGCTAGGCCAACGTCCCGGACCGTTTAGTCGCCCCAGTCCCAATCCTGAGCTCCTGTTCCAGGGTTCCTTTGATCCAGAACAGAGCCCCATCGTCAGGTTTCCTGCCTGGCAACCCGGGTCTCCCCCAAAGCCCCAAGCCTGCGCCAGCCCCGGTTTCCACCCCCAGGATTCCGATGCCTGGTCCCAGTCTTCCCCGGCCAGGGGTTTGACCAGTCCAAGGGTTTTAGGGGCCGAACCAGCCAGCCAGGGCCTCAGACCAGCTTCTTCAGGACCCAGCCGTCACCGGCCCGCCGACTGTCCCGAATTCCAAGCCTTTGCGACCGACGTCCAGCCTGCCAACAAGCCCTGCGCCTTCCGGCCCCAACCGTTCCGTTTCTCCCCTGCCGCCCTTGTCCCTCCCTAACGCCAGTTCCCTCCCCAACCGGCCCCTGAAGGTGGCCGTGCTCGGTGCCACCGGGGCCGTGGGCCAGGAATTGCTCACCCTGCTGGCCGAGCGCCAGTTTCCGGTGGCGGAGCTGGTGCTGCTGGCGTCACCCCGCTCGGCCGGTCAGTCGTTGACCTGGAACGGCCGCTCCTTGACCATCCAGGCGGTGAGCGCCGAGGCCTTCAAGGGGGTGGATCTGGTGTTGGCCTCGGCCGGTGGATCGGTGTCCAAGCAATGGGCCCCCGTAGCTGCGGCGGCCGGCGCCCTGGTGATCGACAACTCCAGCGCCTTTCGCCTCGATCCCCAGGTGCCCCTGGTGGTGCCGGAGGTGAACCCCCAGGCGGCCTTTAGCCACCAGGGGATCATTGCCAACCCCAACTGCACCACGATCTTGATGACCCTGGCCCTGGCGCCCCTGGCGGCCCGGCGGCCCCTGCGGCGGGTGGTGGTGAGCACCTACCAATCGGCCAGTGGTGCCGGCGCCCGCGCCATGGAGGAGCTGCGCAACCTCAGCCAGACCGTGCTTGATGGTGGCAGCCCCGAAAGCGCTGTGCTGCCCTACTCCCTTGCCTTCAACCTCTTCCTGCACAACTCGCCCCTGCAGGACAACGGCTACTGCGAAGAGGAGCTGAAGATGTTGCATGAAACCCGCAAGATCATGGGCCTGCCCGAGCTGCGGGTCACGGCCACCTGTGTGCGGGTGCCGGTGCTGCGGGCCCACTCCGAGGCCCTCAACATCGAATTCCACGAACCTTTCCCGGTGGAGGAGGCCCGCGCCCTGTTGGCCCAGGCGCCGGGAGTGGAATTGATCGAGGATTTCAGCTCAAACCGCTTCCCCATGCCCACCGATGTCACCGGCCGGGACCCGGTGGCCGTGGGCCGCATCCGCCAGGACCTCAGCGAGCCCAATGCCCTGGAGCTTTGGCTCTGCGGCGACCAGATCCGTAAGGGCGCCGCCCTCAACGCCATCCAGATCGCCGAGCTGCTGCTCGATCCCGCTGCTGCGGATCGGGCCGCCGCCCCAGCTGGCGAAGCGGTTGCGGGAGTGGGCCGATGACCGCTTCGCCCCTAAGTCCGCTCACCCCTGGGGCCGCCTCCCCTGCCCCCTTTGGCCGGGTCGTGACGGCCATGGTCACCCCCTTTGGCGCCGATGGCGCCGTGGATCTCGACCTGGCCGGCCGGCTGGCCAGCCACCTGGTGGACGAGGGCTGTGATGGTTTGGTGCTCTGCGGCACCACCGGCGAATCCCCCACCCTCAGTTGGGAGGAGCAACACCAGCTGTTCTCCGCCGTCAAGGCTGCCGTGGGCAACCGGGCGGCCCTGCTGGCGGGCACCGGCAGCAATTGCACCGCTGAGGCGATCGAGGCGATCGGCCAGGCGGCGGTCCTCGGCGCCGATGGGGCGCTGGTGGTGGTGCCCTACTACAACAAGCCGCCCCAGGAGGGACTGGAAGCCCATTTCCGGGCCGTGGCCCTGGCGGCGCCCGAGCTACCGCTGATGCTCTACAACATCCCCGGTCGCACTGGCACCAGCCTCAGCCCCGAGACCACGGCCCGCCTGCTCGACCTGCCCAATGTGGTGAGCTTCAAGGCCGCTAGCGGCACCACCGAGGAGGTCAGCCAATTGCGGGCCGCCTGTGGTGAGCGGCTGGCGATCTATAGCGGCGATGACGCCCTCACCCTGCCGATGTTGGCCGTGGGTGCCGTGGGCGTCGTGAGTGTGGCCGGCCATCTGGTGGCCCGCGAGATCAGCCAGATGGTCACCGCTTTTCTGGCCGGCGACCACGCCAGCGCCCTGGCTTTACACGAACGGCTGCTGCCCCTTTGCAAGGCCCTGTTTTTGACCACCAATCCGATTCCCGTCAAAGCCGCCTTGCAGTTGAGCGGTTGGCCCGTGGGCGCCCCCCGTCTTCCCCTTGTTTCCGCCTCCAGTGATGTACGCGAACGATTAACCACAGCCCTGGCAGCCCTGCGTCCTACCTGACGCCAAGGCCCATCCCAGTCCTCCACCTCCCAGCAGCCCAATCTGCACACAACGGTCCGGAGGCATTGCATTCAGTCCGGCATCCCTTTCCCTTCCTTTTCCCTTCCCCCAATGAGCCCATCCAATCCGATCACCCGTATTGCCAGCGCCGGCCGTTCCGAGGCCGCCGATAAACAGCCCATCTTGCGGGTCATTCCCCTCGGCGGTTTGCATGAGATTGGTAAAAACACCTGCGTTTTTGAATATGGCGATGACCTGATGCTGGTGGATGGCGGTCTCGCCTTCCCCAGCGATGGCATGCATGGCGTCAACGTGGTGTTGCCCGACACCAGCTATCTGCGCGAAAACCAGAAGCGGATTCGCGGCATGATCGTGACCCACGGCCATGAAGATCACATCGGGGGCATTCCCCACCACCTCAAGAACTTCACGATTCCGGTGATCTATGGGCCCCGCCTAGCCCTCTCCATGCTCACGGGCAAGATGGAGGAAGCGGGCGTGATGGATCGCACGATCCTTCAGACGGTTTCCCCGCGCGATGTGGTGCAGGTGGGGCAACACTTCAAGGTGGAGTTCATCCGCAACACCCACTCGCTCGCGGACAGTTTCTCCCTGGCGATCACCACCCCCGCAGGAGTGGTGATTTTCACCGGAGACTTCAAATTCGACCACACCCCGGTCGATGGCGAGTATTTCGACATCCAGCGCATGGCCCACTACGGCGAGCAGGGGGTGCTGTGCCTGTTCAGTGATTCCACCAACGCCGAACTGCCCGGTTTCACGCCGCCAGAGCGGGCCGTGTTCCCCAACCTTGATCGCCACATTGGCAATGCCCAAGGCCGGGTGATTCTCACCACCTTCGCCAGCTCCACCCACCGGGTCTCGATGATCCTCGAGCTCGCCATGAAGCATGGCCGCAAGGTGGGCCTGCTGGGTCGCTCCATGCTCAACGTGATCGCCAAGGCCCGGGAACTCGGCTACATGCGCTGCCCCGATGACCTGTTTGTGCCGATCAAGCAGATCCGCGACCTGCCCGACCGCGAAACCCTGCTGCTGATGACCGGCAGCCAGGGCGAGCCCCTCGCCGCCCTAAGCCGGATCTCCCGCTGCGACCATCCCCAGGTTCAGGTGAAGTCAAGCGACACGATCATCTTCTCGGCCAGCCCGATTCCGGGCAACACCATCTCGGTGGTGAACACAATCGACCGGCTGATGATGCTTGGCGCCAAGGTGGTGTATGGCAAGGGTGAAGGCATCCATGTCTCCGGCCATGGCTCCCAGGAAGACGACAAGTTGATGCTGGCCCTGACCCGGCCCAAGTTCTTCGTGCCCGTGCATGGCGAACACCGCATGTTGGTGGCCCACGCCAAAACGGCCCAGTCCATGGGCATCCCCGCCGAGAACTGCCTGATCATCGAAAACGGCGATGTGGTGGAACTCAAGCCCGAGTCGATGCGTAAGGGCGATCCGGTCAAGTCCGGCATCGAACTGCTGGATGCTTCCCGCAACGGCATCGTTGATGCCCGCGTGCTCAAGGAGCGCCAGCAGCTGGCTGAAGACGGCGTGATCACCCTGCTGGCCGTGATCAGCACCGATGGTGTGATGGCGGCGCCGCCCCGGGTCAACCTGCGCGGTGTCGTCACCACGGCCGATGCCCGCAAGATGTCCCTCTGGGCCGAGCGCGAGATCGGCTGGGTCCTGGAGAACCGCTGGAGCCAGTTGTCGCGTAACAGTGGCGGCGTCGCCCCCGATGTCGATTGGATGGGCGTGCAGCGCGAAATCGAAGTGGGCCTGCAGCGGCGCCTGCGCCGCGAGCTCCAGGTGGAACCGCTGATCATTTGTCTGGTCCAGCCAGCCCCTGGCGGCACCCCTGCCTACAAGGGTCGCGCCGATGCCGAGCCCGATAGCCGTCCGGCTGTCCGGGGTGGTCGCCGCGATGGCGGCCGTGAGCTTAGCCGGGAGGTGAACCGCGACGTCCACCGCGAGGTGAACCGTGATGTGATCCGCGATCGCCAGGCCCCGGCCGCTGCTGCCACGGCCCTTGCCCAGCCCGCAGCTCCGGCACCAGCCGAGGCAGAACCCCAGCGCCAACTCGTGGCGGTGGCGGCTGCCGTAGCCCCGGTCGAAGATCCGGAACTGGCCGCCAACCGCACCCGCCGCCGCCGTTCCGGCGCCGCCAGCTGAGGGCCCTGCCCGGGTGCCTTGCCTGGGCCGGTTCAACCCCGGCCCGGGCCTCAGCGCAGCACCACCCGGAGCAGGCCCTTGGCCAGTTCGGCCGCCTCGGCGGGACTGAAGGCCTGGGGACTCTCGAGGCCGCCCGTGGGCTCTCGGGAGGGGGCAGGCCCTTCGATGTCCTCGACCAGGTCCGCTTCGATCGCCTCGATCCCCACGACCAGCTCGGCTTTCACCGACTCCCCAACCTTCAATTGCCAGGGTTGGGCCGCCGCCGTTCCCCCCGCCAATTCAGGCTTGGCCTGGGTGCCGTCAGGTCCAGCCTGGACGGTGGTGTCCAGAGGGTTCAGGTCCTCCAGCCAGGGCACGGCCGCACCCGAACGGGAGCTCGATGGCGCCTCCTCGGAGCTGGCCGCCTGGCTGGGACTGGCGCTTTGGGCGCCAGCTGCCAGCAGGCTGGCGCCGCCTTGCTGACAGAGGGCCACGCCCTGTTCGGCCAGTTCCCGGTAGGTGGGGTCGTAGCTCTGCTTCAACACCTGTTGATAACAGGGCAGGGCTTTCTGGGGTAGGCCCAGGCCATAGAGATAGGTGTGGCCGATGAGCAATTGCAGCCGCAGATCCAGCTGGTCCTCCGAGCCGCTGGGAATGCGGGGCACGAGGTCCTGGGCTAGCCGCAGGGCCTCAGGAAACTGCTGCATGCTGTAGGCATGCTCGACGGCGATATAGGCGTCCTGAAGGTTGATGCTCACAAACGATCCAGGCGGTGGTGACGGAGTGGCCCTAGGCGAGTCTGCCGGGACCTTGGGCTGAAGGTCTGTTTCGATCCCGGCCGACCCAGGCCCTGGGTTAGGCCTGCCCTGGGCCAGACCCTTTGTCTGGGGGCAGTAACACCAGCATGCGACGGGTCCAGCTCAGCCGCCAACCCTGGCCCAAGGGTCGCTCGCCTGGGCCCTGGTTGGGTTGGAGCTGTCCCAGCAAGGACTCCAGGCTGGCGGCCTCCAGGCTGAGGCCGCTGTGGCGTTTGAGCCAGTGGTGCAGCAGCAGCCCCTGGATGGGGAGCCCCAGGCGGGTGAGCCCGGCCCGCTCTAGGCCCGGGGCCGTTTCCCCGTCCTGGTGAGGGGTGAGGGGCTTGAGGGCCAGCTCGAGCAGTTCCTCCAGACCGGCCTGTTCCTGTTCGAGCCGTTCGGCGAGGGCACTGATGCGGCTGGCGCAACCGGGATGGAGCTCCTCCAGCACCGGCAACACCTCCTGGCGGATGCGGTTGCGGCTGAAGCGGGGACTGGCGTTGCTGGGGTCGAGCCAGATCGGCAGGGTCCAGTCGGCGCAGAATTGGCCGGTGTCGGCCCGGCCTAGGCCCAACAGGGGGCGCACCAGGTTGATCGGTGAGCCAGGACTGATCGGCCGGCGTCGCCGCAGGCTGGCCAGGCCCTGGCGATGGCTGCCGCGGGCCAGGTGCAGCAGCAGGGTTTCGGCCCGGTCGCTGGCGGTGTGGCCGGTCACCACATGGGCGCAGGCCCGTTCAAGGGCCAGGGCCTCGAGACGGTCGTAGCGCCAGGCCCGGGCCGCCGCTTCGCTGGCGGGGGGGTCGCTAGCCCGCTCCACCGTGATCGCCAGGCCCCAGCCTTCGGCCCAGGCCTGGAGTTCTTCAGCCTGGCGGGCCGATTCGGGGCGCCAGCCGTGGTCGCCGTGCCAGAGCTGCAGGCTCCAGCCGTGCAACCGGCCCAGATCGAGCAGCAGGCGGGTCAGGGCCATGGAGTCCTGGCCGCCGGACACGGCCAGCAGGAGGGATGCCCCAGCTGGCAACAGCTCCGGGTCGCGACGCAGGCGTTGGTGCAGGGCGGCATGGACCGGGCCCCAGGGGGGGCGGGCCTGGCCGCCAACGCCGGAGGGCCCCGGGGGCGGGCCTGGCTCTGGCGAGGCTTCGGATGGGAGAATTGGGTTCATTCGCTGTCCGGCCGCCCATGTCCCGTCTGTCCAGCCTGCCGCTTCAACTGCAGCAAGCCCTGGCCTCGCGGCGCCTGCTCAAGGTGATCGCCGGCCTCACCAATTTTGATACCGCCTCGGTGGAGCGCATCAGCCGCGCCGCCGGCCTGGGTGGCGCCGACCTGATCGATCTGGCCTGTGATCCGGAGCTGGTGCGCCGCGCCGCCGCCGTGTCCGGCCTGCCGATCTGCGTGTCAGCCGTGGATCCCGAGCTGTTCCCCGCCGCCGTGGCCGCCGGCGCCGCCCTGGTGGAGATCGGCAACTACGACGCCTTCTATCCCCTCGGGCGCCTCTTTGATGCCGCCGAGGTGCTCGAGCTCACCCGCCGCACCCGGGCCCTCCTCCCCGAGGTGGTGCTGTCGGTGACGGTGCCCCACGTGTTGCCCCTCGACCAGCAGGAGCAGCTCGCGATTGATCTGGTGGACGCCGGTGCCGACCTGATCCAGACCGAGGGCGGCACCAGCGCCCGGCCCTTCAGTGCCGGCAGCCTCGGTCTGATTGAGAAGGCCGCGCCCACCCTGGCCGCCGCCCACGCGATCAGCCGCGCCGTGTCCGTGCCCGTGCTCTGCGCCTCTGGCCTCTCCGCCGTGACCCTGCCCCTGGCGATCGCCGCCGGCGCCAGTGGCGTTGGCGTGGGTTCGGCCGTCAATCGCCTTGGCGATGAGCTGGCCATGGTGGCCGTGGTGCGCAGCCTGCGCGAGGCCCTGGGCACCAGCGCCGCCGTTTCGGCCCTGTCCTGAGCGCGGCGATCGCCCCGTTCTGCCTGCCCTAAGCACATGAGTCAGGCCCGTCCGGGGTCCTTTTGGGAGCTCATGGCGGGTTTGACGTCTGTTCTGGGTCGGTGGACCACCCCTGGCCTGGCCCTGATGGGCTGAGAATGGTGCGATGGCCCACT
The DNA here is from genome assembly GCA_002737305.1 of Synechococcus sp. Baikal-G1. Classification (GTDB taxonomy): domain Bacteria; phylum Cyanobacteriota; class Cyanobacteriia; order PCC-6307; family Cyanobiaceae; genus BAIKAL-G1. The sequence continues at coordinate 13,687 of NSII01000063.1, forward strand.
TCGAGCTCCACGCCCCCTACGAACCCAAAGGCGACCAGCCCACGGCCATTGAGGCCATGGTCCGGGGCGTGGATGGCGGCGAGCGCTACCAGACCCTGCTGGGCGCCACTGGCACCGGCAAAACCTTTTCGATCGCCAATGTGATCGCCCGCACGGGCCGACCCACCCTGGTGCTGGCCCACAACAAGACCCTGGCGGCCCAGCTTTGCAATGAGTTGCGGGAATTTTTCCCCAACAATGCCGTTGAATATTTCATCTCCTACTACGACTATTACCAGCCCGAGGCCTATGTGGCGGTCTCGGATACTTACATCGCCAAGACCGCCTCGATCAACGAGGAGATCGACATGCTGCGCCACTCGGCCACCCGCTCCTTGTTTGAGCGCCCTGATGTGATCGTTGTGGCCTCGATCAGCTGCATCTACGGCCTGGGCATTCCCTCGGAATACCTTAAGGCTGCGGTGAAGTTCCAGGTGGGTGAAACCCTGGACCTGCGGGGCTCCCTGCGGGAACTTGTTAATAACCAATATTCCCGCAACGATCTGGAAATCTCGCGGGGCCGTTTCCGGGTGCGTGGCGATGTGCTTGAAATCGGGCCGGCCTATGAGGATCGCCTGGTGCGGATTGAATTGTTTGGTGATGAGATCGAAGCAATTCGCTATGTCGAACCCACCACCGGCGAGATCCTGCAAAGCCTCGACACGATCAACATCTACCCCGCCAAACACTTTGTGACGCCGAAGGAGCGTTTGGAGGGGGCGATCGCCGAAATTCGCGGCGAGTTGCATGACCGCCTCGACCTGCTCAACCGCGAAGGGCGCCTGTTGGAGGCCCAGAGGCTGGAGCAGCGCACCACCTACGACCTCGAGATGCTCGAGCAGGTGGGCTATTGCAACGGCGTCGAAAACTACGCCCGCCACCTGGCCGGCCGGCCCGCCGGCACCCCGCCGGAATGCCTGATTGATTACTTCCCCAAGGACTGGCTGCTGGTGGTCGATGAAAGCCATGTCACCTGTTCCCAGCTGCAGGCCATGTACAACGGCGACCAATCGCGCAAGCGGGTGCTCATTGAGCACGGTTTCCGCCTGCCCTCGGCCGCCGATAACCGGCCGCTCAAGGGTGATGAGTTCTGGGAAAAGGCCCAGCAGACGATCTTTGTCAGCGCCACCCCGGGCACCTGGGAAATGGCCCAGAGCAAGGACCAGATTGTGGAGCAGGTGATCCGCCCAACCGGTGTGCTCGATCCGATCGTGGAGGTGCGTCCCACCGAGGGCCAGGTGGATGACCTGCTCGGCGAAATTCGAGAGAGGGCCGATAAAAATGAACGGGTGCTGATCACCACCTTGACCAAGCGCATGGCCGAGGACCTCTCCGACTACCTAGCTGAAAATGGCGTGAAGGTGCGCTATCTCCACTCCGAAATCCATTCGATTGAGCGGATCGAGATTATCCAGGATCTGCGCAATGGCGAATACGACGTGCTCGTGGGTGTCAACCTGCTGCGGGAAGGATTGGACCTGCCCGAGGTGTCGCTGGTGGCGATTCTCGATGCCGATAAGGAGGGCTTTCTGCGGGCGGAGCGCTCCCTGATCCAGACGATCGGTCGGGCGGCCCGACACATCGATGGCAAGGCCCTGCTCTACGCCGACAACCTCACCGATTCGATGGCCAGGGCGATCTCGGAAACGGAGCGGCGCCGCGCCATTCAGCACGCCTACAACCTTGAACACGGCATCACGCCCACGCCGGCCGGTAAGCGGGCCGGCAATTCGATTCTTGCCTTTCTGGAGGTGTCGCGCCGACTCAATGATGAGCAGCTGGAGCAGGCCACCGACCAGGCGGTACACAACGAAGTGCCGCTCGAATCCCTGCCGGAGCTGATCACCCAGCTTGAAGAGCGCATGAAGGAAGCCGCTAAAAATCTCGAATACGAACGGGCCGCCAGCCTGCGCGATCGCATCAAGACCCTGCGCCAGAAACTGGTGGGCAGGGCCTGATCCGGGGTCGTTAAGACCCCTTCCGTTTGCGCTTCAAGCCTCGGTGCCTTCGGCCTTGTGAACGGCCGCGCCGCCCAGGCCGAAGGTGCCATGCACGGCTTGAAGGGCTGCCACCCCATCGGCTTCAGCGACGACGCAGCTGGTGCGGATTTCGCTGGTTGCGATCATTTCGATATTGATCCCGGCCTCGGCCAGGCAGCGGAACATCCGGGCGGCCGTGCCGGGGGTCGACGGCATGCCCGCCCCCACCGCGCTGACCCGGGCGATCGCCATGCCCTGCTCAAAGCGCGCTTCGGGCCACTGGGCCAGCAGGGGCTGCAGGGCTGCCTGGGCCCGGGCCAGGTCGTCGCGGCGCAGGGTGAAGCCCATGTCGCGGCTGAGCTGGTCGCCGCTGCCATGGGTGCGCTCCGACTGGACGATCGCATCGAGGCAGAGGCCGGCATCGGCCAGGGCCCGGCAGACGGCGGCGGCGCTGCCGGGCCGGTCGGGGATGCGATGGACCGCCACCTGGGCCTGGTCCCGGTCGAGGGCGACGCCGCGCACTGCCGGTTCGCCCAGGCCCGCCGGGCTCGGGTTGAGATGCAGTTGCTGCTCGGCCAGTTCGAAGGCGTGGGCCGCCGCCTGGAGGGCCTTGTGGCCCTGGTGCCCTGCCATCAGGCAGCTCACCTTCACCTCGCTGGTGGCGATCAGGCGCAGGTTGATGCTGGCCTTGGCCAGGGTGTCGAACAGGCGGGCGGCTACCCCGGGGCGGCCGAGGATGCCGGCGCCCGAAATACTGAGTTTGGCCATGCCGGCCTCGGCCGTGAGCGTGGCCTGGTCGGCCCCCAGGGCCGCCAGGAGCTCCTGGCAAACGCTGCGGGCCCGCTCCATTTCCGTTTCGGCCAGGGTGAAGGCGATGTCGTTGCTGGCCCCCTCATGGGTGGCCTGCACGATCAGATCCACATTGAGACCGGCGCCGGAGAGGGCCTCGAATAGGCGGGCGGCCACGCCCGGTTGGTCGGGCACATGGGACAGGGCCAGCACGGCCTGGTGCTCCTCCAGTTCGGCCCCATCCACCGGCCGGCTTAGCTCCAGGCCCGTGTGGCCGGGGCGGCGACTGCCGCCATCGCTGGTGAGCAGGGTGCCGGGGGCGTCGCTCCAGCTGGAGCGCACCACCAGGGGCACGCCGTAGTTGCGGGCGATCTCAACGGCCCGGGGATGCAGCACGGCGGCCCCGAGGCTGGCCAGTTCCAGCATCTCGTTGCAACTGATGGTGGTCATCAGCTGGGCATCGGCCACCTTGCGGGGGTCGGTGGTGAGCACGCCCGGCACATCGGTGTAGATCTCACAGGCCTCTGCCCCCAGGGCCGCGGCCAGGGCCACGGCCGAGGTGTCGGAGCCACCCCGGCCCAGGGTGGTGATCTCCGGGGTGCCGGCGTGGCCGCTGCTGGTGCCCTGGAAGCCAGCCACCACCACCACCAGGCCGTTGTCGAGGTGGCGCTGCAGCCGTTCGGTGCGCACCTCGAGGATGCGGGCGCGGCCGTGGGTCGATTCGGTGACGATGCCCACCTGGGGCCCGGTCATCGAGACCGCCGGCACCCCCAGGGCATGGAGGGCCATGGCCACCAGGGAGATCGACACCTGCTCACCGGTGGCCAGCAGCATGTCCATTTCCCGCTGGGGCGGGTCGCTGCTGATGGCGCGGGCCAGGCCCGTGAGTTCGTCGGTGGTGTGGCCCATGGCCGACACCACGATCACGAGGTCATGGCCGGCCTCGCGGCTGGCGGCGATGCGTTCGGCCACCGCCTGGATCCGTTCCACATCCGCGAGCGAGGTGCCGCCGAACTTCTGAACCAGCAGGCCCATTCCCGGTGTTGCTGTGCGTGATGGATCGATTATCGACCCCTAGCCTGAGGTCCCTGAATCGAGCCAGGCGATGGAGCTGCTGGTGCCCGTGTCAGCGGGCGAATTGCTCGACAAGATCACGATCCTGCAGATCAAGGTCCAGCGGATCGACGATCCCGCCAAGCGGGCCAACGTGGCCGTGGAGCTGGTCGCCTTGGAGGCGGTGGCAGCCCGGGCCGGGCTGGGCGCTGGTGGGGGCCCAATCGCAGGCCAGGAGGGCCTGGCGGCTGCCACGGCAGAGCTAGGGGCCGTCAACGGCGAGCTCTGGCACATTGAAGATCGCATCCGCGACTGTGAGCGGGCCGGCGATTTTGGACCTGGCTTTGTGGAGCTGGCGCGGTCTGTGTATCGCACCAACGACCGACGGGCCGCCCTCAAGGCCCAGATCAACCAGCTTTGCGGCTCCCAGCTGGTGGAAGAAAAGAGTTACGCCGCCTATTAAGGGCGGCTTGGGCGATCCGGGCCTGGCGGGACCCTGATCGGCCAAGGAAGCCCATCAGGGTCCCGCCAGCAAAAAGCCATCGCGGAAGGCATCGCCCGGGTCCCTGCCCCGTTTGAGGGCCGCTTCCACCTCCAGCAGCTGGCCCAGCAGGCGCAGGAACCGGCCAGGCGGGCGGCCGCGGATCTGTTTGCGCATCACATAGATGCGTTTGGGGTTGCCGATCCCGGCCGCCTTGGCAATCACCGCCACGTCCTGTTCCCCCTGGGCATCGAGCAGGCTCACCCACAGCCAGCCCCGGATCTGGCTGCTTAAGGCCGCCACAATCCTTAGGCCCGGCTCGTTGACCTCCAGGAGCTGATCCACCAGGGCGATCGCTTCGGCGCTCTGGCCGGCGAGCAGGGCATCACCCACCTGCAGGCTGGAGGTGGCGTGGCTGCCGATTAGGGCGGCCACGGCTGCGGCCGTGATCGGGGCGCCAGGGCCGCCGGCTTTGCCGGTGCCGGCATAGAGCGAGAGCTTCTCCAGTTCGCTGGCTAGGCGGGCACTGTCACTGCCGATCGCTTCGGCCAGGGCCTCGGCTGCCGCTGGCTCCACGGCCAGGCCCATCTCCTTTGCCGTGCGGCTCACCAGTTCCACCTGGCCGGCCCCGTCCCAGACGGCCGGCAGGGGGAAGCTGCGTTCCTCGGCCACGGCCTTGAGCGCCTTGGTGGCGCGTAGGCGCGCATCCGGCTTAGCGGCATTCACCAGCACCAGATGGCAGTGGTCGGGGATTAGGCCCAGGGTCGCCTCCAGTTGGCTGGCCAGCTCGGCCGGGCATTGGTTGCAGAAGGGGCTGCGCTGGAGAAGCACCACCCGGTCGCCGGCCCCTAGGGGCGGCGTGCGGGCCTCGGCCAGGGCCTGGGCCGCCTGGCCCTGGTCGTTGCCATCGAGGCGGGTGAGGTTGATGCTTTGCCAGCTGGGGTCGCAGACCTGCTGGATCAGGGCGTCCACGGCCCGGTTGCGGGCCGCTTCGTCATCCCCCCAGAAGAGATGGATCGGCATCGGCGCGCCTGGCTGCGGGAGCCCATTCGTAAGCTCAATTGTGGGCTGTCTCAGGGTGTGGAGTGGGCGCAGGCGAGACCTTCGGCGAGATCCCGGCTGCGGCGCCCTTTGACCATCCGATCTTCAGCGAAAGCGTGCGGCGTATCCGTGGCTGGCTGGGGCCCACCGACTTCGATCCCGCCGAGCAGGACTTGCTCGAACGGGTGATCCATAGCGGTGGCGACCTCAGCCTCGCCGCCGACCTGCACTGGTCTGCTGGGGCCTGCTCCCAGGGCATGGTTGCCCTGGCGGCCGGCGCCGTGATCCTCACCGACACGGCCATGGCGGCGGCGGCGGTGCAGCCGATGGCCGGGCGCACCTTCGCCAATCCGGTGCGCAGCGTGCTCGATTGGGCGCCACCGCGGGCCCCGACGGGCAGCACCCGTACAGCCGTGGGCATGGCAGCCGCCCTGGAGCACCATCCCGGTGCGGTGGTGCTGATCGGCAGCGCCCCTACGGCCCTGGAGCAGTTGCTGGAGCTGGCCCAGCAGGGGCCGCCGCCGGCCCTGGTGATCGGCATGCCCGTGGGCTTTGTCGGCGTGGCCGAGAGCAAGCGCCACCTGGCCGCCAGCGGCCTGGCCCAGATCCGGCTCGATGGCAGCCGGGGCGGGGCGGCCCTGGTGGCCGCGGCGGCCAACGCCCTGCTGCGGCGGGCCTGGCTCGATCAGCCGCGCTGAGGCAGGCTGCCGGCTCCAGCAACTGGCGCCCGCCCGCCTGGGGCTTGGGCCCGAGCGCTTAGGGCTGCTGGAGTCCCACGGCCACATGGCTATTGGCCTCGATCCGTCCCAGCACCTGGCGAGCCCGCAGCACCACCGCCGCCGGCACTCCAGCCAGGCGGGCGGCCTCGATGCCGTAGCTGCGGCTGGCGCCACCAGCGACGACCCGGTGCAGGAACAGCAGGTCGTCGCCCGTTTCCTCCACCAGCACCTGCACATTGGCCACGTTGGCGTGCAGCTCCGCTAATTCATTGAGCTCGTGATAGTGGGTGGCAAAGACGCTGCGGGCCTGGATCTCAACGGCCAGATGTTCGGCCACGGCCCAGGCGATCGAGAGGCCATCGAAGGTGGCCGTGCCGCGGCCGATCTCATCGAGCAACACCAACGAGCGGCTGCTGGCGTGGTGGAGGATGTTGGCGGTTTCGGCCATCTCCACCATGAAGGTGGATTGGCCGCTGGCCAGGTCGTCGCCGGCGCCGACGCGGGTGAAGATGCGATCGGCGAGGCCGAGCTGGGCGGAGCGGGCCGGAATCCAGCTGCCCATCTGGGCCATCAGTTGCAGCAGCCCCGTCTGGCGCAGATAGCAGCTCTTGCCACTGGCATTCGGGCCCGTGAGCACCAGCAGGTCGGGGGGGCTGCCGTCCTGGTCCGGGCGGCCGATCGGCGCCGGGCCGCCGCCCAGGGCAATGCCATTGGGGGTGAACGGGCTGTCGACAAGCAGCTGCTCGACCACCGGATGGCGGCCGGCCTCAATCAGCAGCTCCCGCCCGGCCGTGATCTCGGGCCGGCAATAGCCGCCGGTGGCGGCCACCTCGGCGAGGGAGGCGAGGGCATCGAGGTCGGCCACCAGCCTGGCCGCCGCCCGAATTGGGGTGGCCTGGACCCCTACCTGGCTGCGTAGCTCGCCAAACAGCTCGAATTCCCGTTGGGCGGCGCGGGCCTTGAGCTGCAGGATGCGGCCCTCGCGGCCCTTGAGCTCGGGGGTGACGAAGCGTTCCTCGTTGGCCAGGGTCTGGCGGCGGATCCAGTGCTCCGGCACGGCGCCAGCCTTGGCGCGGCTCACCGAGAGGAAGTAGCCAAAGGTGCGGTGGTACTGCAGGCGCAGGTTGGCGATGCCGCTGGCGCGGCGCTCTTGGGCTTCCTGCTCGGCCAGCCAGGCGTCCTGGTCATCGAGCTGGTTACGCAGGCCATCGAGGCGGCTGTCGACGCCGTCGTGGATCAGGCCTCCCTCGGTGAGGGCCAGGGGCGGCGTATTCACCAGGTGGTGGCGCACCAGGGCCGCCAGTTCGGCCAGCTCCGGCCAGGGCCTGGCCAGGGCTGCCAGGGGCGGGCTGCTGGCCTGCCCCAGCAGGGAGGCCAGCTGGGGCAGCCGTTCGAGCCCATCGGCCAGGGCCACTAAGTCCCGGGCGGAGGCGCTGCCGGCCCCGGCCCGGCCGGCGAGCCGTTCCAGGTCGCCCATGGGCCGCAGTAGCCGGCGCAGGGCCTGGCGCAGGGGCCGTTGGTTCACCAGTTCGCTCACCCCGTCCTGGCGGGCGCCGATCGCGGCCCGATCGACCAGGGGCGCCTCGATCCAGCGGCGCAGGCAGCGGCCGCCCATGGCCGTGACGGTGCGATCCAGGGCCCACAGCAGCGACCCCTGCACGCCCCCGCCCAGCTGGGTGCGGGTCAGTTCCAGGTTGCGGCGGGTCTGGGCGTCGAGCACCAGCTGGTCGCCCGCATGCCAGGTGGTGGGCAGGTCTAGGGGGATGGCGGCGCCCGGCTGGGTGTCGTCGAGATAGCGCAGCAGTCCGCCGGCGGCCCGCTGGCCCAGGGGCAGGTCGGCCAGGCCCAGGCCCGCCAGGCTGGCCAGCTTGAAGCGCTTGAGCAGGCTGGAGCGAGCTTCGGGACCGGCGAAGGGGGTGAGGGCCGAGGCTGTTAGCCGCAGGCTCTCGGGACACCAGCCGGGACGGTCGCCAGCGCCGGGCCAGACCACTTCGGCCGCGTCCAGTTGCAGCAACTCCTGGTGCAGCAGGTCGCTGCCCTGGCGCTCGGTCACCCGGAATTCGCCAGTGCTGACATCCGCCACCGCCAGGCCCCAGCGGCTGCCCTCAACCACCACACCGCAGAGCCAGTTGTTGCGCCGGGCCGAGAGCATCCCCTCCTCGATCACCGTGCCGGGGGTGAGCACCCGGGTAATGCCGCGCTTGAGCAGGGCCCCCTTGGCGGCGGTGGCTTCCAGCTGGTCGCAGAGGGCGACGCAGAGGCCGCGGCGGACGAGGTCGCCGCAATAACGCTCGGCCGCGTGGTGGGGAATGCCCGCCATCGGCACCCGCCCGTGGGCCTTGCCCGCCTCCTTGCCCGTGAGGGTGAGCTCCAGCAGCTGGGAGAGCGTGATCGCATCTTCAAAGAAGCATTCAAAAAAATCGCCGAGGCGGTAGAGCAGCAGCCGCTCGGGATGGGCGGCCTTGAGTTCCACGTAGTGGCGCAGCATCGGCGGCAGGTGCTGCGGATCCACCAGGGAGTGGTGGTGCCAAGGGGGCAGGTCGCTGTCGGGGGCCGTAGCCGTTGGGGGCTCGCTCTCGCTGGCTGGGCCGGCCAACTCAGCGGGGGCCCCATCCGGGGGGCCTGGATCGTGGGGGCCTGGATCGGGACCAGCCGCCCCGGCCTTCATCTGGCGCCGCCGCCGGGGCCGGCTGCCGGCATCGGCCTCCAGGGCGGCATCGTCCAGCTCGCCGGGATCGGCCAGGGCCCCGGGCCGGGCCAGCCGGGCCGCCGGTTTGGGGTCTTCGGGGGCCCCAAACAGGTTGCCCTGCAGGGCTGTTTCGGATAAGCCGGGTCCTGGCACGAGCGAAAGCTGCTGGCGGGCTTCCGCAGCCACGGATCCTTGGGTCAGGGGACTTGATCGTAGGAGGGCTTGCTGGGCGTCTTCGTGGGCGTTGCGCCCGCTCCCGACAACTTGTGAAGGAACCAGCCAGCGCCTGCCCCTAGGGCCAGAGCGGCGTGGGAGAATCCGCCCACTGACCGACGCGGGCCCCCGGCCAGCGGGCCGGCCAACCCGACACTGATCCATGCAGATCCTCAACACCCTCACCGTTCTGGCCCTGGTGGTGATGTCGTTCGCGCTGATCGTGGCTGTGCCCGTGCTCTACGCCAGCAACGAAGACAGCGGCCGCTCGAACCGTTTGATTCTGTTGGGCGGTCTCGCCTGGGTTGGGCTGGTGCTGCTCAACTGGGGCGTCAGCTTCTTCGTAGTCTGATCCCACTCGCGATTCCTGGCGCTTGACGGTCTTCGAAGGGTTCTTCACCGCTGCCAGCAGCCTGCGGGTCGCCATCGTGGTGGCCCGATTCAATGATTTGGTGACGGGCAAGCTGCTCAGCGGCTGCCTCGATGCCCTCACCCGCCACGGCATTGATGTCACCCCCACCAGCAGCCAGCTAGATGTGGCCTGGGTGCCCGGTTGCTTTGAAATTCCCCTGGTGGCCCAGCGGTTGGCGGCCAGCGGCCGCTACCAGGTGGTGATCACCCTCGGGGCTGTGATCCGCGGCGACACCCCCCATTTCGATGTGGTGGTCAATGAGGTGAGCAAGGGCGTGGCCGCCGTTGCCCGCGACACGGGCGTGCCGGTGATCTTTGGCGTGCTCACCACCGACACCCTGCAGCAGGCCCTGGAACGGGCCGGCATCAAGGCCAACCTGGGCTGGAGCTACGGCCTGCAGGCCATTGAAATGGGATCCCTGATGGCGGCGATGCCCGCCTGAACCCATGGGCTGCAAGGGCATCATCCTGGCCGGAGGCAGCGGCACCCGCCTGCATCCGATCACCCAGGCGGTGAGTAAGCAGCTGCTGCCGGTCTTCGACAAGCCGATGGTTTATTACCCCCTCACCACCTTGATGTTGGCGGGGATTCGGGAGGTGCTGATTATCACCACCCCCCAGGACCAGGCAGCCTTTGAACGGCTCCTGGGCGATGGCAGCCGCTGGGGCATGGCGATCACCTATGCGGTGCAACCCAGCCCCGATGGCCTGGCCCAGGCCTTCCTGATCGGTGCCGAGTTCCTGGCCGGCTCGCCGGCGGCCCTGGTGTTGGGCGACAACCTCTTCCATGGCCACGATCTGGTGCCCCAGCTGCAGGCCAGCAACGGCGGGGTGGCGGGCACCAACCCTGGTGCGATTACCGGTGCCACGGTGTTCGCCTATCCGGTGCGCGATCCGGAGCGTTACGGCGTGGTGGAATTTGCCGCCGATGGCCGGGTGCTCAGCCTGGAGGAGAAGCCGGCCAAACCCCGCAGCCGCTACGCCGTTACGGGTCTTTATTTCTATGACGACACGGTGGTGGAGCGGGCCCGCCAGGTGCGCCCCTCCCCCCGGGGTGAACTGGAGATCACCGACCTCAACGCCATGTATCTGGCCGATGGCCTGCTCAAGGTGGAGTTGATGGGTCGGGGCATGGCCTGGCTCGATACGGGCACTTGCGATTCCCTGCATGAGGCCGGCAGCTACATCCGCACCCTCGAACATCGTCAGGGCCTCAAGGTGGGCTGCCCTGAGGAGGTGGCCTGGCGCCAGGGCTGGATTAGCGCCAACCAGCTGGAGCAGCTGGCCGCCCCCCTGCGCAAGAGCGGCTATGGCGATTACTTGATCAAGTTGCTCGAGGAAAGCAGCAGCGACCACAGCCTCCTGCAGGCCAGCTTGGGAGGACAGCATGCAGGCTGACCAACTGATTGGCAGCGGTGGCGTGGCCCTGGAGGGGCCCTTGCTGCTCACGCCCAGGCTGTTTGGCGATGGGCGTGGCTTTTTCTTCGAGAGCTGGAACCAGCGCATCTTTGAGGCTCTGGCCGGCCCCGCGGCCTTCGTCCAGGACAACCACTCGCGCTCGGCCCAAGGGGTGCTGCGCGGGTTGCATTACCAGCTTCCCCCCCAGCCCCAGGGCAAGTTGGTGCGCTGCGTGTCTGGGGAAATCTTTGATGTGGCGGTGGATCTGCGCCGCAGCTCGCCCACCTTCCGCCACTGGGTTGGCACCCGCTTGAACGCCGTAACCCACCAGCAGCTCTGGGTGCCGGCTGGCTTTGCCCACGGCTTTCTCACCCTCAGCGACCAGGCCGAGGTGCTCTACAAAACCAGCGATTACTGGAGCAAGCAGTGCGAGCGGGCGATCCGTTGGGATGACCCGGCCCTGGCGATTTCCTGGCCCCTGGCAGCCCTCGGCGGCACCAGCCCCCAGCTCTCCGAAAAGGACGGCGACGCGCCCCTGTTGGCGGAGCTGGCCCCAGGCGAGTTGTTCCCATGACGGTGCTGGTCTGATGAAGGTGCTGCTCACCGGCGCTGGCGGCCAGCTGGGCCAGGCCCTGATCGCTTCCAGGCCCGAGGGGGTTGAGCTCCTGCCCTTGCGGCGCAGTGACCTCGATCTGGCCGACGCCGACGCCTGCCGCCTGCTGGTGCGGCAGCACCAACCCGACTGGCTGCTCAATGCCGGCGCCTACACCGCCGTGGATCGGGCCGAGGGCGACGCGGGTCTGGCGATGGCCGTGAACGCAGGCGCCCCCCAGGCCTTTGCCGAGGCCCTGGCCGAAACGGGCGGCCGGCTGCTGCAGGTGAGCACCGATTTTGTCTTCAATGGCCAGCAGGGCAGCCCCTATCGCCCCGAGCAGGCGCCCGAGCCCCTGGGGGTCTATGGCGCCAGCAAGGCGGCGGGTGAGCGGGCCGTGCTGAAGGCCCTGGGCCCCGGGCGGGCCCGGATCCTGCGCACCAGCTGGGTGTACGGACCTGTGGGCGCCAATTTCTGCCTCACCATGCTGCGCCTCCATGCCCTCAAGGCGGCGGCCGGCGAACCCCTGGGGGTGGTGGCTGATCAGGTCGGCTGCCCCACCGCCAGCTCCGGCCTGGCGGCCGCCTGCTGGCGGGCGATTGGGACCTGGGCCGACCCTGGCGCCCCAACGATCCTGCACTGGAGCGACGCCGGTGCCGCCAGTTGGTACGACTTCGCCGTGGCGATCGGCGAGCTGGGCATGGCCGCCGGTCTGTTGGCGCATGCCGCCCAGGTGCGGCCCATCCCCACTAGCGCCTACCCCACTTCGGCGGCCCGGCCGGCCTATTCGCTGCTGGATTGCACCGCCAGCCGAGCGGCCCTAGGCCTGGAGCCGCTCGGCTGGCGGGCTGCCCTGGCCCAGGTGTTGGGCCAGGTGGCGGACTTAYGGCCCACCCCAGGGGCTCGGGCCTGAAGGCCAGGTCTCCTTTGGCCCCTGGAATCGCCCCCCCTTACTCTGCGCCAAACCATTAACGAAGGCTTGATGGACCAGCTGCTCCCCTCCGGCACGGACCGCATCCTGGTCACCGGCGGCGCCGGTTTCATCGGCGGGGCGGTGGTGAGGCGCCTGCTGCGCGATAGCGGCGCCACGGTCTTCAACCTGGATAAATGCGGCTACGCCAGTGACCTGGCCGGCATCGAACAGGAGCTGGCCGCCCTGGGGTCTGCGGGCGAGGGGCCTGGGGGCCCGCGCCACCAGCTGCTGCGGGTGGATCTGGTCGATGGGGCCGCCACGGCCGAGGCGGTGCGGCGGGCCGATCCCGACCTGGTGCTGCACCTGGCCGCCGAGAGCCATGTGGATCGATCGATCGATGGCCCGGGGGTTTTTATCGAGAGCAATGTGACGGGCACCTTCCAGTTGCTGCAGGCGGTGCGCGCCCATTGGGAGCAGTTGCCCCCTGAGCGCGCCGCCCGCTTCCGCTTCCACCACATCAGCACCGATGAGGTGTTCGGCTCCTTGGGCCCCCAGGGGCGCTTCAGCGAAACGACTCCCTACGACCCCCGTTCCCCCTATTCGGCCAGCAAGGCCGCCAGCGACCACCTGGTCAGCGCCTGGCACCACACCTACGGCCTGCCGGTGGTGCTGACCAACTGCAGCAATAACTACGGCCCCTGGCAGTTCCCCGAGAAGCTGATCCCGGTGGTGATCCTCAAGGCCCTKGCCGGCGAGCCGATCCCCCTCTACGGCGATGGCGCCAACGTGCGCGACTGGCTCTACGTCGACGACCACGTCGAGGCCCTGTTACGAGCAGCGACCCGCGGGCGCCTGGGCCAGGCCTATTGCGTGGGCGGCCATGGCGAGCGCACCAACAAGCAGGTGGTGGAGGCGATCTGCGCGTTGCTCGACCAGCGGCGGCCGGCGGCGGCCCCCCACGGCCGCCTGATCACCCGGGTGAGCGACCGGCCCGGCCACGACCGCCGTTATGCCATCGACCCGGCCCGGATCAGCGCTGAACTGGGCTGGCAGCCCCGGCACAATTTTGRGCAGGGTCTGGCCGCCACGGTCGATTGGTATCTGGCCAACGGCGACTGGTGTCAGCGGGTTCAGGCCCGGGCCGGCCACCGGGGCGAACGTCTGGGCGGCCCAACGATTTGACCGGGGGCAGGCCCGTAGGGCATGCTCCTTAAGTCGGTTCCAGACCGATGCCATCACCAGCGCCCTTCAGGGTTGTGGTGCGTGGGCGGATGTAGCTCAGTGGTAGAGCATCTCCTTGCCAAGGAGAGGGTCGAGAGTTCGAATCTCTTCATCCGCTTGATTGTTGTTGCCGGTGCCACACCATTAAGTGTTGGGCATGGCTAGCGCTGAAGCCC
>NSII01000064.1 GCA_002737305.1 Synechococcus sp. Baikal-G1
CCAGGCCCAGGCCCTGGTGCTCGCCCGCCACCACCACATCCCAGAGCACGGCCCGGAAGACGCCATCGCTGCTGGCCCGGCCAAAACCCACCAGCTGCGGGCCCTGCCAGGCGCTCACCACCGCCTGGCTTCCCCTGAGCATGGCTACCAGGTCCTGGCGCTGCCGTCCCCTAGCCCAGAAGCTGTGGTGATCGAGCAGGGCCTGCAGGGACCCCAGCCGCCAACGCAATCTCAGGGCGAGCTGGCTATGGCGAATCAGGCGGATCGGGGCGGGGTCGCTCAAGGGGCTGGGGTGCCGGCCGGATGGCCTAAATCCTCGCCTTTGAAGCGCAGCTGCTGCAGCCGGGCCCAGGCGTCGTAGCCAGCACGGGCCCCGAAGGCCCACTGGAATGGGCAAAACCCTTGCCCCGTCTTGCTTCTCGGCCCTGGCTGACGGCTTGGCGGTGGTAGGGTTTATCCAATTGGCCGGCCCCGATCCATGCTCAAGCTGCTGCTGGGAGATCCCAATGCCCGCAAGCTGAAGCGCTTCCAGCCGATTGTTTCCGATATCAACCTGCTGGAAGAGGAGGTTGAGCCCCTCAGTGATGAGGAGTTGCGCGGTCTTACCGCCGAGTTCCGGCTCAAGCTCGAGAAGGTGGCGGGCCAGGGCAACCGCGAGAAGGCCCTGCTCGCGGAGTTGCTGCCCCAGGCCTTTGCCGTGGTGCGCGAAGCCGGCAAGCGGGTGCTGGGCATGCGCCACTTYGATGTGCAGCTGATCGGCGGCATGGTGCTCCATGCCGGCCAGATCGCTGAGATGAAAACCGGCGAAGGCAAGACCCTGGTCGCCACCCTGCCGGCCTACCTCAACGCCCTCACTGGCCGCGGCGTCCATGTGGTCACGGTGAACGACTACTTGGCCCGGCGCGACGCTGAGTGGATGGGCCAGGTCCATCGCTTCTTGGGCCTAAGCGTGGGCCTGATCCAGCAGGAGATGAGCCCGGCCGAACGGCGTCGCAACTACGGCTGCGACATCACCTACGCCACCAACTCCGAGTTGGGCTTTGATTACCTACGCGACAACATGGCGAATGACATCGCCGAGGTGGTGCAGCGTGATTTCCATTACTGCGTCATTGATGAGGTCGATTCAATCTTGATCGATGAGGCGCGCACGCCCTTGATTATCTCGGGCCAGGTGGAGCGGCCCCAGGAGAAATATCAGCGCGCCGTTGACGTGGCTAACGCGTTGGTGCGCTCCTCTGAGATCGGCAAGGACGGTATCGATCCGGAAGGCGACTATGAGGTTGATGAAAAGCAACGCAACGCCACCCTCACCGATGAGGGCTATGCCAAGGCTGAGGAGATGCTGGGCGTGGCCGATCTGTTCGACCCGGCTGATCCCTGGGCCCATTACATCACCAATGCCCTGAAGGCCAAGGAACTATTCATTAAGGACGTCAACTACATCGTGCGCGAAGGCGATGCGGTGATCGTGGATGAATTCACCGGCAGGGTGATGCCTGGGCGCCGCTGGAGCGATGGCCAGCACCAGGCGATCGAAGCCAAGGAAGCCCTGGCGATTCAGCCGGAAACCCAAACCCTGGCCAGCATCACCTATCAAAACTTCTTCCTGCTCTATCCCCGCCTGGCGGGCATGACCGGCACGGCCAAAACCGAGGAGGTGGAGTTCGAGAAAACCTACAAACTCGAAGTGGCGATTGTGCCCACCAACCGGGTGCGATCCCGCTCCGATTGGACCGACCAGGTGTACAAAAATGAGGCTGCCAAATGGCGGGCCGTGGCCCTGGAAACGGCCGAGATCCACAAGCTGGGYCGGCCGGTTTTGGTGGGCACAACGTCGGTGGAGAAATCCGAAGTGCTCTCGGCCCTGCTGGCCGAACAGGAGATTCCCCAYAACCTGCTCAATGCCAAGCCCGAAAATGTGGAGCGGGAAGCGGAAATCATTGCCCAGGCGGGCCGGGTCGGGGCCGTCACGATTGCCACCAACATGGCCGGCCGCGGCACCGACATCATCCTCGGCGGCAACAGCGACTACATGGCGCGCCTGAAGTTGCGCGAGGTGTTGCTGCCCCGGTTAGGGCGCCCCGAGGACGGCCATCGCCCACCCGTGCCCCTGCAGCGGGCCCCGGCCGGGGGCGGCGGCTTTGGTGAGGCGGCCCAGGCGGCCCCGTTCCAGCCCCCCAGTGAGGCCCGTGCCATTGGCGCCCTCTACCCCTGTGCCCTCAGCGATGCCACCGARCATTCCCTCTCCGAGCTGGCCCACGACCTCGTGGCCGCCTGGGGCGATCGGGCCCTCACCGTGCTGGAGCTGGAGGATCGCATTGCCCAGGCGGCCGAGAAGGCCCCCACCGAAGACCCCCACATCCAGCAATTGCGCCAGCTGATCGCCCGGGTCAAGGGCGAATACGAGCTGGTGGTCAACCAGGAGGAGGGCCAGGTGCGCGCGGCCGGCGGCCTGCATGTGGTCGGCACGGAGCGCCACGAATCCCGCCGGGTCGATAACCAGCTGCGTGGTCGGGCTGGCCGCCAGGGGGACCCCGGCAGCACCCGTTTCTTCCTCTCGTTGGAAGACAATCTGCTGCGTATCTTCGGTGGCGATCGGGTGGCCGGGCTGATGAATGCCTTCCGGGTGGAGGAGGATATGCCGATCGAATCGGGCATGCTCACCCGCTCCCTTGAGGGGGCCCAGAAGAAGGTGGAAACCTATTACTACGACATCCGTAAACAGGTGTTTGAGTATGACGAGGTGATGAATAACCAGCGCCGGGCCGTCTATGCCGAGCGGCGTCGTGTGCTGGAAGGTCGGGAGCTGAAGCAGCAGGTGATCGGCTATGGCGAGCGCACCATGGAAGACATTGTTACTGCTTACGTCAACCCAGACCTGCCACCCGAAGAGTGGGATCTGGGCCGTTTGGTGTCCAAGGTGAAGGAGTTTGTCTACCTGCTCGATGACATGGCACCCGACCATTTAGCCGGTCTGCAGGTGGAGGAGCTCAACGCCTTCCTGCAGGAGCAGTTGCGCAATGCCTATGACATCAAGGAGGGCCAGGTGGAGCAGCTGAGGCCCGGCCTGATGCGCGAAGCCGAACGCTTCTTCATCCTCCAACAGATCGACACCCTCTGGCGCGAGCATCTCCAGGCGATGGATGCCCTGCGCGAATCGGTGGGCCTGCGCGGCTACGGCCAGAAGGATCCCCTGATCGAATACAAAAATGAGGGCTACGACATGTTCCTGGAGATGATGACGGGGATGCGTCGTAATGTCATCTATTCGATGTTCATGTTCCAGCCGGCCCCCAGTCCCGAGCAGGCCGCGATCGGCTGAGCCCCCCTGGTGGGGCATCCGGCCTAGGGCGCCTTGGGCCCGGCGGGATCGCCAGCTGGGGCGCCCGGTTCAAGCTCCCGCAGGCCAGGGCTGTCCTCCCCCAAAAATTCGATGATTTCGCGGTCGCGCAGGTTCTGGGCCTGGCCGCGGCAGGGTTCCAGTAGGGGCCTTCCGGCAGCGACTTCGAGCAGGCAGCTTTGTAGGCGCCCCAGGTCATTTTCGAGGCTGTCGATCCTTTCCATCAGGTTGCGGATCACCCGCGCTTCGGCATCGGGCAGGGCCGAGTGGGCYAGGGGGTCGACCCGCACCCCCGATTGGTGAATCACCCGGCCRGGGATGCCCACCACCGTGCTGTCGGCGGCCACATCGCGCAGCAGGACTGAGCCGGCGCCAATGCGGGTGTTGGCCCCCACGGTGATCGCCCCCAGCACCTTGGCRCCGGCCCCCACCACCACGTTCTGGCGCAGGGTGGGGTGGCGCTGGCCGGTGGCCTTGCCGGTGCCGCCCAGGGTCACCCCCTGGTAAAGCAGGCAGTTGTCGCCGATCACGCAGGTTTCGCCGATCACTACGCCCATGCCGTGGTCGATGAACACCCCCTGGCCGATGCGGGCGCCCGGGTGGATCTCCACGCCGGTGAGAGATCTGCCCAGCTGGCTCATCAGCCGTGGCACCAGGGGCAGGCCCAGGCGCCAAAGTTTGTGGCTGAGCCGATGCAACGTGAGGGCGTGGAGCCCCGGGTAGCAAAGCAGGATTTCGAGGGTGCCGCGGGCGGCCGGATCCCGTTCCTTGATGATCGCCAGGTCAGCCCGAAATGCCTTGAGCATCACGCGGCCGACTGGAGCCCGATTTCCTTGCGCAGCAGGTCGATGGTGGCGGTCCCCAGGTAGCTCTGGGCGCAGTGGACCTGGGGCAGGCGCATCAACTGGCTGCGGTTCTGGCGCAGGCTCTGCTCTACCAGGGGCAGGCTGGGCCGGTCGCAGAGCACGTGGCTGGCGGCCCGCAGCAGGGCCAGCAGGCGGCTGCCGGTGTCGGGGTTGGCGGTCATCACCAGCAGCTCGTTGCCGCGCATGCTGTGCAGGATCACCTCGGCGGCCCGCAGGATGCCCGGGCTGATGCTCACCAGGCC
>NSII01000065.1 GCA_002737305.1 Synechococcus sp. Baikal-G1
AGGTGCCGTAGCCAATGCGGGCGTAATAGCTGTTGCTGATTGCGCCCAGGTTGGGCAGGGCCTTGGTCTGCTCCAACGAGATACCAATCGCCGAATAGATGTCCTGTTCGCCTAGGGAGCCGTTCCAGATGCGGTAGCGATAGGCGCCATAGAAGCGCGAAGTGATCTCGCCTAGCAGGGGCAGGGTGATGGGGCGGTTCAGTTCGCCCCAGCTGCGGGTGCCGTTAGCGAAGTTGCTGGGATCGAGGGTGGAAGCATTCAGGGTGATATCGCTGTTAAAACCGAGTAGGGGTCCCCTTAACCGGGCCACCAAGCCGAATAGGTCGCCAATCTGGGTGGGTTGACTGCTGGGGGCATTGCCCGCCGGCTGGCCCGGCAGCACATAGCTGGTGGTGCTGCCATTGAGGGCCCGTTGCACCATGAACTGGGGCTGCAGTTCGAGTAGCGCACTTGCCCCCAGTTTGATCGGTTTGAGTTTGTTGCCGATATAGAAGCCATCGCGATCGGTGCCATCGCTGGCGAGCACCCAGCGGTTGTCCACATCCTTTTTCTTCTTGAAGACCAGGTTGCTCTGGAGGGGAATGGGCAAGCGATCTTCGAGGATTAGGCGGTTGCGCTTCGCCTCGATCACCGTGTCGCCATTGGTGCGCAGACGCGCTTCGACGCCTTCGGCATCCACCCAGGACTGGGCCGGCGTGAACGGATCGTTGCTGAAGGCGACTCGATCGCCGCGCCAGCCTTCTGGAGTGAGTGAAAGGGTGGC
This sequence comes from Synechococcus sp. Baikal-G1, assembly GCA_002737305.1. Taxonomy (GTDB): domain Bacteria; phylum Cyanobacteriota; class Cyanobacteriia; order PCC-6307; family Cyanobiaceae; genus BAIKAL-G1. The sequence goes on from NSII01000065.1 coordinate 764, forward strand.
TGCCTGGAAGCGCCACCGGCTCACCGTGCCAGCGACGAGCTGGCTGTTGGCCGTGGTGCGGATCGATTGGATCTGGGCTGGCCTGACCCCGCCGTAGGTGTTGACCTCGGTGGGGTTGGAGAACGTGCCAGTGACTCCGGCCCGTTGCTGGGCTGAGAGGCTGCCGCGATAATTCAGGGCCGTGATGCGTTGCTCAACGCTGGCAGCGATGGCCTGCTGGCGCAGGGCTTCGGCCTGGGCCGGGGCCCCTGGCGGGGCAATCGGGCCGCTGGGTTGGGGCGTAGGGGCGGGGGCCAGGCCCTGGCCGGGTGGTCCCATGGCGACATCATTGAGAATCTCGCCCAAGGGCTTGGGCCGGACCCGGTTGCCCCGGCCCGGATCGTCGCAGCCCAGGGGTGGCGCCATCGCCAGCGATTGGCGAGGCGCAGGGGAAGCGCCGAAGCGATAGCGCACGCCAACCAGATAGGCGTTGCTGCCCTCCGATACGCCGCCATAGGTGCCGAAGGCGCCGGAGCGGTGGTGCACCCGGCCCACCAAGGACCATTGGGGCGCCACCAGGGCCTCGATTTCAAAGCCCAGGTAGTTGAGGAACTGGCTGTAGTTCTGGCGGAAGGTTTTCTCGTAGTTGCTGGGCGCAGTCAGCCAGCTCACTCCCTGCACAAACCCCAGGCTCAGCCAGGGTTGCACCCAGAGGCGCACCCCCAGGCCCGTGGTGAGTTCGCCGAAGGTCTGGGCAGGGGAATTGGCGTATTTGACGCTCTGGTTGAATTCGCCGCCCGCCTGCACCGAGGCGCCATGGCCCAACAGATTGCTATCCCATTCCAGGGCCACGGGGCCGGAATCGATCAAGCGCTTGTTAAAGCCGAGGCCCAATTCGTATTCCGGCCGCAGCCGCCCCTTGAATTGGAAGGTTTCGCCGAAGTTGGAATCGATGCTTTGGCCGCCCCAGAGGGTCACGGCCAGGGGGTAGGGGTGCCAGTTGGGGATTGGCGGCAGCGGCAGCGGGCAGGCCATGGATTGGGCCTGGGGCGCCAGGGCCACCGGTGGCATCAGCCAGTCGCTGGTCGCCAGCGGCCGGACCGTGGCGGCCACGCTGCGGTAGCTCTCAATCCCAGGAGCGGGGTTCAGTCCATCCGGGGCCAAGGGTTGCCTGCCTAGGGCCTGCAGCACCTGGGCTCCGGGTGCCGGGCTGTCATCGGCCACGGCAAAGCTGGCCGGGCGGATCAGTAGCGGATCCGGATTCTCCCAGTAGCCCAGTGGCAGCAGGGCCCCACTGGGCTGGCGCGCCAGGTCGAAGTCGGACTCGGCGGTTTCGAGGTCGAGGACGCCATAGACATCCTCCAGCTCCCCTTCGGCCTGGATCAGGTTGAAGCGCAGGCGGCTGGCCTGCAGGTATTCATGGCCCCGCTGGAAGCGCACGCTGCCGCTGGCATAGACCGTGCGGCTTGTGGGGTCGAATTCGAGCCGATCGGCCAGCAGGCGGCCGCCATTGAGCAGGGCCTTGACCTGGCCCGTGGCGACAAATCGGTTGCGCAGCAGGTCGAAGCCTTGCTGGTCGGCCTGCAGGTCAAGCTCGAGGGGCGGGGCCTGCTCGGGGCTTGCTTGGGTGAGCGGGCGACCAGGCTGCCCAGCCGGTTTTGCGCTGGGCTGGGCTTGATTGATGGCTGGGGTTTGGACCGGAGCCGACTGGCTCAGGGGCTGGCTCTGAGCTCTTGCTGGGGGCAGGGCCACCAGCAGGGCCGATCCCATCGCCGCAAATGTCCAACAAGACAGGGTGGGCGAGGGCACCGACGAGGCGGAAACGGCGCCGATCCTGCCATGGGGTCTGGATCAGATCCAGGTGGCTAGGACCGGTTTGTGGTTCCGGTTGGGTTTTCAGTCTTCGAGGTCCTTGCGGCTGGGGGTGCGGGTGGGATCGCTGGCTAGGAAGCCGAAAACGAAGATCCCGATGAAGAAGAAAACGACTGAATAAACCGAGATCTTGAGGGCGAGCATGGTCCGTCCGGCGGGTGACAGGGAGTGACAGGCGCCAGGTGGGCCCTGGGACGACCCTGCGGCAGCGGCATCATCCTATGGGGCACAGATGGCGTTGATCGATGCCAGAGGGCCTGGAGGGGGTGGTTCGCCCCTGGATTGAAACGTTTCAGTCACGGACGGGCCGCGATCTGCAGGCCCGCTGGCGGTCCGTAGGCCCGGGAGGAGATCTGGCGCCGGCGATTGAAAACCCTTGGGCCGCCAGCCAGCGGCCCGATTGGTTTGCCCGGGGCCTGCTGAGCTGGCCCCGGGGCGGCCAGTGGTTCCACTTGAGCCTGCGGCTGGAGTGCCCGCCCGATTGGCGGCAGCTGGTCCCCAAGGGGGCCAACCAGGAGGGGGCGCCCCGGGCGCGGTTGGTGCTGCGCTGGTGGGCCGAGGACGTGCTGCTGCAGGTCGATGGCCAGGCGGTCCATCGCGGCGACCTCTTCGATTCCGCCTGCCGCTGGCTGCTGCCCGAGCGCTGGTGGCGGGGTGAACCCCTCGACCTCAGCCTCGCCCTGCGCAGCCCCCGCCACGACGACGGCGCCCTGGTGGAGAGCCGGTTGGACCTGGAGCCCGCCGACCGCAGCGATCCCGCCGGGTTGCTGGCCGGTACGGCCCTGGAGCTCGTGGCCCTGAGGGCGGCCTGGGGCCAGGACCTGGTTGCGGCGGCCTCGCTGCAGGCGGCCCTGGCCGGCGCCGATCCCCAGGCGCCAGCTGCGCCAGGGCGGCTCGGAGCGGCCCTTCAGGCCGTCCAGCCCCAGCAGCGCCAGGGCCAGGGCGGCTTTCACCTGCTGGGCCACGCCCACCTCGATCTGGCCTGGCTCTGGCCAGTGGCGGACACCTGGCGGGCGGCGGAACGCACCTTCGAGTCGGTGCTCGCTCTGATGGAGCGCCACCCCCAGCTCCATTTCGGCCACTCGACCCCGGCCCTCTACGCCTGGATCGCCCAGCACCGGCCGGCCCTGTTTGCCCGCATCCGCCAGGCCATGGCCTCGGGCCGCTGGGAGCCGATCAATGGCCCCTGGGTTGAATGCGATTGCGTGTTGCTCGCCACGGCCTCGCTGTTGCGCCAGTTCCAGCTGGGCCAGGCCTACAGTCGCGCCACGTTCCCCGAATGGGAGCACGAGCTTTGCTGGCTGCCCGACAGCTTTGGCTTTAGTGCCGGCCTGCCCGCCGTGGCCCGGGCCACCGGCGTGCGCTGGTTTTGCACCCACAAGCTGGCCTGGAACGCCACCAACCCCTTCCCCCATCGCCTATTCCGCTGGCGCAGCCGCTGCGGCGCCGAGGTGCTGGCCCTGGCCACGGCCCCGATCGGCACCGGCGGCGACCCGGTGGCGATGGAGCGTTATCGGCTCGAATGGCAGGCCAGCACGGGCCTGGATCGGGCCCTCTGGCTGCCGGGCGTGGGCGACCACGGCGGCGGACCTACCGCCGAGATGCTCGAGCAGTTGGAGCTCTGGCAGGACCAGCCCCAGGCCCGGCCCCAGCGCCACGGCACCCTCCGCCAGTACCTGGCCGAGCTGGAGCCCCTGGCAGCGACGCTGCCGGTGTGGCGCGATGAGCTCTACCTGGAGTTGCACCGGGGTTGTGCCACCAGCCGCCCCGACCAGAAGCGCCACAACCGCACCCTGGAACGCCTGTTGCGCGAGGCCGACATCGCCCGGGCCCTGCTGGCTAGCCAGGGCAACGTGGCGTTGAACGGCGTCGCGCTGAACCCGTCTGCCCTGGGGGAGCCCGCCCCGGATTGGCGGCCCCTGCTGTTCCAACAGTTCCACGACATCCTGCCGGGCACCTCAATTCCGGAGGTGTTTGAACAGGCCGAACCCCAGTGGCGTGCGGCCCGCCGGGCGGCGTCCCGGGGCCGGGATCGCGACCTGTTGGCCTGGCTGGGGGCCGCCCCTCGCTCCCGGAGGCCGGCTCCGCGTTCTGATCAGGGGCCCGAGTCCTGGGCCCTGGTCCAGCTCCAGCCCCTGCCGGCGGCCCCTGGAACCCTGCGCCTGCCTGCCGGCCAATGGACCCTGGCCGGCCAGCTCCTGGTGGGCCAGCCGGCCCCTGGCGGTGGCCAATGGCTGCAGGTGCCCTTGCCTGCCGGGATCAGCCACCTGCCCTTGCAGCGCCAGTCCCTTGCCGGCGCTGATCGGAGGGCCGCCCAGGCTGGATCGTCCCCCTGGCCCGTGCAGCACCCGGTAAGCCTGGTTGCGGAGCCCGCAGCGGTGGCCGACGATCTCGAGGGTGGGGCCGTTGCCCAGGGTGGTCGCTGGCGCCTCAGCAATGGCTTGGTGACCGCCCTGATGGGGCCCGCTGGCGTGGAGCAGCTTTGGGGGATCGATGGTCTAGCCCAGTTGGCGGCGCCCCTGCAGTGGTGCCGTTGGGCCGACCGGGGCGAGTTCTGGGATGCCTGGGACCTGGCCGCCAACTACCGCAGCCAGCCCTTGCCCCTGCGCTGGGATGGGCCGCCCGAGCTGGCCGAAACCGGCCCCCTCTGCGGACGCCTCGTTTGGCGGGGACTCTGTGGGTGCTCGCCATTGCGGCTCGATGTGGTGCTCAGAGCTGCCAGCCCCTACCTGGAACTCACCCTGGCGGTGGATTGGCGCCAGGTGCATGAACTGTTGCGCTTAGAGCTGCCCTTGGCCCAGCCGGCGCTGCGCCTGGCCGCTGACACCAGCGGCGGCGTGATCGAGCGGCCGGCGGAGGCTGTCACGGCCCGGGAGCGCAGCCGTTGGGAGGTGCCGGTGATTAGCTGGCTGGCGGCCGAGGCGGCCGGTTCGGGCCTGGCGGTGCTGCTGGATGGGCCCCAGGGGGTGTCCGGTACGCCGCAGCGTCTAGGGGTGTCGCTGCTGCGGGCACCCACCTGGCCCGATCCCGGCGCCGACAACGGACCCCAGCGCCTGCGCCTGGCCCTGATGCCCTGCGCGGCGGGCTGGCGCCAGGCCGGTGCGGCCGAGCAGGCCGTGCGCTTCCGGGAACCGCCGTGGCTGCGGCCCCTGGGCCCGGGTGGCGCCCAAGCGCTTCAGGCTGGTACCGGGTTGGCAGGCGAGGGGCCGCTCCAGTCGCCGCCAGGACCGACCCTGGGCCTGGGCGCTCCCCACCTGCGCCTGATCGGTTTGCGCTGCTTGCCTTGCCGCGACGGCAAGCAGGGGCTGGCCGCTGCTTTGCCGGCTGATTCAGCCGAATTGGCGCTGACCGTTCAAAATCTCAGCCCCCTGCGCCAGAGGCTGGACCTGGGCCCCGACTGGCAGCTGCTGGGCCGGATCGATGGCTTAGATCAGCCGCTCCCCCAGGAGCCCGAGGTCTTGGATCGGCTGGGGGAGGTGGCGGTTGTGCGGCCTTGGCAACTGGCCAGCTATCGGATCAGGCGCCGGGCCTGAGGGCTTCGACCGGGCCTAGCCCTCGGGAGCGCTGATCCCTTGGTGGCGTTAGGTCCCAGGGCTGGGCTCAATCCTCGTGCTCATCGAAGGGATCGGTGAGTTTTTTGGAAGGGGGGCCAAAGGCCGTGTAGATCCCGAAGCCCGTTAGCGCCATCAGCACCGCCAGCACGGTCAAGGCCACGGAGAGGGCGGGGGAAGCGGTGCTGTCCATCGGCGCGGGGGCTGGGGTGGTGGCGAAGCCGGCCGGAAGGGGGCGTTCTGGGCCCCCTTCCATCACAACTCTCGACAGCTGGGCTCGGTCGGGGCCGCAGCACCCCTAAAGTAACCAGACCGATCCCCTGCCAGAGAGGAGCGAGCCGTCATGGCCCAACGCACCCGCCTTGGAGACCTTTTGCGTCCCCTCAATTCTGAATACGGCAAGGTTGTGCCGGGTTGGGGAACCACTCCGGTCATGGGAGTTTTTATGGTTCTCTTCCTGGTCTTCCTGCTGGTCATCCTGCAGCTCTACAACAAGTCGCTGCTGCTCGACGGCATCACCGTCAACTGGAACGGCGCAGGCTGATTGCGAGCTCCTGAATCCATCCCTAAACCGGATGCCATGCCCGCCCAGGCCGTTGGTTATTTGACCAATGGCTTGGGCGGGTTAATGCTGGATCCACCCATCGGTGCTTCGAAACGATGAATATTTTTGGAATCGGCCTGCCGGAAATGGCCGTGATCGCGGCCATTGGCCTGCTCGTGTTTGGACCCAAACGCCTGCCAGAGCTGGGCAAGACCCTGGGCAAGACCCTCAAGGGCTTCCAGTCCGCCTCCAGCCAGTTCGAGCAGGAATTCCGCAAGGCGGTGGACACCGTTTCCAATGACACGGTCTCCGTGGCCGCTGTCTCCCCTGAAGCGATTGACCCGGCAGCCGTATCCTCCGCAGCCGTATCCTCCGCAGCCGTGTCAACTGCACCCCTGGCTGCCAGCCAGGTGAGTTCAGTTGGCCTTGGGGTTGATGGCCTGGTCACCGAAAAGCCCGCCACGGCCCCAGCCTCGGCGGTGGTTTCGAGCACTAGCGATAGCCCAGCGGCCTAGGCCAGTGGCGACGCTGGTTGTGCCGCTGGCGGCGGCGCACTCACCGGCCCGGCCCCCTGTTGTTGATCGTTGTTGTTTGCCCGATGACCGCCTCGCCCGCCGGGTCCCTGCAGTTGCTGGTCGGCCTGGGCAACCCCGGCGACAAGTACGCCGGCACCCGCCATAACGTTGGCTTCATGGCCCTGGAGCGGCTGGCGGCGGCCGCTGGGGTCCCGTTCAAACACCAGGTCAAGTTGCATGGCCTCTTCTGTGAAGTCGGGCAGGGGGCCAGCCGGCTGCGGTTGCTGATGCCCCAGACCTTCATGAACGACAGCGGCCGCTCGATCCGGGCTGCCCTCGATTGGTACGGTCTGGCGCCAGGCCAGCTTCTGCTGCTCGTTGACGACATGGACCTGCCCCTCGGCCGGTTGCGGCTGCGGGCCTCCGGCGGCGCCGGTGGCCACAACGGCCTGCGCAGCACGATCGCCCACCTGGGCGGCCAGGACTTTGCCCGGCTGCGCATTGGCATCGGCGCCCCCTCGGCGAATCCGGTGGAGCGTAAGGAGCGCACGATGTCCCATGTGCTCGGCCGCTTCCAGGCCTCGGAGCAGCCGATCCTGGGCGAGGTGCTGGCCGAGGTGAGCTCGGGGATCGACCTGATCCAGCGCCTTGGCCTGGAGCGGGCCGCCAACCGGCTGAACAGTTTTGGGGCCCCCTCTGCCGCCAAGCTGGTTGATGCTGGTGCTCTGGCCCAACCCCAAGCCAGTTCTGCTGCTAGTTCGCCCGCCCCGAGCCGCCCGTCCCCTTGAGTCGCCTGCCCACCACCACCGCCCAGCTGCGGGTGCTGCACCAGAGCTTCAGCAGCAAGCTGCTGGAAGGGGAGGTGGCCGCCGGTAGCTTCCGCTGGACCTTCCGCTGGGCCTTCGATCGCGGTGAGCTCACCGTGGAGCCCTCCCTTGGCCGGGCCCTGATTCAGGACGCCCTGCTGCGCTTCCTACTCAAGGCGGATTACCAACTCGAGCCTGGCGGGGACTACGTCTTCACCGTGCGCGCCAAGGTTTAGGCACCAGGCCCTGCCCTGGGCAGCCAGGGCGACGTCAGGCCTGGCCCCAGGGAGTGCCGCTTTGGCCCTGGGCCAGCCGGCGGGGAAGCCTGCGGCCCAGGTGCCGTTCCAGTAGGAGCTGGGCGACCACGTCATCCCAGTCCCGGGGCGGTTGGCGCAGGCCCCTGGGCAGCAGGCGCCGCCAGCCCTGGACCGGTTCTAGCTGCCAGTAGCGCTGCCGTGCCGCCAGGGTGGTGCCCGCTTCCGGCACCAAAATCAGCGGCGCGATCGGGGCGAGCCATTGGCGCCAGGGGCCACTGCCGGTGCCGTTGCCAAGGACCACGGCCACCAGGGGGGAGTTCTGCTCCTGCCACTGGCGCAGCTGGGCCAGGGCCATTTGCGGCGCCAGCACGGCGGCGACCCGGATCGAGCGGGCCTGGTCATCAGCGATGACCAGGCCACATTTGCTGCGGCCCGGATCGATCGCCGCCAGGGGCCCCTGGCGGGCCTCGCCGGCTGGGTCGCTCAAGGCTGGTTGCGGCCGGCCGCCGCCCCAGCCTGGCCAATGCCGGGCGCCTGCAGCCAGCGCAACTCGATCACGAGTGGATCGGCGATGTCGCTATCGCGCAGGGACACGGCCTCCAAGCGCACCGTTTGGCCGGCTGGACGATCACGCAGCTGGGTGCCCAGCCGGTTGAAGTTGTTTAAGTCGTATTGCAGGCCATCGGCCAGGGCTCCCTGGCGCTGGGCCCTGGTGAAGGTGGCGGCCAGCAGCAGGTTGAGCCGGCTCTGCACCTCCTGGGGGCTGCGTTCCTCGGCCTCCAGCACGGTGGTGGCCATCTGGTCCCCCTGGCGCACCACCTGGCGGTTGGGCCGCACGTCCGGGAAGGCCATCACCCGTCGTTCGCCCCGCAGCACGTTGCCGGCCGACACGATGCTCACCACCCAGGTGCCGGGCTTGGTAATTACGTCTTCCAATTTGGCGATGTCGCCGCGGGGCACCAGCAGAACCTGGCGTTCCTGACTCTCTCCGGGCAAGACCCGCTGGAAGGCCACTTTGTTGGCCTGCTGGAGGAGGGCTTCGATCACCTCCTTGCTTTGGGAAGACTTCTGCAATTTCACCTTGGCGATCACCAGGGACTGGCCGCTGCTGATCACCACATCGCCGCGGCGCAGGGCCAGCAGGTTGGCTTCCAGTTCCTTGAGTTCCTTGCCCGCCGCCACGATCCGCCCCTTCACCTGGGCCAGTTCCTGCTGGTTGCGTTGGATGTCGGCGTCCTTGGAGCGGATGTCGCGGTTGAGTTGGTCCCGTTGCTTCTCGAGGGCCAGGCGCTGCTGCATCAGGGGTCCGAGCGCGGCCCGCAGCGAGCGGGCCTGGCGTTCGGCTTCGGCCAGGAGTTGGCGCGCCTGCTTGCGGCCCTTTTCGGCTTTCAGCAGATCGCTGTGGCTGCGCTTGAGTTCCGCCTGGCTGCGGCCCAAGCTTGTGCGGCTGTCGCGCAGGCGATGCTCGATGCGATCGAGCTCGAATAACCCCACCCGCAGCTGCTGGCTCACCAGCAGCATCAGCCCCAGGGATAGGGCGCTGATCAGGCTGCCGGTCATCACCGTGATCAACACGGCCGTTTTGCGGGGCCGCAGGTTGAACAGGCTCAGCCTCGACTTGCCCACCAGGCTGCCGAGCCGGTCCCCCAGGGTGGAGAGCACTCCACCGAGAACCAGCAACGCCAGGATTAGGAGCCAGCCAGTCACGCAAGGGGGCGGGAAGGGCCAGTATCAACCGCCGGGCGCGGCGCGGCTTGGAATCCGGGTCAGGTTTGGGGGTAATCCGGCCTTAAGGCCCTAGATCAGAAGGGAGATCAGGCCCCAGGGATTAACCCAGGCATCAGCCTGGGGATCAACTGAACCGTTTGGCCAGGGCCAGCGGGTCAAACACGGTGATTTTCTTGCGGTCGATCTGGACGAGGCCGGCATTACGGAGGTCGCCGAGCAGGCGGGTGATCGTGACCCGGGTGGAGCCGATCGCTTCGGCGATCGCCTGGTGGGAGAGGCGCAGGTCGATGGTGATGCCTTCCCCGCCGGGCACGCCGAAGTCGCGGCAGAGCACCAGTAGGAAGCTCACCAGCCGGGAGGACATGTCCCGGTGGGTGAGGGTTTCGATCATGGTTTCGGTCTGGAGGATGCGGGAGGAGAGGCCTTGCAGCATCAGCAGCCCCACGGCGGCGTCCTGTTCGATCGCCCGTTTGACCGAGGTCGCCGGGGCCGTGACCATCTCCACCCGGGTGAAGGCCACAGCGTGATAAAAGCGGTCTGAGCGCTGGCCAGTGAGCAGGGAGAGCACCCCGAACAGGCTGTTTTCGCGCAGCAGGGCCACGGTGATTTCCTCGCCGGATTCGTACACCCGCGACAGGCGCACGGCGCCCCGCCGCAGCAGGTAAACCTTCTCGGCGGGATCGCCTGGAAAGAAGATCGTTTTGCCCCTCTCCACCGTTTCGGTGGTGCTGCCTGCTAGGCCGCGCATCACCTCCAGCAGGTTGGTGCTGGTCGCTGGCGCGGCCACCGCTGCGGTCCCTAGGGACTGGCCCCCAGACGCAGGGCCGGAATAACGGCTGAAGCCGGCGTTGGCGCCAACCATTCCTACGGTTCGAGTTGGGCCGACCCTAAAGATCGCCCAGGGCCCGCCTTGTAGCCATTGACACCGATAGCTTGCCGGCGCTGCCGTTGCGCTCTGCTCCCATCACCGCGGTGACCTGCTCGGCCGCCATTCGGCTGGCCTGGTCCAGCTTCTGGTCCAGCGAAGGCCTGGATCCGGCCCAGGGCTGAAGCAGCAGTGGTGCAAATGTTCGCACTACCGGTAGCGGTTGTGGCTTGTTTCGCGGCCCACCGCCGCTACATTCGGTTGCCACCCCCGGTGCGCCGGGCCCAGGGATTGATCCCCCACCAGTTGATCCCCAGCCCAGGTGCTCACCAGTCAGTTGCTCCCTAGTCCCGTGCTCGACGACCCGTCGATCGCCTGCCGACCGTTGCCAAATCGCCCAGTCCCGAATCCGTTGAAAACAAGCCAGTTGATGGACGGCCCCCCCAAGCCAGATCGATCGCCTCAGCCAGGCTTCGGGCCTGGGCGGCTCCAGGCCGTTTGGCTGGGGGCTGGGTCCCGGCGGCCTGCCGCTTGGCAGGCTGGCCAGTCCGAGGGGGGGCAGCCATGACGGCGAGCCTGCTCCAGCACCAACCGCGGCGGGAACCGGGCCGCTCCCTCGGCCCAGCGGGGCGTCCCCAGGCCGCAGCCCGGTCCAGCACCAGCCACAGCCTGCGCCTGGTGGCCCAACAGGAGGGCCTGATCCAGATCCACACGGCCCCCTTCCGGGGCAGCTTCGGTGGTGTGTTCAGCCAGGCCCTGCGCAGTGCCGGCCTCGGCAGTCGGGTGCTGATCACCCAGTTCCTCAAGGGTGGGGTCGACCAGGGTCTCGAGGCCAGCATCTGGCTTTGCGGCCGCTTGCAGTGGCTGCGGCCCGCCGTGGCCGGTTGTCTGTCGGATCCCTGCGCCCCGGCTGATCCCGGCGCCCCGGCGTCCCCATTGGCCACCGCTAGGGCTGCCGACCGGGAGGCGGTGGAAGCGGTCTGGGCCTACAGCCGCGACCAGCTGCTGGGCGGCCAGCTCGACCAGCTGGTGCTCGATGAACTGGGCCTGGCCGTGGACCTGGGCTACCTCTGCGCAGCCGAGGTAACGGCCACCCTGGAGCGCCGCCCTAGCCATGTGGATGTGATCCTCACCGGCCCGGCCATGCCGGCGGCCCTGATGGCCATGGCTGACCAGGTAACCCAATTGCGCCGCGGCTTCTAGCCTGCCCCCACCAGCCCCTGCGGCAGTCCCATGCTCAAGAACGACCGCTGGATCAATGCCCAGGCTGCCGAGGGGATGCTCGAACCCTTCCAGCCCAAGTTGGTGCGCCATCTGGACCCGGACCAGGGCACCTCACCGGTGCTCAGTTTTGGCTGCAGTTCCTACGGCTACGACCTGCGCCTGTCGGCCAAGGAGTTTCTGATTTTTCGCCACGTGCCGGGCACGGTGATGAATCCGAAGCGCTTCAACCCGGCCAACCTCGAGCCTGCGCCCCTGCTTGAGGACGGAGATGGCGCCTATTTCATCCTGCCCGCCCATTCCTATGGCCTGGGTGTGGCCCTGGAGCGCATGCGGGTGCCGGCCAACATCACGGTGATCTGCCTGGGCAAGAGCACCTATGCCCGGCTGGGCATCATCGTGAATACCACCCCGGCCGAGGCCAGCTGGGAGGGCCATCTGACCCTGGAATTCAGCAATTCCTCCGGCGCCGATTGCCGCATCTACGCCAACGAAGGCATCTGTCAGCTGCTCTTCTTTGAGGGGGATCCCTGCGAAACCACCTACCGGGACCGCAAGGGCAAATATCAAGATCAGGCCGAACGGGTCACCTTGGCGCGGGTCTGACGACCGACCACCCGGGGGCCGACTTAGCTCCAGCGGCGCGGCCACCAGGCCCAGAGCACCAGTTCCGCCACGGCCCACAGCAACACCAGGCCCACCAGCCAGCCCGGCAGCAGCACCAGGGGCCACCAGGGGCGCAGCAGCAGCACCAGGCCGGCCGCGGCCAGGGCCGTTAGGGCCCGGCGGCGTTGGCGCCAGCCCGGCAGGCTGGTGAGCGAAGCCGGCAGCGTTGGGCGCCGCAGCTGGGGCAGAGCCATGGCGGTGGGGAGGATGGGTTGGGGGAGAAGCCTCCCCACAATGGCAACAGCCATGTTCTGGCCCTTGTTGCCCCAGCTCCCGTCGCCCCAGCCCCCGCCTGCGCAAGGCCTGCGCCTGCTGCTTGGCACCTGCTTGGGCACGGCCCTGGCCCTGCTGGCCGGCCGAGCCCTGGTGCTTCAGCTCACGCCGACGCTGACGCCGGATACGCCGCTCTCCAGCCTGCGAACCTGGCGACTGCTCAGCGCCGATCCGGTCCTGCGCCGCGAGGCCAGCCTGTTGCTTGCCAGCCGCGAGCCCACCGGCAGCGCCAGGCAGCGCCAGGGGCTCTGGGGCCAGGGTTGGGGCCGCGATCCCTTGGCGGCCCTGGCTTTGAAACGGGCTGCCCAGGCGGCCGAGGCCGCCGGGCAGCCCGACCAGGCCCTAACCCTCTGGCAAAGCCTTTGGCAGCGCTTTCCCCAGAATCCGGCCAGCGCCGATGCCCTTTACAGCCTCGGCCGCCAGCAACCCCGCTGGCGCCAGCTGCTGCTGCAGCGTTTCCCAGCCCATCCCGCGGCCCTGGCGGCGGCCCTGGAGCTGGGCAGCTCTCCCGCCAATCGCCTGCAGGCCAGCTTGCATTTGGCCCGCTGGGGCCCCCGCTGGCCCGGGGCCGAGGCCCTGCTGGTGCAAGCCTGCCGCGGCCGCGATGGGGCCCTGCAGCCGCCGCAACGGCGCCAGTTGGCCCTGGGCCTGGCCCAGTTGGGCCGAGGCCAGACCGCCCTGGACTGCCTCAAGGGCCTTCAGGGCGATCCGGCGCTGGAGTTGGCCCTAGGCCAGGCCTTACTCAAAGGCGATGCCAGCCAGCAGGGGCTGGCTGATCGCCAGCTGCTGGCCCTGGCCCAGCGCTGGCCCACCACGGCCGCCGCCCGGGAGGCCAGTGCCCTGCTCAGCCAACGGGAGGGAGCGGATACCGGGGCCTTGTTGGTCCAGTTGCCCGCTTCCCTGCAGGCCAGCGCCGCCGTGCAGGCCCGCCTGGCCCTCGAGGGCCAGCGCCCCTGGCGCGGGGTGCTGAAGCGTTGGCCCCGGGATCCGGCCAGCTGGGAGCTGCAGTGGCAATTGGCGCGTCAGGCGCTTTTGCAACAGCGCTGGGCCGAGGCCGCCTTGATCCTTCAGGCCCTTGCTCCCGATCAATTGGCCGCGCCCTTGGCTGCCCGCCAGCTGTTCTGGTTGGGCTATTGCCAATGGCGGCTGGGCGAGGGCGCTCGCGCCCAGCGCCTCTGGCGCCAGGTGCTGGCCATCGCGCCCGGCGGCTACTACGGCTGGAGGGCCAGCCTGCACCTGGGCGAGCCCGAGCCTGAGCTGCTGCGCGCCCCCGGTGGGCCGGCCGGGCCCCTGGCCCGATCCCCCTGGCAGCCCCTCGCCAGTGGTAACGCGGGTCTGGATCGGCTCTGGCGCCTCAACCAGCCCTTGGAGGCCTGGGAAAGCTGGCGCTTCTGGCGGGGCGCTAAGCCGCCCCAAGCCGCCGGGGACCTGCGGCTGGAGGGCCGGCTGCGCACTGGGGTGGGCGACGACTGGATCGGCCTGGGTCAACTGGAGCAGGCCAGCCTGCGGCTTCCCCAGGGCAGCTGCCAGCAACAGGCGGACCTGGAACGGCAGCTGAATCCCCTGCGCTATGGCGAGCTGTTTGGCCAGGCTGGAGCAGCCGCGGGCCTCGATCCGGCCCTGCTCCAGGCGGTGGCCCGGCAGGAATCCCGGTTCACGGCTGGGGTTGAGTCGCCGGTGGGGGCGGTGGGGCTGATGCAGCTGATGCCCGACACCGCCAGGGAGCTAGCGGGCCGGCGGCTGGAGGCGGCCAGCCTCAAGGATCCGGCCCTCAACAGCCGCCTCGGCGCCCGTTACCTCCGCCAGCTCCTGGAGCAATGGCAGGGCAATCCCCTGTTGGCCGTGGCTAGCTACAACGCTGGCCCTGGGGCCGTCGCCCACTGGCTCAAGGCCGGTCTCGGTAGCGACAGCCGGAAACCAGCCGGCGCCACGATTCGCTTGCAACGGGATCCTGAGCTGTGGGTCGAGGCGATTCCCTACCCGGAAACCCGGCTGTACACCAAGAAGGTGCTGGGGAACCTCTGGAGCTACCGGCGCCTAAACCAGGCAGCCGGTTCCGGCTGTTAGCTGAATCCCCATCCCCGAGTCGGGGGGAACCGGGGATGGCCTGGCGGTCCTTTAGGCATGGAACTGGGCCAGGCCGGAGCGATGGACCTGATGGCCAATCCAGACCCCCGTCAGAAGCAGGGAGCTGAGGCCCGTTGCCACCCCAATCGGGTTCATCGGCAGGCGCAGGCGGATCAGGTCGAGTCGGGCCAGCAACACGGCCGCGCATAGCAGCAAGACATCGGTGAGCACATTGAGATGCATCAGATACACCCCTCCGGTGATCACCAGAAACAGAGTTGTGATCAGGGTGAGCGCCTTGCTGCGGGCCATGAAGAAGGAAATTTCCCGCAGTAAGAGGTCTGGCACCGTGCAGATCACCACCACCGCCACGGCCTGGAGGCACTCCAGGGGCATGATTAGGTCCTGGAGCCAGTCGACGGGTTGGCCGTTGCCCGGCAGCCAGGGCAGCGCCACGGTCTTGTCAGCCAGGCTGGACCAGTTCAAGCCCAGATAGGTGCTCACCACGAGCAGCACCAGCAGCATTGGCGCCCGGAACGGCAACAGCAACAGGCGCAGAATTGGCATTCAGGGTCCCTTTAGCTCCAGGGCAATGGCCCCCAGGGGACAGCTGGGGATGCACTGCTCACAGACCAGGCAGCGTTGCGCATCGAAGTGCAGCTGCCAAGTGGGAGCCTGGCTGGCCAGGGCGCCACTGGGGCAGAGGCTGGAACAAATGCCACAGTCCACGCACAGATCCGGGTTGACCGTGATCTGGCCTGGCGTGAGGTTGAGGCCGAGGCCCTGGGCCCCTAGCCACTGTTCGGCAGCGGCTAGGTCATCGATGTCGCCGGAGAGCTCCACCACCATGGTGCCGCTTTGGTTGGGGGCGATCTGGGCGCGCAGGATTTTGGCGGCCACATCAAACTCCACGGCCAACCGATAGGTGATCGGCTCGTGAACGGCTTCCCGGGGAAAATGGAGGGTGATTCGGCGTTTCAAGGGTGCACCGTCGCCCAGTTCGACTTTCGCCCGCTTGGACCGTAGCAAGGGTGCCGGCGTAGGCGCCGTTCCGGCTGGGGGCTCAGGATCAAGGCACTGGCCGCGGACCTGGGCCGACCCCGTAGCCCAGCTTGGTCAACTAGCCCGAGTCGCCAGTCCAATCCCCAGCGGTTCCCGGAGGACGCTGGCAAAGTGAAGGCGAAGCCCATGCCCCTGTCCGTGTCCGAGCCGTCGCCAGCCCCAGCCCCGGCACCCGCAGGGGCCGGGGCTCCCCTGCCCCTGGCGGGGGCCGCCGGTCCCCTGGCTGGGCGGCGCGAACGGATGCTGCTCGCGGCCGTGGCCGCGGCCCTGGCCCTGATGCTCTTTTTGGTGCGGGGCGGGCTCCATCCGGCGGCCCCCCTGGAGCAACTGGCCCGCCAGTCCCTCGACCTGCCCGTGGCCCTGGCTGATGGCCGCCCCACCCTGGTGGAGTTCTATGCCGACTGGTGTGAGGCCTGCCGGGCCATGGCCCCAGCGATGGCCTCGCTGGAACAGCAGCACCACGGTGCCCTCGATGTGGTGTTGCTCAACGTCGATAACCCCCGTTGGCAGCCGGAGCTGGAGCGCTACGCGGTGAATGGCATCCCCCAGCTGGAACTGTTCAATGCCTCTGGTGATGCCGTGGGCCGCTCCCTTGGGGCCCGCAGCCGGCCGGAATTGGAGGCCCTCACCGCCGCCTTGCTGGCCGAAACCCCCCTGCCCCAACTGGCGGGGGTCGGTAGCGTCAGCAGCCTGATGGGCGGGGCTGCTGCCGGCTCCGGGGCCCCTGTCGCCCTGGCCGGTCCCCGCAGCCACGGCTGAGCCTGGTTCGCCCCGATGTCCCTTGTTCCTTGTGCCATGAAGCGCTTCCGGGTTGAACTGATCGCCGCTACCCCCAACCCCCAGCAGTGCATCTTTGCGGCGATGCACCAGGACTACTTCGAAGGCTTTGTGGCCTCGGAGCGAGAGCACTGGCCTGACGAGGCCAAGGCCGGTGAGATCTGCGTTAAACGCCTGCTGGCCGGGGAGCGGGGTCATTACGGTCCCCTGGAACACCCCCAGATCACCCTGAATGTGGGCTGGTTTCCCCACTCGGTGATGCAGCAGGCCCGCACCCACCGGGTTGGGGTGAGTTTCGATGTGCAGTCGATGCGTTATACGGGCGAACGCATTTCCCGGGCCGCCAGCGGCGAGCTCGAGCTTGAAGACGTGTTTTACCTGCGGCCGGTGGGTAGCTATAGCGATCGCCAGGGCAAAAAATATGACTACACCCCCGAGGAGCGGGCCAAGGATCTGGCCCTATGCCGCACGGCAGCGGAGCGCTATCGCGAGATGTTGGCCGCCGGTTTTGCCGAGGAGCACGCCCGCGGCATCCTGCCTTTTGACTACCGCCAGCACTTTGTGGTGAGCTTCAGCCTGCGGGCCTTCCTGCATTTCATGGACCTGCGCGCCAAGCTCGATGCCCAGCAGGAGATCCGCGAACTCTGTGATTTGATGTGGCCCCATTTCCAAACCTGGGCGCCTGAGATTGCCGCTTGGTATGGGAAAACCCGCCTGCACAAAGCCCGGCTGGCGCCCTAAACAGGCCGCTCCGTGGATGCTCCCTTGCCAGGGGCGCCCGATGCCACCCCTTAGCCTTGGTGCCAATGGTTTCTGGAGACCTCCCCATGGCGGAGCTGGCCCGCTTCCCCTTGGGTGAGCCCCTTGCGGCCGGTCAGGCCCGCTTCGGCACCGATGGCATCCGCGGCCGGGTTGGCTCGGTGATCACCCCGGCCCTGGCCCTGCAGCTGGGCTATTGGTGCGGCCAGGTGTTGCCGGCCGAGGGGCCGGTCGTGATCGGGGCCGATTCCCGCAGCAGCGGGCCGATGCTGGTGGCGGCCCTCAGCGCCGGCCTGGCGGCTGCCGGTCGCGAGGTGTGGGACCTGGGCCTCTGCCCCACCCCGGCGGTGCCCGGCACGATCCGCGCCCAGGGCTGCGCCGGTGGCCTGATGGTGTCGGCCAGCCACAACCCGCCCCAGGACAACGGCATCAAGGTGTTCGGCGCCAGCGGCGCCAAGCTCAAGCAGCCCCAGCAGCAGGCGATTGAGGCGGGCCTCCATGGCGCAGGCCGCGAGCGCAGCCCCTTTAGTGGCGTGGGCCTGGTGCGCCCGCGACCCGACCTGCTGGCCGCCTATCGGGACAGCCTGATCGCCAGTGTGGGCGGCGCCCGCCTTGATGGTTGCAAGGTGGTGCTCGATCTCTGCTGGGGCTCGGCCACGGCCTGCGGCGAGAGCGTGTTTCGGGCCCTCGGCGCCGACCTCACCGTGCTCCATGGCGAGCCCGACGGGGAGCGGATCAACCTGGGCTGCGGCAGCACCCACCTGGGGGCCCTGCGCCAGGCGGTGTTGGCCGAGGGGGCCAGCATGGGCTTTGCCTTCGATGGCGATGCCGACCGCATGCTCGCCGTGGATGGGCGCGGCCGGGTGGTGGATGGCGACCAGATCCTCTACCTCTGGGGCCAGGCCCTGATGGCCCAGGGCCAGCTGCCCGATCACCGCATCGTCGCCACGGTGATGTCCAACCTGGGCTTTGAGAAAGCCTGGCAGGCCAAGGGCGGCCTGTTCGAGCGCACGGCCGTGGGCGACCAATACGTGCACCAGGCCATGGAGGAGCTGGGCGCCGGCCTGGGCGGCGAACAATCCGGCCACATCCTTTCGGCCCGCCACGGCATGAGTGGCGATGGCCTGCTGACGGCCCTGCAGGTGGCGGTGCTGATCCAGGCCCAGGGGGGCTCCCTGGCCACTTGGCTGGATACCAGCTTCCAGCCCTATCCCCAAAAGCTCGTGAACGTGATCGTTCCCGATCGCCAGCGGCGCACCGAATGGCAGCAATGCGATGCCCTGCGCCTTGCCGTAGCCGCGGCCGAGGCTGCGATGGCGGGCCATGGCCGGGTGCTGGTGCGCGCCAGTGGCACCGAGCCCCTATTGCGGGTGATGGTGGAGGCGGCCTCCCAGGCGGATGTGGACCATTGGGCGGGCCATCTGGCCGGCTTAGCGGAGAGCCAGTTGAACGGGGTCTAGGGGGTGACCCCAGCCGCGCTGCGGGGCTGATCAGTCAGGTCCTGCGCCAGTTGATCGGCCAGCTCCAGGGCCCCCCAGCAGGCGTCTCCCCGGGGTTCCACCACCGTTGCAGCGGGCAGCGCCCGGGCCAGGCAGGCGCCAAAGCCCAACCGCAGCTGATCGAGGTGCCCCAGGGCGCCACCCACGCCACACACCCGCGGCGCGGCCAGCTCCAGGGCCCGGGCTACCCCCACCACCAGGCCCGCGAGGGCTGTGGCTGAGGCCCCGATCACGGCCCTGGCGTGGGGGTCACCAGCCGCCGCGAGTTGATTGACCACCGGCGCCAGGCGGGCAAAGCCGGCCGGACCGAACTCCGGCGCCACCACCTGGGCTTTGACCTCCTGGACGCTGTGGGCGCCGAGGGCGTGCCAGAGCTGGCCGCGCAGCTCGGTTTCGACCAAGCGGCCATCGGCCATCTGCACGGCTAGGGCCAGGCCATCGCGGCCCAGGTCCATGGCCGAGCCGGCCCCATCAAGCAGCCAGCCCCAGCCGCCGCAGCGGTGCTCGCGGCCGCTGCCGTCCTGGCCCAGGGCGATGCAGCCGGTGCCGCTGATCACCAGGATGCCGGCGCCCCTGGCGCAGGCGCCGCGCAGGGCCGTGCGCTCATCCCCGGTCACGAGCAGGCGCTCGGGCGGCAGGGCCAGGGCGGCGGCGGCCAGGGCTTGGCCCTGCTCTTGCACTGGGCTGCCGGCCTCGATGCCACTGGCGCCGATGGCCGCCGCGGCCAGGGGCAGATGCTGCCAGGCGCTGGGCAGCTGCTGGCGGGCCGCCGCCAGGCTGGTGGCCAGGGCCGATTGGAAACGCATCGGGCCACCGGCTGCGGCCAGGTGGCTGACGCCGGGGCCTTCACCCTCGGCGAGCACCCGAAATGGCCCCTCGGGGACAGGCTCGTTCAGGCCCGCGGCCCAGGCCAGCAGGCAACGGGTATGGGTCTGGCCGGCATCAAAGCCGGCCAGCAGGCGTCGTTCCCCTGCCAGGGCCTCGGCTGGGCTTGGCACGGGGCTAGGGGGCCTCGCTGGCTTGGTCGTCCTGGGGGTCGGCGGCGCTGGGGACGCCGTTGCCGCTCACCGCCAGGGTGGCCAGGCAGAACCAGCCGGTGAGTTGYACCTCCGGGCGGAAGAAGATTGTGTCGGTGGCGCCCTGCACGCAGAGGCCCACGATCGCGGCCACGGCCGCCAGGGCCGGCAGGGCGAAGC
>NSII01000070.1 GCA_002737305.1 Synechococcus sp. Baikal-G1
CRTTGATCACGAAGATCCGTTCAAAGCCGTGGCGGGCCAGGGAGAGCACCACGTCGTGGAGCACCGCCATCAAGGTGGCCGGTTGCAGGCTGATCGTGCCGGCAAAGCCCAGGTGGTGCTCGGCCATGCCAAAGGCCTGGGTTGGGGTCACCAGCACGCCCGTACGTCGGCCCACCTCCAGGGCCACGGCTTCGGCCGTGAGGGCATCGGTGCCGATGGCGCCGGTGGGGCCGTGTTGCTCGGTGGATCCCAGGGGCACGATCACCCCCTTGCAGCCCTGCAGATAGGTCTCCACTTCAGGCCAGCTGCGCAGCTGCAGCCGGATGGCGGCCTGGTCCGGCGCTTCGCCGGGCAGGGATGGGGCTGGGCTGGGAGCAACCACGACGGTTCAGCGGCGGCGGATCCGCCCATCATCCCTAGGATCAACAGCAACGGCCTTCGGTCGATGTTCCATCGCAAGCTCTCCAAAGCCCTGGGCGAACAGCGGCCGATCTGGGTGTTTCTGCGCGACCAGCAACGCTGGATCGAAAAAGCCCTGGTGGTGGACCTCGAAGGCGACCTGGTGACCCTGCGCTACGACGCCGAGGACGAAGACGAGCTGCACAGCTGGGAGGAGAGCGTGCGCATCGACTCGATTGGCGCCATCAGCACCCGCCTGGCCTTCTTCAGCCGCCACGCCCTAGCCGAAGACCTGGAAGTGACGGGCGACTGCCCCGAATCGGAACAGTTGCCCAGCCAGGGCTAGGGGCGGCGCCGGCTTGAAGCCTCAATCGGCGGTGCGTGAAGGCCCAGGGCCTTCAGTGGGCGGTGCCGTTGCCCTCGTAGGCCTTGCTGTCGTAGAAGCCGCCCTTCGTGCCAAAGAACAGGGTGGCCAGGCAGAACAGGCCGCTGCTGACCACCAGCACGGCAGCGAGGGTGAGACCGGTCGCGGATTCAGCCATGGACGCCATAGGTGCGCAATTTCCCCCACTCTGGCGCCGACAGCCAGGGTTGGCTGGAAACTGGTGGCTTCTGCGTTGGTGATCAGCCCCCGGCGCCTTGCGAGGGGGACGCCAGCCCCCTGGTTTGCTGCCGCCGCATCGGCCTCTCCCAACGCCACAACCTGCCCTGGCGTTTCGACCTGCGGGCCAGTCGCAGCGTCAATCGCCGGGCCCCGGGTGATCGCCGTCCTGGCCTTAATCAGGCCCTGAACCCCTAACCAGATCAGGGAGCTTGCTCGTTGCCGGTAAGGCCCCGGGCCAGGATCCCCGCGGACCACTACCTTGAGACATAACGGCAGCAACAGTGTCTTGAGCGGCTGGACCCATCGCCATGTGCTGGATCTGGCGGCCTTTTCCCTGGAGGATTACGGCGTCGTGCTGGAGCTGGCCCAGCGCTTTCGGGCCTTGCCTGTGGCGGGAGCCCGCAAGCTGCCGGCCCTGCAGGGGCGCCTGGTGGCGACCCTGTTCTTTGAACCCAGCACCCGCACCCGCAGCAGCTTTGAGCTAGCCGCTAAGCGCCTCTCGGCCGATGTCCAGAGTTTTTCGCCGGCGTCCAGCTCCCTGAGCAAGGGCGAGAGCCTGCTCGACACCGCCCGGACCTACGTGGCCATGGGGGCCGACCTGCTGGTGGTGCGCCACCGCTGCGCCGGGGTGCCCGCCAGCCTGGCCCAAGGCCTCGACGCCAGCGGCGAGCGGGTGGCGGTGCTCAATGGCGGCGATGGCCTGCATAGCCACCCCAGCCAGGGCCTGCTCGATCTGTTCACCCTCGCCCGCCATTTCGCCCCCAGCGCCCCCACGCCAGCAGCCCTGGCCGGGCGCCGGATTGTGATCGTGGGCGATGTGCTCCATTCCCGGGTGGCCCGCTCCAACCTCTGGGGCCTCACCGCCTGTGGGGCYGAAGTGGTGCTCTGCGGGCCCCCCACCCTGCTGCCGGAGGCCTTTGCCGACTTTGTGGCGGCGCCGCCCCCGGGCCAGGAGCGGGACCCGGTGGYAGCGCGGGGCCCGATCACGATCTGCCGCGACCTGGACCAGGCCCTGGCCGGCGCCGATGCGGTCATGACGCTGCGGCTGCAGAAGGAACGCATGCACCAGCACCTGCTCACCAGCCTCGAGGCCTACCACCACAGCTTTGGCCTCACCCACGCCCGCCTGCAGATCTGTGCTGAAGGGGTGCCGGTGCTCCATCCCGGACCCGTGAACCGGGGGGTGGAACTGGCTGGCGCCCTGCTCGATGACCCCGATCGCTGCTTGGTGGAGGAGCAGGTGCGCAATGGCATCCCGATTCGGATGGCCCTGCTCTATCTGCTGGCCGCCGTAGGCCCAACGGGTTAGGGAGGGGCATGGGCCCGGCCTTGGAGCCGCTCTGGGCCCCTCGGCGATCTACTGGGTCAAAAGGGAGGCAGGGCAAAAGGCACCCTTGGTGATCCCCATCACCCGGCCCGGGCCCTGCCGACCCTTGTCTACACCATTTCTGGCGTCCTGGGCGGACCTGACCCCCACCCATAGGGGATTCCAATAAAAAAGCCCAGGCTTGGGGCCTGGGCCGGGGGATGGGGACAAGCAGCAGCCAAGCGGGTGGGCTGGTTTTGTGCAAGCCGCAGAAAAAGTCCCTGCTGTCAAGGGAGCAGGGGGCTCAGGAGTCGCTGTCCTTGTTCTTGCGGGAGCCCTTGCCTTCCAGCAGCTCGAGCAGGGCCTCCATCTGGGCCATCACCCCGCGAACCTCACCGGCTTCCGGCAGCAGGCCATCATCCATGACGCCCTGGTGCATTTCGCGCAGTTCCTGACGGATATAGCGCAGGTGACTCACGACTTGTTCACGCTTGGACTGCGACATTGACAGACAGGTCGATCGTTCCTCCCTTTTACCCCATCGCCTGCCAGCGGGGCCTGGGATTCAGCCTATTTCTGGCCAAACTGGGCTTTGGCTGCTTCGAAAAACAGTAGATCGACACTGTCCTGGCCCGCTTCAGCCGCCAGCTTTTCGATGCGCCGGCGCACGGCGGGGCGCACGAAAAAGGGAATGTCCTTCAGTTTCGCCTCCGCATCGGTGCTCCAGTTCATGGGCCAGCCCCAGATTCCAGGGATGCAATACGGAT
Organism: Synechococcus sp. Baikal-G1; assembly: GCA_002737305.1. Lineage (GTDB taxonomy): Bacteria > Cyanobacteriota > Cyanobacteriia > PCC-6307 > Cyanobiaceae > BAIKAL-G1. The sequence goes on from NSII01000070.1 coordinate 3,077, forward strand.
GTTGGAGATTAGGGGAAGGGCTGACCGGCCCCGCCACCGATCCCCGGACAGGATCGGCAGGGGCAGCGATGGAGGTCTGGCAGAGTCCGGGCCCTTGTGGGGCGTGGTTCGCCTTTCGGCGCGGATCGGGCTAGGGGGCTCCAGAGAGGGCAGGAGCGATCTGCCCGCGGCCACTCCTGTGCCTTTGACGACTCATTACCAGGCCAAGTCCTTGGCCATGCCTTAAGATCTTGCCGTGAAGTATTCGACTTTAGATGGGTAATCAGCCTAAATTGCATAACTCTGGTCGGGCCAAGCGCCTCGAATTGTTGTTCGAGAAATTGCTCTGGCGTTTCAGGCTGGTCGCCATGCTGCCGGTGGTAATGAGTCTAGTGAGCACCTTGGTAACTTTTATTTTAGGCACCAAAAGTATTTTTCGCTCCTTGATGGCCCTGCAATCATTGGAGGCCATTGGCGACCAAGGACATAGCTTTGAGGCGGAGCTGCTTGCTGGTATTGTTTCTGGCATTGATCTCTATTTAATCGGCATTGCGTTATTGATTTTTGGCTATGGTATTTACGAGCTGCTCATATCGAGTATTGATGCTGCCCGCGAAGCCAATAGCGGCGCTTCCAACGGGCTTCTGGATATTCGAGATTTGGATCAGCTTAAAGAAAAGCTTGTCAAGGTGCTTGTGGTTGCCTTAATAGTGACAGCATTTAAGTATATGTTAACCCTCAAGGTTGACGATGGCCCATCCCTGCTCCTGTTTTGTACCAGCGTGCTGGTGCTTGCTTTGAGTGGTTACTTGATCTCAGGCAACCGCCACCATAAAGACCATTCCTAACGGCTTCAATTGCTCGAATCCAAAGGGGTGAAATTTGACCCCTACCTTTGCAGCGGCCCCCTTGGCCCCTGCCAACTCAACCAGTTGGGGAAGGATGAATCAAGCGATGGAGAATAGGGGATTCGAACCCCTGACCTCTGCGGTGCGATCGCAGCGCTCTACCAACTGAGCTAACTCCCCGATCCCGGCGGGATGGCCTCCGGTCGAATGACGCTATCAGTTCTTAACAGCCCTCAAGGGCGGTTTAAGGGGTGGCTTGGGGTGCTGCCTGGGCTGGTTCCGGCCTGGTGCTGGATAGGACCAGGGCCTCCGGGGACTGGCTGTGAGGATCTGCAGACGGGGGCGGCGCGCAGCATTGAGAATGGAGGCGTCCATATCCGGCCCTGCCGTGAACGAGTCCCCCATGGCCGCGCCCAGAGCGATCACCCCCGAGCTGCTCGAAGGCTTCGATGAGGCCTCGATCGCCGAGCTGGCCCAACGCCTCGACGACGACGATTACCCCACCGCCTTTGAGGGCCTGAGTGACTGGCACCTGATGCGGGCCTTGGCGATCCACCGGCCTGAGCTGGCCAGGCCCTACGTGCATTTGGTGGACCAGGAACCCTTCGATGAGGACTAGTTAATGGGGACTAGCGACCAGGGCCCCGATCAGGCCGTCGTGCCCGATTCCCTGGCGGGCCGGCGCATCCTGGTGGCAATCAGCGGCAGCATTGCGGCGGTCAAGCTGCCCCAGGTGGTCAGTGCCCTGGTCCAGCGGGGCGCCCAGGTGCGCTGCGTGCTCACCCCCAGTGCCGCCCAGCTGGTGAGTGCCCCGGCCCTGGCCAGCCTCAGCCGGGCGGCGGTGGCCCTCGATGGCGACCAGTGGAACCACCGCGAATCCCGGCCGCTCCATATCGAGCTGGCCGAATGGGCCGAGCTGGTCTTGTTGGCGCCCCTGAGTGCCACCAGCCTGGCTCGCTGGGTCCATGGCCTTGGCGACAGCTTGTTGGCCTCGGTGCTCCTGGCGACCGAGGCGCCGGTGTTGGCGGCAGCGGCGATGAACACGGCCATGTGGCAATCCCCTGGCGTGGCCCGCAACTGGGAGGCCCTGCAGGCTT
>NSII01000071.1 GCA_002737305.1 Synechococcus sp. Baikal-G1
TCAAGTTCGCCCGTAAGGGCTGCGATCTGCTGTTTGCCAATCCGATTGATGTCCCCGGAGCCGGTTTCGGGTCCTTCACCAATCAGGGCTGGTTGCTGGGGCCGGGGGATCGCTGCTTGAGCCTTGCCCCGGCCAGCAAGTTGGCGATCGCCCACCAGCTGCTCACGGCCTTGCTGGCCCTAGGCCCTAGGGCTGGAGCTTGATCCCAGGGGAACGGCCGGCCTTGCGCCGTTCACTTGGAGTCGGGCCCGTCCCCAGCGATCACGGCTTCGGCCCCAGAGGCTTCTTGGGCCAAACCTAGGGGCAGCTCCTGGTCGTCCCGTTCGAGCATGTCGAGGAAGGTGCGCAGCTGCAGGCGGGGGATATAGGGCCAGCCGCCACTGGTCTCCATGGCCTGCAGCAGCGTGAAGAACTGGTGGCGATCGGCGGGGAGGCTGGTGCGGAAGGGACCGTCCTGGATGCGCCGGTGCAGGGCCTCGATCTGGCGCAACAAAGTGAGCAGCTGCTCTGGCTGGTCCCCTAGGTCTGCGGCGATGGCGTCCACATCGGCGACCAGGGCGTGGAGCCTGGCCTCCCAGGCCCTGGGTTCGGGGTTGTCGTGGGGATTGGCGTCGCGCATGGAGCCTGGGGATGGCGCTCCCGCTTACAGGTTGTTGAGAGCCGCGCAATGGTACGCGGAATCAGGGTTTAGCACCGGTACTATCGCGTTTGGGTCAACCCCAAAACACGAGGTTTTTCCCTGCCTGAACGGCTTTCCACCATGCGTTTCCGTCCCCTGCTGGCCCTCGTGCTGGCGCTCTGCCTCACCCTGGTCACCGCGTGCGGCGGTGGCGCCAAGGCTGTGGATCGGGCCAGTCTCACCTACGCAGACATCCACAACACCGGTCTGGCTAACGACTGCCCGACCCTCCCCGATTCCGCCCGGGGCACCATCCCCTTGGACGCCTCGGCCAAGTACCAGCTGCGTGAAATTTGCATGCACCCCACCGAGGTGTTTGTGAAGGGCGAGCCGGCGAACAAACGCCAGGAAGCCCTATTCGTCGCTGGCAAAATCCTCACCCGCTACACCTCCAGCCTCGATCAGGTCTATGGGGACCTGACCCAGCAGGACGGCAAGCTCTCCTTTAAGGAGCTCGGTGGCATCGACTTCCAGCCCGTCACCGTGCTGCTGCCCGGTGGTGAGGAAGTGCCCTTCACCTT
>NSII01000072.1 GCA_002737305.1 Synechococcus sp. Baikal-G1
TTCCTCGATCCCAAGGGCCGGGGTCTGACCACCGGTTACAGCAGCGCCATGGGCCTGGTTCCCGCTGGCGATGACGAGGACCTCATCAAGGAAAACGTCAAGCGCTACGTCGACGGCACCGGCTCCATGAACCTGTCGATCACCAAGGTCGACGCGGCGACCGGCGAATTCGCCGGGGTGTTCACGGCGATCCAGCCCTCTGACACTGACATGGGTAGCAAGCCTGTCGTTGACGTCAAAGTCACCGGCCAGCTCTACGGCCGTCTCGAAAAGGTCTAAACGGGCTGGGGAGCCCTAGCTCCAGCCTGGCCAGGCTGGCAGCCAGAGCTTTTCCGCCTTCTAGATCCAGTGATCTCACCCATTTCGGGGGCCCAGGCCCCCTTTTTTTATGGTTGCCCGGCCCTGGTTTAAGCCGCTTGCGGCTGGGGGCTCCTGCCATCTGTGGCTGCTCTTGTGGTCCGCTGCGCGCGCTCTGGGAGAATCCCCGCCTAGCTGCCTTCAGCCGAGCCGATGACCAGCACCCTCGCCGCCGGACCCGCTTCCCATGGCCTGATCGCCCCCCATGGCGGGGTGCTGGTTGATCTGCGGGTGCCGGCGGAGCAGCGCGATGCCGTTAAGGCCGGCGTCGACCACGTGATCGAGTGCAGCGACCGCAATGCCTGTGACGTGGAACTGCTGATGGTGGGTGGCTTCTCGCCCCTGCRCGGCTTCATGCACCAGGAGGACTACCTCTCGGTGGTGGCCAGCCACCGCACCAGCAGCGGCCTGCTGTTTGGCCTGCCGATCGTGATGGACACCCAGCGCGACGATGTGCTGGTCGGCCAGCGCCTACTGCTCACCTACAGGGGCCAGGACCTGGCGGTGATGACCGTGGAGAGTCGCTGGGAGCCCGATAAGGCCCGCGAGGCCCTCGGCTGCTACGGCACCACCTCCCTGGAACACCCGGCCGTGAAGATGATCGCCACCGAGCGGGGGCGCTTTTATCTAGGCGGGCCGATTGAGGGCCTGGAGCTGCCCAGCCGGGTGTTCCCCTGCAAGAGCCCGGCCGAGGTGCGCGCCACCCTKCCAGAGGGCCAGGACGTGGTCGCCTTCCAGTGCCGCAACCCCATCCACCGCGCCCACTACGAGCTGTTCACAAAGGCCCTGGAGGCCAGCAACGTCAGCGACCAGGGGGTGGTGCTCGTCCATCCCACCTGCGGCCCCACCCAGGACGACGACATCTCCGGCGCGGTGCGCTTCCAGACCTATGAGCGCCTCGCCGCTGAGGTGAATAACCCCCGCATTCGCTGGGCCTACCTGCCCTATTCGATGCACATGGCCGGCCCGCGCGAGGCCCTGCAGCACATGATCATCCGCAAGAACTACGGCTGCACCCACTTCATCATTGGCCGCGACATGGCCGGCTGCAAGAGCTCGATCAGCGCTGACGACTTCTACGGCCCCTACCAGGCCCAGGATTTCGCCCGCGACAACGCCAGCGAGCTGGGCATGGAAACCGTGCCCTCGCTCAACCTCGTCTACACCGAGGAGGAGGGCTATGTCACCGCCGAACACGCCGAGGCCCGGGGCCTGCACGTGCGCAAGCTCAGCGGCACCCAGTTCCGCCAGATGCTGCGTAGCGGCGAGGAGATCCCGGAATGGTTCGCCTTCCGTAGCGTGGTGGAGGTTCTGCGCGCTGCCTGAGGGCCCAGAGCCCCSTG
>NSII01000073.1 GCA_002737305.1 Synechococcus sp. Baikal-G1
GGTGGCGATCGTGGTGATCGCCGTGGGCACCGCCTTCCTCGACCCCCGGCCCGATCCCGCCCAGGCGACCCGCACCCTGCGCTACAGCGATTTTGTGGAGGCCGTGGAGGCCAACTCCGTGTCGCGGGTGTTGATCTCGCCAGACCGCGGCACCGCCCAGGTCGTCGAGAACGACGGCCAGCGGGCCGTCGTCAACCTGGCTCCTGACAAGGATCTGCTCAAGCTGCTCACGGCCCATAACGTCGACATTGCCGTGCAACCCAGCCGGGAGCCGGCCGCCTGGCAGCAGGCCGTGGGCAGTTTGATCTTCCCGCTGCTGCTGCTCGGGGGCCTGTTCTTCCTGTTGCGCCGCGCCCAGGGCGGCGGCGGCAACCAGGCCATGAACTTTGGCAAAAGCAAGGCCCGGGTCCAGATGGAACCCCAAACCCAGGTGACCTTCGGCGATGTGGCCGGCATTGAGGGCGCCAAGCTCGAGCTCACCGAGGTGGTCGACTTCCTCAAGAACCCCGATCGCTTCACGGCCGTCGGCGCCAAGATTCCCAAGGGTGTGTTGCTGGTGGGCCCTCCGGGCACCGGCAAAACCCTTCTGGCCAAAGCCGTTGCTGGCGAAGCGGGCGTGCCCTTCTTCTCGATCTCCGGTTCGGAGTTCGTTGAGATGTTCGTGGGCGTCGGCGCCTCCCGGGTGCGCGACCTGTTCGAACAGGCCAAAAAGAATGCCCCCTGCATCGTTTTCATCGACGAAATTGATGCCGTGGGCCGCCAGCGGGGCGCGGGCCTCGGCGGTGGCAACGATGAGCGGGAGCAAACCCTCAACCAGCTGCTCACCGAGATGGATGGCTTTGAGGGCAACACCGGCATCATCATCGTGGCTGCCACCAACCGCCCTGATGTGCTCGATTCGGCCCTGATGCGGCCCGGCCGCTTCGATCGCCAGGTGGTCGTTGACCGCCCCGACTACGCCGGCCGCCTCCAGATCCTCGGTGTCCATGCCCGCGGCAAGACCCTCTCCAAGGACGTAGACCTCGACAAGGTGGCTCGCCGCACCCCCGGGTTCACCGGCGCCGACCTGGCCAACCTGCTCAACGAGGCGGCGATCCTGGCGGCCCGCCACGAGCTCACCGAAATCTCCATGGATGAGGTGAACGACGCCATCGAGCGCGTGATGGCCGGTCCTGAGAAAAAGGACCGCGTTATGAGCGAGAAGCGCAAGCGCCTGGTGGCGTATCACGAGGCCGGCCATGCCCTGGTCGGCGCCCTGATGCCCGATTACGACCCGGTTCAGAAGATCAGCATCATTCCCCGCGGCCAGGCCGGCGGCCTCACCTTCTTCACCCCCAGTGAAGAGCGGATGGAATCGGGTCTCTATTCCCGTTCCTATCTCCAGAACCAGATGGCCGTGGCCCTGGGCGGCCGCGTCGCCGAGGAAATCGTTTACGGCGAGGATGAGGTCACCACCGGTGCCTCCAACGACCTCCAGCAGGTGGCCCGGGTGGCCCGCCAGATGGTGACCCGCTTTGGCATGAGTGATCGCCTTGGCCCCGTCGCCCTGGGCCGCGCCCAGGGGGGCATGTTCCTGGGCCGCGATATCGCCGCCGAGCGCGACTTCTCCGAAGACACCGCTGCCGCCATCGACGAGGAAGTGTCTGAGCTGGTCGCCGTGGCCTACAAGCGGGCCACCAGCGTGCTCACCAACAATCGYTCCGTTCTCGATGAACTGGCCGACATGCTGGTGGAGAAGGAAACCGTGGACGCGGAGGGCCTACAGGAGCTGCTCATCCGCAGTCCGGTGCAGGTCGCTGAATACGTCTGAGCGGCGCCCCCCTGGGATCTCCGATCCCAGGGGGCTGGTGCACTCCTTGGTTGCCCAGCCCCTGCTGGCCGTTCTGCGGCCGCGCACGGTCCAACAGGCCCACCGTCAGCTGGAGAAGCTCCAGGCGGTGGGCCTTGTTCATGTGGAACTTGCCGTGGAGGCCTCTAGGRCCTGGAGTGAGGGCTGCCTGAGCCTGGCGGCCGCCTTCCCGGCCCTGCACCTGGGGGCTGCCTCCGTCACGACCCCGGAGCAGCTGGAGGCTGGGGCTGCCGGGGGCCTGGCCTATGCCGTGTCGCCGATCTTCGATCCGCAGCTGCTGCAGCGCGCCGGCCAACTTGGCCTCACCCTGGTGCCTGGGGTCCACAGTCCCACCGAAGTGCACCAGGCCCAGCGGCTGGGCTGCCCAATCGTCAAATTGTTTCCGGCGCGGCCCCTGGGGCCCACCTATTGGGCGTCCCTGGCGGGCCCGCTGGGGCCCCTGCCCTTCTGCATCGCTGCAGGCGGGCTGGCCTGCGCCGATGTGCTGCCCTGGCTGCAGCAGGGGGTGGATGCCGTAGCCCTGGGCGGTCGCCTGTTCGTTGCACCCCYAG
>NSII01000074.1 GCA_002737305.1 Synechococcus sp. Baikal-G1
CCAAAGGCTGCACTGAGCCTGTTGGCGCAGCAGGTGGTCCGCTAACACCAGGGCYACCATCGCCTCCACCATGGGCACGGCCCGRGGCAGCACACAGGGGTCGTGGCGTCCCTTGGCGGCCAAGGTGGTGGCTTCGCCGCTKGCGGTGATCGTGGCCTGGGCTTTGCGGATCGTGGCGGTGGGCTTGAAGGCCACCCTTAGCTGGATCGCTTCGCCATTGCTGATGCCGCCCTGGATGCCACCGGAGTTATTGGTGGCGGTGCGCAGGCGGCCATCCGCGCTGGGCAGGAAGGCATCGTTGTGGTCACTGCCCTTGAGCAGGGTGCCGCCGAAGCCCGAACCGATTTCAAAGCCCTTGGTGGCGGGCAGGGACATCAGGGCCTTGGCCAGGTCGGCCTCTAACTTGTCGAACACCGGCATGCCCAGGCCCACGGGCGGCCGCCGCACCAGGCACTCGATCACGCCACCGCAGGAATCGCCCTCGCGGCCGATCGCCTCGATTCGGGCAATCATCTGTTCGGCCACCACCGGATCGGGGCAGCGCACGATGGTGCGCTCTATCGCCTCCAGGTTGACGCTGGCGGGATCAATGTCGGCCTCAATCGTGTGGATGCGCCGCACCCAGGCCAGCACTTCGGTGCCGTGGGCCTTGGCCAGCAGCTGCTTGGCGATGGCGCCGGCTGCCACCCGGCCGATCGTTTCGCGGGCGGAGGCCCGGCCGCCGCCACTGCGGGCCTGGATGCCGTATTTGGCCTGGTAGGTGGCATCGGCATGGGAGGGGCGAAACGCCACCTCCATGTCCTTGTAATCGCCGGGGCGTTGGTCCTTGTTGCGCACCACCATGGCGATGGGCGTGCCCAGGGTGACGCCATCGAGCAGGCCGCTGAGGATCTCCACCTGGTCCTCTTCCTTGCGGGGAGTGGTGATCCGGCTCTGGCCCGGTTTGCGCCGGTCCAGTTCCGCCTGGATGGCGGCCAGATCCAGCTCCAGCCGGGGCGGACAGCCATCCACGATCACTCCGACCCCACCGCCGTGGGATTCCCCGAAGGTGCTGATGCGGAAGAGGTCGCCGAAGCTGCTGCCCATGGGGAAATCGTGCTTTCTGGAGCCTACAAAGGCCGCAGGCCGGCAGTTAGCCCCTGTGGTGTCTGCCCCAGCCAGCCCCTGAAGCGCCCCAACCCAAGCGCGGCTGAGCACGGGCAAAGCAGAACAAGGGCCAAGCCATGAAAAAGCCCCCTCCTTACAGAGGGGGCTTTAGTT
>NSII01000066.1 GCA_002737305.1 Synechococcus sp. Baikal-G1
CCACCAGGATCCAGACGCTGATCGGGCTCAGGCGGCCGCTGCTGGGGCGTGTTAGGGCGATCACCAGCCAGAGCAGCCCGCACGAAAGAATCAAAAGGCTGAGGCCGCCTCGGGTGACCAGGGGCAGGCCCGCCATCAGGGCGCAGAGCACCAGGCCCGCCAGGCCGCTCAGCCGGCTGGCCAGCGGTCCATCGCTGCCGCRGGCAAGCAGGCCCTGCCAGCGCAGCAGCCAGGGGGTAGGGGCGGGAGCGGGGGTCATGGGCTGCCGGGCGGTGCGGACGGCTMGGGCGCCGGGGTCGTGGCCGGATTATCGGCGCCTTCGGCCCCGGCCTCCAGGGCCTGGGGGCTGGGCACGGGCGCTTCGTTGCGCAGGTAAAGCACCCGRTAGACCGGCAGCCCCTGGCCCACCACCAGGCKTTCCCGTTCCGTGGCCACCGGCAGGGGGTTGGCCTGCCGCCAGGGGCGGGCGTCCGCCTCGGGCCTGGCAAAGCARCCGCTGGCTTCCACCACGGCCACCATCGGCTCGATCACGGCCAGCACATCGCTTTGCAGAAACAGCTCGCGCCCGGGGGCCAGGGCGCCGGCCAGGCTGCAGAGCAGGGCCGGTTGCAGCACCCGCCGTTTGTGGTGTTTGAGCTTGAACCAGGGGTCGGGGAACTGGATCGTCACCCGCTCGAGCAGTCCTGCCGGTAGGGCTGCTAGCCAGGTTTCCAGGCTGATGTTGGCGTTGCAGAAGAGGTAGTGGAGGTTGGTGAGCGCCAGCCGCTGGCGATCGGCTTCGGCAGCATCCACGAGGGGCTGGCGGATCTCCACGCCCAGGTGGTTGCTGCCTGCTTGCTGCTGGGCCAGGGCCAGGAGAAAACGGCCGCGGGCGCAGCCGATGTCGAGCTGCAGGGGCTGCTCCGGATTAGCGAACAGCTCCCCGGGAGGGGGCAGGGACCGCTCCAGCTGGAAAAAGCGGCTGAGCGGATTGACGTGCTGACGAACCATGCCGGCTCAGGCAGGCGGATCGGAGGAGCTCCCAGCATCGCTGGCCCCCGGAGCCGGACTGGGCACCAGGAAGCCCCAGCTGGCCGTGTAGCCATGGAGATGGGTGGTGCCGGCCACCGGGCCGATCTCGCCGTTGCAGAAGGCGCCGCTGATCGGCACGGCTGGAAACAGCCCCTGGCAGATGCCCACATCGCCATCCGGGCCGCCATAGAGGCCCTTGCCCCGGCCCAGGCAGGCGAACAACAGGGCCGCCAGGGGCTCGGGCCCGACCTGGCTCTGGCGCTCCAGCAGYTGCTGCAGCTCCTGGCGGGAGGTGGCGGCATCGCGCAACTGGAATTGCACCTGCTGGCCCAGCCGCAGCCGTTCGGCCACGGCGATGGCGCCGTTGCGGGGATCCACCCCCAGCAGGTTGCGCACCAGGAAGGCCGAAGGTTCGGAACCGCTGAGCTGGACGTTGCTGCGGCCCACCCCAAGGAAGAGGGAATGGCGCACCAGCTCCCGTTCGGCCGGGCTGAGGGTTTCGAGGATGGTCTGGAGGCAGGCCACGGGGGTGGCTTTTTTGCTGCCGTCCGTCAATTCCAGRATCACATTGCGCTCTGAGCGCTCCACCGCAAACACYGGGCCAATCGGCCGGCAGCCCTGGGCGACCACCGGATCGAGCCGCCAGCGGCCGCCGATCAGGCAGCCCACGGCCCCCTCCACYACCTGGTCATCGAAGAGCAGGGAGCCGCCATTGGCGCTATGGGGACCGGCAATGCCGCCCACCTTGTCCACCTGGGGRTAGGCGTAGTCCAGGCCGCTGATCAGGTCATTGATGCTGGGGCAGCCCGGGTCGATGAAGAGGAGCATCGATTCGGCCAGGGCCGGGTCGGCCCCAACCCAGTCCAGCCAGGGCTGGGCCGAGCCATCGAGATCGGGCAGCTGCTTGGCATCGAGCACGAAGGGCTGCAGTTTGGCGCCGGGGAGTCGCAGCAGGGTCACGGCCAGGGCCGCCTGCTGTTCAATTTCGTGGGGGCTGCCATCGGCGCCGGTGCCCACCACGCCACCGCCGACGCAGCCGATCCAATGGCGTGCCGTCAGGCTCTGGCGCAGCAGCGGCAACAGCCGCGGCAGGTCACTGGCGTAGGCSGTGGAGCAGAAGACCAGGGCCAGATCCGCCTCGTCACCGCCACCACCAGGGCCGGCTCCGCCSCTGGAGCGCAGCTCGAGG
>NSII01000067.1 GCA_002737305.1 Synechococcus sp. Baikal-G1
TTTGGCGCGGCCAGCGCTACTGGTTTCCGGGCGAAACCGGCTAGGCAGCCACCTGTCCGGGAGCCAGGGGAAGGGGGAACGGCCTGCCATGGGCGGACCCTACTGCTGCCAAGGGTTGCGCCGGGCCACGGATAATGGCGGAACCCCGACCCCCGTCCGTGCAGGATTTGCTCTATCGCAGCCTGGTGTGGCTGGACTATCGCCTRGCGGCGATGTTCAGCTTCGGCTTGCCCCTGGTGTTGTTGATCTGGGCCGCGTTGCGGCGCGATGGCGCCATGGTGCGGTTGCTCACCATCTACTGGAAGGTGGCGAGCCTGCTGGTGATCACAGCCCTGCTGTTCACCGATGGGCGCCCCCTGGGCTACCTGCTGGCGGGCGCGGCCCAGCTGCTGGTGGTGGCGTCGTTGTGGTTTTGGGTGGATCTCAATGAGGAGCTGGCCGACCAGCCCCCCTGGCGGCCCCTGCCCTTCACCCTGCGGGCCTGGCGATGGGGAGCTACCGCCTTTGGCCTGCTGGGCGCCGCCCTCAGTGCCACGGCCTTCGGCTGCTTTGTGGGGCCCGTAACCCGGCCCTTCTGTGCGGTCTGGCTGGAGGCGCCCCGGGGCCTCAACCTGYATGTCGACCGGCTCTTCTCGTTCCTGTTTGGCGGCGCCTGGACCAACACCATCGCGGCCTTTGTGGGCTACCTAGCCCTGGTGGGGTTTGTGGTGGGCTTCCTGCAGTGGCTGCTAGTGCGCCTGCCCAAGCAGGGCCGGGTTGCGGGCGGCTTCTAAATCCCATGGCTGCTGTGGCCGTGGCCGCCCTGCTGACGGCCCTTGAAGCGATCAGCCGTGACCGGCCCGATCGGGTGCTGCGCCTCACGGGCGAGCTGCCCAGCCCTGAWGGGTCTGGCCTCGGGCCCGATCGGCTAGCCGAGCCCTTTGAACTGTTGATCTTCCGGGGTTTCTCCAGCAGCCTCAGCCACCCCACCGCCTTTGATCCCGACCAGCCKGCCCTGCCR
>NSII01000068.1 GCA_002737305.1 Synechococcus sp. Baikal-G1
GCCCCTGGAGCCTTGCCTCCGAACCGCACGGCTGAGACCAGCAGCCAGTCGGCCAGGTTGTCGACGCTGGTGTGGGCACTGGCTTCCAGCAGGGCCAGGGCCTCGCGCAGGGCCGCCGTGGCTTCGCCCGGGGCGAGCTCCARSTGCACCTGGGCTTCCAGGGAGGCGCCGATGCCGGCCGCCTTGTCCCCCTGCTTGCGGCAGGCCTCCAGCTGGCGATTCACCTGGGCCCGCAGGGCCAGGATCTCGCCTAGGGGTGCCTCCAGGCTGGTGTCGCGCCAGCTGGCCGGCACGGTCGGCCAGCCCCGCTCAAACACCGAGGCCTCGGCCACCGGATAGGGCAGGTTCTGCCAGATGTCYTCSGCCATGTGACACAACACCGGCGCAATCAGCCCGGCCAGCCGCTCCACCACCAGGGCCAGCACCGTTTGGCARCTGCGGCGCCGCAAGGAGCCGGCGGCACTCACATAGAGGCGATCCTTGGCGATATCGAGATACACATTCGAGAGATCCACCACRCAGAAGTTCTGCAGGGCCTGGAAGAAGCGATAAAACTCATAGCTCTCGAAATCGGCCTGCACCCCATCGATCAGGGCGGCGGTGCGCTGCAGCATCCAGCGATCGAGCAGGGGCAGTTCCTCGATCGCGATGGCGTGGCCCCCCTCGGCCTGGGGCCGGGGATCGAAATCGTGCAGGTTGCCGAGCAGGTAGCGGGCCGTGTTGCGCACCTTGCGGTAGACATCGGCCAGCTGTTTGATAATCCCCGGGCCCAGGGGCACATCGGCGGAATAGTCCACCGAACTCACCCACAGGCGCAGCACATCGGCGCCGTAGGCCGGCTCCTGCTTCTCGTTTTTGCCCCCCTCCACCAGGATCGCCGGATCCACCACATTGCCCAGGGATTTGCTCATCTTGCGGCCCTTTTCATCGAGCACGAAGCCATGGGTGAGCACCCGCCTGTAGGGGGCCTGGCCATGGACCGCCACCGAGGTGAGCAGGCTGCTYTGGAACCAGCCCCGGTGTTGGTCGGAGCCTTCCAAATAGAGATCGGCCGGATAGGCGGCCCGGGYGGTGGTGTTGGCGCTGGTGCCCCCGTTGGCAGCGGCCAARCCCCCCAGCACCCCCGCCCAGGAGGAGCCGGAGTCGAACCACACATCCATGGTGTCGCTGCCCTTGCGCCAYAGGTGGGCCTGGTCGGCGTAGGAAGGCGGCAGCAGGTCCGCCTCCTGCCGTTGCCACCAGACATCGGAGCCGTGGTCAGCAATCAGGGCCTGGATGTGGGCGAGGGTGTCGGCGTTAACGAGCACCTCGCTGGTTTGGCGGTGATAGAAGACCGGGATCGGCAGCCCCCAGGTGCGCTGGCGCGAGATGCACCAATCGCCGCGATCGCGCACCATCGCCTCGATCCGGTTTTGGCCACTTTCCGGGGTCCAGGTCACTGTTTCAATCGCGGCCAGGGCCTGGGCCCGGAAACCCGCCACGGAGGCAAACCACTGCTCGGTGGCCCGGAAGATCGTTGGTTTTTTGGTGCGCCAGTCGTAGGGATAGCGGTGGGCGTAGCGCTGTTCCGCCAAGAGRGCGCCTGCGTCTTGGAGGGCGGCGATGATCGCCCCGTTGGCGTCCTTGAGCACGTTGGTGCCAGCAAATGGGCCCGCTTCGGCGGTGAGATTGCCCGCCTCATCCACAGGACAAAGCACCGCCAGGCCGTATTTCTTGCCGGTGTTGAAGTCGTCGACGCCATGGCCGGGGGCGGTGTGAACTAGCCCTGTGCCCGTTTCGGTGGTGATGTAGTCGCCGCCCAGCACCACCGGGCTGCGGCGCTCAAACAGGGGGTGTTGGTAGGCGATCCCTTCCAGCTCGCTGCCCTTGAGGGTCAGCACCGGTTCGAGGCCCAGGCCCAGGCTGGTTTCGAGGCTGGCGATCAAGTCGCTGGCCACCAGCAGGTGGCTGGGGCGGGCGCCCGGGGYTGCCTCGGGCCCTTCGCTGGCTGGTGGGGCTGCGGGCGGAACGCTGACGCGGCAGATGGCGTAGTTRAGGCTGCCRTTCACCGACACCGCCAGGTTGGCGGGCAGGGTCCAGGGGGTGGTGGTCCAGATCGCCACCGCCAGCCCGCCCGGGGCMGTGGCTGCGGCCTGGGCCAAGCCCGTGGCGGCGAGCTTGCTGGCTAGGGCCTCCGGCAGCKCGCGCACCGCAAAGGCCACGTAGACGCTCGGGGAGGTGTGGCCGTCCGGGTATTCCAGTTCGGCCTCGGCCAGGGCCGTGCGCGAGCTGGGGCTCCAATGCACCGGCTTGAGGCCCCGGTAGATGTGGCCGGCYAGCACCATCTGGCCAAACACCCCGATCTGGGCGGCCTCGTAGTCCTTGTTCAAGGTGAGGTAGGGCTGGTCCCAGTCGGCCCAGATGCCCCAGCGGCGAAAACCCGTTTTCTGGCCCTCCACCTGCTCGAGGGCGTAGGCGTGGGCCTTCTGGCGCAGGCTGATCGGGGTGAGGGCCTGGCGTTCGCTGCTGCCCAGGGCCTGCAACACCTTCAGTTCGATCGGCAGCCCGTGGCAGTCCCAGCCMGGGATGAACCGCGCCCGCTTGCCTTGGAGCAGGGCRTA
>NSII01000069.1 GCA_002737305.1 Synechococcus sp. Baikal-G1
TCCCCTGCAGGGCCCCCAGGCTGGCCAGCACTTGGCCGCAGGCCGTGCGCCAGTGGGCRCCGGAGCCCAGTCGCTGCTGTTCCTCCGGCGTGAGGGCCCGCCAGCGTTGCTGGCCGACCTCACTCCCCAGCCTGCCGATCAGCAAGCTGCCGCAGAGCACCGCCACCATYGGCGAGCCGCCCAGCCGGTCCGAGCTGGTCAGGAGCACCAGGCCTAGCAGCAGCAACAYGGCCCCCCAGACGGCATCGCGGGCCCGGCTCAGTTCGGGGGTGAGCAGGGGCACCAGCAACACCACCAGCCCCAGCAGCAGGGCCAGGCTTCCCCCCAGGGTGGCAAACATGGCGAGCGGCTCGGTGGTGTTCCCATTCTGGGCAATCTCCGGGGCCACTCCGTACAGTCRGCTCCTGCCCACCTGGCGGAATTGGTAGACGCGCTGGTTTTAGGTACCAGTGGCTTCGGTCGTGGGGGTTCAAGTCCCCCGGTGGGCATGGCGGATCCGAGGGCTGGCTGGCGGCCCTTGGACGGCGGTGTGGCACGGGCAGTGCTGCCCAGGCTTGGACCCGGGCGCCCTGGCCCCTACGACCCCGGTTCAGCGGTGCCTAGGTCCTGCTCCTTATGGTGGTGCCTCGATGCGTGTTTGGGTGCGGTTGCAGGAGATGACATCAACCCTGGCCCCTACTCAGACCTCCAGCCAAGGCGATGCCAGGCCCCGTTACCAATCGGTGCCGCGGGAGTTTCTTGATCCCCCCAACGGCTGGAACCCCACCGTGGGCCTGTTCCTGGCCGGCTACGGCCTGGCAGCCCTGACGATCTGGGGTTGGTTCGTGGCTCAGTGGTCGTTGCCGGTCCTGCTGGCCCTGGGCTTCCTGGCCCTGCATCTGGAGGGMACCGTCATCCATGACGCCTGCCACAACGCCGCCCACCCCAACCGCTTTTGGAATGCGGTGATGGGCCATGGCGCTGCCCTGCTGCTGGGCTTCAGCTTTCCGGTGTTTACGCGGGTGCACCTGCAACACCACGCCCATGTGAATGATCCCAAGCAGGATCCCGATCACATCGTGTCCACCTTTGGGCCGCTCTGGCTGATCGCGCCGCGTTTCTTTTATCACGAGTTCTTTTTCTTTCGCCATCGYCTCTGGCGTCAGCATGAGCTGCTGGAGTGGGGCATCGCCAGGGGGGTGTTCATCAGCATTGTGGTGGCGGCCAACAAGTTTGATTTCCTCGGCTTCATTTTCAATTGCTGGTTCGCCCCGGCCCTGATGGTAGGGGTGACATTGGGCCTCTTCTTTGATTATTTGCCGCACCGYCCCTTCCAATCCCGCAACCGCTGGCACAACGCCCGGGTGTATCCCGGTTGGTTAATGAACTGGTTGATCATGGGCCAGAACTACCACCTGGTGCACCACCTGTGGCCCTCGATTCCCTGGTTTGAATACCGGCCCGCCTACCACGCCACGAAGGACCTGCTGGATGCCAAAGGATCCCCCCAGCGGCTCGGCCTGTTTGAAAGCAAGCACGATTTTTTGAATTTCCTCTACGACATTGTTCTGGGCGTGCGCAGCCACAAAAAACGCCGCAGTCGCCTGCGGCCAATCGCAGCCCTGATGCCMACCCTGCGGGCCCGTCGCCACGTGCTTGATCTGCTCCACCGCACGGCCGTTTCTCCCCAGCGTTAGGAGAACCCTGGGGGTGAGGGTATTGCGCTCAACGATGGGCTTGNGGGTTTTGCTGGAGGCTTGATTAATCGACCAGAATTTTGGGCACCCTGAAGAAATCGCCTTCCCGTTGCGGCGCTTCGTT